>JACKEJ010000011.1:0-300000 GCA_020633055.1 Sandaracinaceae bacterium | reverse complement strand
CCCTTTGGCGCCGCGTCTACCGCATGGTAGACATCCTCCGACCGGACGGTAGAGGCACCGATGATCGATGTTCGCGACGAAATCCTGAAGGAAGCCACGCGCTTGTTCGCGGCGCACGGCTTCGACGGCACGTCGGTGCAGAGCATCGCGGAGGCCGTCGGTATCCGGAAGCCGAGCTTGCTCTATCACTTCCCCAGCAAGGACGAGCTGCGCCGCTGTGTGCTGGACCAGATGCTCGACCACTGGAACCAAGAGCTGCCGCGGCTGCTGTTGGCGGCGGCGCGGGAGGAGCGCTTCGAGAAGGTGATGGAGTCGTTGATCGGCTTCTTCCTCGAAGACCCCGACCGCGCGCGCCTCATCGTGCGCGAGTCGCTCGACCGGCCCTCGGAGATGAACGAGCGGCTGGGGCGCTTCGTACGGCCGTGGGTCGAGGTGGTGGCCGATCAGCTGGCCCGCGCGCGCGACAAGGGCCTCGTGCAGGCGAAGGTGGACCCGCAGGCCTACGCCGTGCAGGTGATCAACATGGTGGTCGGCGGCGTGGCCATCGTGGACAGCCTGGACGTGCTGCTGCCGAACGACGCGAAGCACGGGACGACGCGCGAGCGGCATGTGCGCGAGCTGATCCGCATGGCGCGCGCGAGCCTCTACGTGCCGGGCTGAGCTCTCCGGCCGCGCAGCGCGTTCTCAGCGCTTCGGGGACGTCATGTGCACCGCCAGCCAGAGCGCACCGTGGCTCGTGCGCAGCACCCGGTGCTTGGTGTGCGCTGGGAGAAGGACGTAGTCGCCCGCGCGCAGCGTCCGCGTCTGGCCTGCCACCTCGAGCTCGGCGTCTCCTCGCAACAGCACGACCCACTCGTCGTGCGGCTGGTCGTACTCGCCGCCTTCCGGTCGCAGCGACGACACGATGCGCTCGATGGTCACGCTCGGCGTGGTGAGGAGGGCGGTGAACGTCTCACCTACGGCTGGGGGCTCGACCCCCTCGAAGAGGTTGGGCACGCTCATGGCAGCGGCTCGCCTGTGTGGCGGCCACAGCGGATGTGGTCGGCGTGGTACTGCTGCAGGGCCGCACGGCCGCCTTCGTTCCTCAGCTCGACGAGCTCCTCCAAGATGGGTGCCCCGCGCGCCTGATTGCGTGCGTAGTAGGCCTCGAACCACAGCAAGCCAGACTCGAGGCCCGCGCCTTGCACACGCGGGCCCTCGGGGTCGGCAGCCTCGGCGGGGTTCTCGATCATGTAGGCGGCCATGCCGAACCCTGCGCCCATGAGGAACCCCGTCGCGGCACCTTCACCGGCCTGCTCCTCGGCGAGCGTCACCGTCGCTGGACACATGGCCACGGACACGTCGGGGGACTCGGCGAGCCACGTCAGCATGAGCGCCATGGTGGACGGCGTCTGCTCGGGGTTCGGCGGCGTCGTCGGGAGGAACGGGTCGCGCTCCCAGTGCCGGATGAAGCGCGCGATCTCGAGCAGCTGCTCGCGCGGCAGCGGCTGGTCGCCTCCGCGGAGCAGCTCGCGCACCGTCCGATAGCGTGGTCCGCCGCCGATGGGGCTCCCGCTCGGTGCGGCGCCGCCACACGACACGAGCAGCAGCGCGAGCGCCACGACCATCCCGTTCTTCCCCTTCGACATGCTCTTGCGGATTGCGTTCGTCACTGCCGACGGACGTTACGGAGAGCTGCGCCGCTTGGCCAGCGCGACGACCTCGACGGCGCTCACGAACCCGCTCGGCGCGCGGCGGCGGTCGTTTCGCTCACGCCGTCGAATCCTTCGCTACACTCAGGGCGTGAAGCATCTCCGCGCGATGCCGAGGGTACGACCACGCCGTCGGGAGGGGATGTCCTGCGTCGTGCTGTTCGCTTCGTTCGTCGCGGGCTGCGCCAGCACTCCGTCGCCGCGGGTGTCGGCGCACGGCGAGGACGGAGCGCTGGACGAACTCGCGTTCATCGAGGGGTGCTGGCAGTACTACTCCGTGGACGCTGGGGCCGCGCTGTGTTGGCGCCGACACGACCGAGCGTGGGACGGCGCGTTCGAGACACTCGGTCCGATGGCCGTCCGGCGGACGATCCACCTCTCCATCTCCCTTTCGCAGGGACAGCTCCAGCTCAGCAACCACGAAGCACGTCGCGTGTTGCCGCTGACCACGCGCGGCGAGTCGTTCGTCGCGTTCGGTGACGGGGATCACCGCTGGGAGCTGCTGCGCGTGGACGACCGGCTCATGGTGGCCTCGCCGGGGAGCACCCATCGGTACGAAATGGATCGGGCGCCTACAAGTCGTCGTCCACCGTCTCCACAGGCGCACGCACCCCCACCTGCAGCGAGCTCCAGCTCGTCGCTTTGAACAAGCCGCGGTTGTTGCGGCGCAGCCCGATGGGGCGCGGGCTGTCGGCGCCCGAGCAGTGCACGAAGCGCTTGGCGACGTCGCCCACGCTCTCTCCCGGCACCTGCTGGTCGCGCACGCGCACCGTCAGCGGGCCGCTCGGCAGCGCGTAGCCGTGCTCGGGCGACGTGCCCACCAGATAGCTGCGCGCGATGTGGGGCTTGCCGCCGTTGCGCTCCGTGAAGGCCTGCACATCCGCTCGGCCCGGCACCAGCCCCTTGTAGCCCCCCGTCCCCTCTTGCAGGTGCTCGCGGTCGATGGCCACCGTGAGCGCTGCCATGCCGAGCGTGGCGTCCTCCGCGTACATCAGGAGCGCCACCACGAACATCGCGGCGCCTCCCTCGGGGGTGTGCGCCAGCCGGTCACGCAGCGCGACGAACGCCTCCATGTCGGCGGGGACGCTGCCAATCGAGACCAGGTGTTCGTGGTGATCCAAGCGCTACCTCCGCGCCGAGTCTAGAGCACGGCTCGGGATCGGCGGAAGCGACAAACGGTCAGGCGACGGCCGCAGCGGGCACGTCCACCATGCCGCTGCGCTCGCCGCGCAGCTCGACGGCCACGAGCTTGGAGATACCCGCCTGCTCCATCGTCACGCCGTAGAGCACGTCGGTGTACTCCATGGTGCGCTTGCTGTGCGTGATGACGATGAACTGCGAGCGCGCCGTCATCTGCCGGATGGCTTGGGCGAAGCGGCTGATGTTCGCCTCGTCGAGCGGGGCGTCCACCTCGTCCAGGATGCAGAAGGGGCTCGGCTTGTACTGGAAGATGGCGAAGATGAGCGCCACGGCCGTGAGCGCCTTCTCACCACCGCTCATCAGCTCGAGCGAGCCCAGGCGCTTGCCGGGCGGCTGGGCGATGATGTCCACGCCGGACTCGAGGATGTTGTCCGGGTCCGTGAGCTTGAGCTCGGCCTTGCCGCCGCGGAACATCTCCGGGTAGATGCGCTTGAAGCGCTCGTTGATGCTCACGAAGGCTTCCTTGAACATCTCGCGGCTCTGCTTGTTCATCTGCCGGATGGCGCGCTCCAGCTGGCTCAGCGCGTCCTCGAGGTCGGCGCGCTGTCCGTCCATGTACTGGAAGCGCCCGTTCTTCTCCTCGAACTCCTCGATGGCCATGAGGTTGATCTCGCCCATGCGCGAGATGAGCTTCTGGAGCTCGTCGATGCGCAGCAGCATGTTCGCATCGGGCAGCTCGCGCGCGTGGTAGTCCGTGAGGATCTTGGGGAGGTTCACCTCGTGCCGCTCCAGCACGCTCTCGAGCAGGTGGCTGATGGCCAGCTCCAGCTCGCGGCTGCGGATCTTCAGCTCGTTGACCGAGCTGCCCACGGCCTCGATCTGGGCCCGCAGCTCCTTGAGCTCCACCTCGTAGTGGCCCATCTCCTCCTGGGCCGCGTCGTAGCGCACGCGCACCTCGGCCAGCACCTCTTGCGCCCGCATGGCCAGCTCCGTGCTGTCGGCCAGGCCCTCGATGGCGTCGGCGATGAGGCCCCGTACGCGCTCCTGGTTGCCGGAGGCCGCGAGGATCTCGGCCGCCAACCGCTCGTGGCGGTGCGTGAGCTCGGTCAGGCTGCGCTCCAGGCGCTCCACGGCGTTGCGGTCGCCCTCGGCGCGCTCCTTCGCCTGCGCGGCGCGCACGCGCACCTCGGTCACCCGCGCGGACTGCTCCTCCACGGCGTAGCGGCGGTCCTCCAGCACGTTGCTTTGAGCGGACAGCGCGCCCTCGGCCTCCATCTCGGTCTCGCGCGCGTCCTCGATCTCGCGCGACGACTCGCGCTCTTCGTCTTCGGCCTGCTCCAGCTTGTAGGCCAGGTCTTCGACCTCGCCCGCCACGTCCTCGTTGCGCCTCCGCGCGCGCGAGCCCTCTTCCTCGATGTTGCGGAGGTCCTTCTCGATGGAGACGATGGCGATCTCGGCGTCGTGCGCCTCCGAGCGCGTGGCGTCCATCTCGGCCTGGCGCTGCGCGATGGCGTTGCGCAGCTCGCCCTGGCGCGCCACGCGGGCCTCCCAGCGGACGTCCAGGTCCTGCACCTGCACCTCGAGCTCGCGCATCTCGCGCTTCATGGAGAGCATGTGCGCGCCCGAGTCATCCTCGGCGCCGCCCATGATGGTTCCGTCGGCCTCGATGCGCTCGCCGCCCAACGTGACCAGCAGGCCGTGCGCGGGCTGCGCGCGGTGCAGCGCCACGGCCTCGTCGAAGGTGCCGACGATGGTGACGTCGCCCAGCAGGTGCTCGACGAGGGCGCGGTCTTCGGGTGCGAAGCGCAGCCGGTCCACCAGGCGGCCGAGCACACCGGGGCCCTGGACGGCGGGGGAGGGCGGGGCCTGGTGACGCGGGGTGCGCGGCACGAGCGCGGCGCGCCCCTTGCCGGCCTCGCGCAGGAACCCGACGGCGTCGAGCCCCGCTTCCACGCCGCTGACCACGATGTGCTGCAGCTTGTCGCCCAGCGCCGCCGCGAGCGCGCGCGTGTATTCGTCGTCAGCCTCGACGCGGTCGGCCACCAGGCCCAACACCCCGCGCGCGGCGCGCTCCTGATCGTTCTCGGCGAAGCGCGTCATCAGAGCGCGCACGCCGGCGCCCACGCCTTCGAAGCGCTGCTGGACCTCTTGCAGCGAGCGCAGGCGGGAGCGCTTGGTGGTCAGCTCCTCACGCAGCTGCTCCACGTCCGCGTCGCACACCACGCGCTCTTCGCGCAGCGCGACCAGCTCGTCCTCGACCTGCTGACGCCGCTCGGCCGTCTGCTCGCGGCCGTTGCGCAGGCCGTCCAGGCGCGCCTCCAGCTCGGAGCGAGACTGCGCCAGCTCCATGACGCGCCCGGCCAGGTCGTCGCGCTCGTCGCGCAGCTTGGTGAGGCGCGCGTGGGCCTCGTCCTTGCGGCGCTGGAACCCAGCGCTGACGGCCTCGGCGCGGGCGATGCGGGTCTGTGCGTCGGTCACGCGGGCGCGGGCGTTGTGCACGGCGCGCTCGGCTTCCTCCACGGCCGTACGACGGCGCATCAGCTCGTCGTTCTCGGTGTCGAGCACCGATGCCGCCTCTTCCTCGGCGGACTCGGCCTCCTCGAGGGCACGCACCAGGTGGTCACGCTCGTCGATGAGCCCCTCACGCTGCTGCGTCACCTCTTCCAGGTCGCGTGCCGCGGTGGCTTCGCGCTCGATGTAGTTCTCGAGCCGGTCGCGCTGCTGCTTGAGCTCGCCCTCGAGGGCGCGCACCTCGTTGTCCAGCCGGTACGACTCGCGCTGGGCCTCCTCCACCTCGGTGGACACCAGCTGCAGCTCGGCACGGCGCGCCTCGATCTCGGCCTCGCGGGTGCGCAGCGCCTGGCGCACGCTGTCGGCGGTGTCGCTGGCGGTGGTGAGGCGGTGCGCCACGACCTTCTGCTCCCCGAACAGCTCCAGGTAGCGGAACGACGCCACGTGCAGCTCGAGGTCGCGCTGCTCGGCGCGGTAGTTCTTGTAGCGCTCGGCCTTCTGCGCCTGCCGCTCGAGCGACTTCAGGTTGCGCTCGAGCTCGCCGATGATGTCGTTCACGCGCAGCAGGTTCTGGCGCGTGGCGTCCATCTTGCGCTCGGCGGCCTGCTTGCGGATCTTGAACTTCGTGATGCCCGCGGCCTCTTCGATGATGGCGCGCCGGTCGGCCGGCTTGCTGCTCACGATGTAGCCGATGCGCCCCTGCTCGATGATGGAGTAGGCGCGGCGGCCGACACCCGTCCCGAGGAACAGGTTGGTGATGTCCATCAGGCGCACGGCCGCACCGTTGATGCGGTAGTCGCTCTTGCCCGTCCGGTCGAGGCGGCGGGTGACCTTGATCTCGGCGTATTCGCGGTACTCGGGCGGAGCCAGGCCGTCGTCGTTGGCGAACGTCAGCGAGACCTCGGCGAAGCCGTGTGGACCGCGGCTCTCGCACCCGTTGAAGATGACATCGTCCATCGCCTTGCCGCGCAGGCGGGACGCGGACTGCTCGCCCTGCACCCACTTGATGGCGTCGACCACGTTGGACTTGCCGCAGCCGTTGGGGCCCACGATGCCCGTGACGTCGTGATCAAAATTGATGACCGTTCGGTCAACAAAGGACTTGAACCCCACGATTTCGAGCTTCTTGATCTTCACGATGTGCTCCGACGGACACCCGCACCCACACGCATGGGTCCGCTTCTATCAACACGAAAGCCGCCCGAGGGCTACCCGAGAGGCACGCGTATCGTCTGGGATCCAGCCAGGGAACTACCACCCAGGGATCACGTTTGCAACCTTGATCCTCCACGACGAGTAGTGGCAATTTCGTGACCACCACTAGATATTGTGGGAAGACCGCCTGGGTGCCACAGCGCCGGGACGTAGAGGCAGATCGTTTCGATCGTCCACGCGACACCCTCAGGGCTCGGGGGCGCCTCGCGTCCACACGCCATGCGCATCCGCTTCCGCCGTCGTTCGAGCCTCGGGTCGCCCTCGCTGGCATCAGGAGAAGCCGTGGGACGGGTACCGCCCCGAGGCGTGCTTCAGATGCCGCGAACCACCGTGGGTGCGGCGGGGCAGGTCACGGAGCACCCCGCTTGCGGGTCGCAGTAGCCGATGCAGTCGAAGATGATCTCTCCGGCCGCACCCGCGCTGCTCTCGCCCCAGCAACGGACGCTGTCGTCCAGCGCGACCACACACGTGGTGGCGTCGTTGCCTGCGATGCTCACGGCCGAGACGTTCGGGACGCGCGCGGCCACGTACAGCTGCGGGGTCGTCTCGGCGTCGGCGCCCGCCTGACCCCCGTGGTTTCGGCCCCAGCAGTACACGTCCGCGAGGTCGTCGATCACGCACGCCGTGTGCACCGTCAGGTGCAGGGCCCGCGCGTTGCGAACGTCTCGCACCTGCTGGGGTGTGGGCGAGAAGGGCCGGTTGGCGCCCGCGCCCAGCTGCCCCAGCGTGCCGGTGCCCCAGCAGTACACGCTCCCGTCCACGCGGATGGCGCAGGTCACGTCGTAGCCCGCCTGGACCTCGACCACGTCGTTCAGCCCGCTCACCGCGACCGGGGTCAGGCTGGAGACCCCGAGCCCGTCGCCGAGCTGCCCTGCTCCGCCTGCGCCCCAGCACGCCACCGCGCCGGTGCGCCTGAGCGCGCACACGTGGGTCAGGCCGACCGAGACGCTCACGGCGTCGTCGATCCCGGCGATGGCCGTGGGCACACCCGCCGCCGTGATGCTCGTGTCGAGCCCCAGCACCCCGAAGATGTTCTGGCCCCAGCAGCGCACCTCGCCCGACTCGAGCACCGCGCACGTGATGTTGTCGCTCGCGCTCACCTGGCGCACCGGGGGGAGATCCACCCGCGCCGCGGGCAGGATGGCGTTCTCGATGGACTCGTTCCCGAGCTGCCCGTACCCGTTTCGGCCCCAGCACCAGAGCTCCCCGGCAGCCCTCACCGCACAATAGTGCTCTTCTCCGCCGGCGAGGCTGTGCACCTGGTCGGTCTCGTTCACGATGGACGCGACGGGGTTGCCTGCGCCCCAGCAACGCACGGCGCCGCTGCGTGTGACGGCGCAGGTGGCGCCACGCGCCGTCACGCGTGCCGTGTCGAAGCCCGCGACCTGCGTCGGTTGTGGCCGCGAGGTGGTGCTGCGGTCGCCCAGCTGACCCGTCTGGTTGCGCCCCCAGCACCACGGGGCACCGTTCGTGTCGATCGCGCACGTCGTGTCGCCGCCGGCCGCGACGGTCGAGAACGCCGGCGGCGCGAGCACGGGCCCAGGCGCGGACGAGGCTTCGGTGAAGCCGCGGCCGAGCTGCCCCACGTCGTTTTTGCCCCAGCACAGCACCGTGCCGTCCTGGCGCAGGCCGCAGACGTGATCGGCCCCAGCGCTCAGCGACGTGATGGCGGCGCTACCGGGGCCCTGGAGGAAGATGGCGAGCGGCTGCTCGATGGTGGACGGTGACGGCTCGAGCCCCTGGCCGTTGCTGTTGTCGCCCCAGCACGTGATCTCCTGTCCGTTCGTGGCGCAGGCGAAGCGGTCGCCCACGCTCACGATCGGGAGGGCGGGGCTCGGGTTGGGCGAGATCGGGGTCGTTGCGCACGCATCCTCTCCGAAGGCCGGGAACAGCGGCTCGCGATACTCGCAGAGCTCGAGCATGGCGTCGGTGCCCAGCTGTCCGTACGTGTCGGCGCCCATGCACCACAGGCCCGTCACGGGGCCGTCGTACCCGCAGAGCGAGTCGTAGCCGACGTCCACGCTGGTCCCGCCGCTCGACAGCTGCACGGGCGAGAGCGCGTCCAGGAGCGCGCCACCGAACCCCCAGCACCAAACCCCGCCATCGCTGCGCTGCGCGCAGAAGTTCCGCTCCCCTGCCGACACGGTCAGGACGTCCGTGAGGTTGACCACCGCCGTCGGGACACCAAATGTCGCGTAGCTCCCCGCGCCTCGACTCCCGGACCGGTTATCACCATCGCAGAACACGCGTCCGTCGACCGCGACGGCGCAGGTAGTGGCCGCGCTGGCGGCGACGTCCATGGACTCTCCGAAGCGGGTCGCGTGGGAGGCGTAGGCGCGCGTCTCGATGGTCCCCGTGCCCAGCTGACCGTCGCTGTTCTGTCCCCAGCACCCCACCTGCCCGCGGCTGGTCACCACACAGGCATGGCCAGGCCCGACCGCGATCGAGGTGGCCGTGGGAACGGCGCAGTGCCCTGCCGTACACGCCTCACCCAGGGGGCAAACGATGCCACAGCCTCCACAGTGCGCTGCCGTGATGCCGAGATCCGTCTCGCACCCATCCGCGACCAGGCCGTTGCAGTCCCCGAAGCCCACCTCGCAGCTCGCGACGTGGCACGCGCCCTCGATGCAGTAGCCGGCGGCGACTTGGTCGACGGCGCACGATGCGTCGGCGTCGACGCGCTCGTCGATGCGACCGTCGCAGTCGTTGTCGATCCGGTCGCACAGCTCGGGAGCGCCCGCATAGGTGGTGGCGCTGAAGTCGTTGCAGTCGTCGCGGGGGGCAGGGCCGTCTGCGCAGACCGAGGTCGGGTCGAGGTGGCCATCGTTGTCCAAGTCGCGCTCGAACAGCCCATCGCAGTTGTTGTCCACGCCATCGCAGACCTCTTGGGCGCCAGGGCGCACCGTGTCGTCCGCGTCGTTGCAGTCGAAGCCGTTCAGCGAGTCGCTGTGCGCCTCGGTGCACGCGTGGGTCACCGGCACCGTGGGGTCGCCGAATCCGTCGCCGTCCATGTCTCGGTAGAACGTCGCCAACACGCCTTCGTCCAGCATGCCGTCGCAGTCGTTGTCGAGGCCGTCGCAGGTCTCGGTGCCCGTGGGGTTCACGCTGGGCGCCGCGTCGTCGCAGTCGCGGCCGCACGTGCGCGTGCCCTCCGCATCCTCGTTGCAGCACGCGGCGTCTCCGACCCCATCGCGGTCCAGGTCGCGGAAGCCATAGGTGGCGGGGTCGCAGTCCTCGTCGCGGTCGTCCACGTCGCACACCTCGGTGTTGCCGGGGTAGCGGGCAGCGTCGCTGTCGTCGCAGTCGTCGCCGCCGCACACCATGGCGCGGTGGCCATCGCCGTCGGCGTCTTCGGTCTCCGAGCAGGTGGTGCGGCAGGTGAGCGCTGCCTCCGAGCAGGTCTGTCCCGTGAGGCACGGGGGAGTCGCTGCGACACAGCCACGCGCGTCGGCCTCCATGTTGGCGGGCGCGCAGCGCTCGGTCCCATTGCAGAAGACGCCGTCGTCGCAGTCGACGTTCGCTTCGCACCGGTCGTCCACGACCATGCCGGCGTCCTCGCCCGTCGGGGGTGGGGTCCCACCGCCGCAGCCCGCGTTGAGCGTGCCGGCCGCGAGGAGTGCTGCGAGCACCAAAGAGGGAGGGGCGAGACGACGGGTCATGGGAGCTCCGCGCGAAGCAAGGGGAGACCGTCAGGCTAGAGTATTACAGCCCGGGCGCCAACCCGCCGCGCGCTGCTGCTCTCGGGTCGGCGGGACCCAAGGCCAGGCGCACGAACGCGCCGAGCGGAGCTCAAGGAGTGTTCGCCGGTGCCCCGACCACGGTCAGCACCAGCATCAACGCCACCAGCACGAGCAAGCCCGTGATGAACGCCAGGGGCTTTACGCTACGCGCGCCCCAGCGATCGGCCAGCCCCATCCCACCGAACGCGCCGAGCACGACGCCTGCGAAGTTGCCGATGACCATGGGGTACGCGTTGCCCAGCCACGCGCCGAGCCCGATGCTCGCCATCAGCCCGAGGCTCGCCCCGGCGAACCACCCCAACACGGTGGCGGCGCGCTGGCCGGGGTCGGGAGGGGGTGTCGCGGTCGCAGGGGTGGGCTCGTCGGTCACGGCGGGAGCATAGCAGCCGCGCTAGGCGAGTCGCTCCGTCTCGAGGTTCTCGAAGGTCACGCTGCGAAAGCCGCAGCGCAGGAGTAGGCGTCGAGTGGGCCCGTCGATCGCGGTCGCGTGCGCGTCGTGGAGCGACAGGAAGAGTCGGTCGCGGAAGACGCCCATCGCGTCGGCGGAGCAAACGTCTGCGCGGCGCTCCAAGCGGGCGGCCATGCGGCGGCGAACGCTGCAGGCACGTCGGTACTGACTCAGGGTGCGATCGAAGGAGCTCACGGTCACCGCCTCTCAGCCGGGGCGAACGTCACCCTGACAGAGAGCTCAGTGCGCCGGCTGCGGGCTGGCGTTGCAGATCACTCGCTCGCTTCGAGCTGCTCCCGCATGAAGGGCGCGAGCCCGCCTGCGGGATACCGTGACAGGTACCGCTGTGCGGCGGCGCGCGCTTCGGTGGTGCGTCCGAGGCGCACCAAAGCCCGCGCGCGGAGCCCGAGGGCGCGCTCGGCCAGAGGGCCGTTCTCTACGCCGGCAGCGTCGAGCGAGCGCAGGGCCCCCGCCGCGTCGCCCAAGCTGCCAAAGCGAATGCGCGCGGCCGTGTAGCCCGACTCTCCGGGCTCGATGCCTGCACGTGCTGCGCGGTCGTAGGCGTCCGCGGCGGCCTCGTGCCGTCCCAGCGCGCGCAGGGCATCGGCGCGCGTGAGCTGCCAGCGCGGCGCGCCAGGGTCGAGGCGCAGCGGGTCGGTCGCGGCGGCCAAGGCGCGCTGAGCGTCCCCTGCGGCGAGCCATGCCCGGGCATCGCTCACGCTCGGCCGTGGGCGTTGGGGGGCGCTGGCGTTCGCGGCGGCGGACGCCCCCGCGCTGGACGGCGCGTGCGTGTCGGTCGCGTGCTCCCGCTGACTACGCGCAGGCGCTGCGCCCGGGTCCGGCGTTCCCGCGCGCGCGGAGCCCGTGGCCAAGAGCGCCACAGGCGCCTCGACGACCGCCTCTTCTGCGCCGCTGTCCTCGGGGCCCTCGGTGTCTTCCAAGGATGCCTCGGCGACCTCGGGGACGTCGGCTGGTGCAGGCCCCACCGGTGCGCTCGCCACGGTCTGGCCCCGGACGCGAGTGGCCTCGAGGCGCTCTTCCGCCGCGCTGCGACCAACGACCTCCAGGGGCGCGGCTTCGATCGGGGTCGCCGCTGCCGCGCCCGAACGCCACATCTGGTTGGCACCGACATACGTGCTGCTTTGCTGCTCGAACACTTCGACGCGACCTTCGTACACCCGTACGGTGACGGCTCCCTCGGCACGCTCGACCGAGAACACGGTGCCGCGCACCGCGACGCGCACATCGTCGGCGCGGACCTCGAAGCTCTCGCCTGCCAGCAACGGCTGGACATCGAACAGCACGGTCCCGCGCTCGACCGCGACTCGACGCGCCACCGGCTCCGCAGACTGCAGGGTCCAGCGCGCGTCCGAGGTCGCCGTCACGCGGTCACCGCCCGGGAGGGTCATCTGCGTGCCACCGGCTTCGTTGGTGGCCATGGGGGCGGTCGGATCGTCCGCCGTGCGCGCGACGAGGAGGAACGCTGCGCCCACCACGGCGGCCGTGGAGAGGCTGGTGAACGCGGCGATGCGGAGGGCGCGTACGTCCCAGAAACGTTCCCGCCGAGTGTCCGTCCGAGCGGCGGACAGCGCGTTGCGCACCAGCGCCTGCTGGCGCGCGCGGGAGAGGGGGGCGGGCTCTGCGCGGCGTGCGTGATCCACCAGGGTGTCCACGCGCTCGGCGGCGCGCTCGCGGTGGGCGCTCTCGTGCTGTGTCATCGGGTGGTTCCTCCGCTGGTGAGCCAGGCGCCGAACGCGGGGTCGTCCCGCAGCTGCTTCTCGATCGCGGCGCGCGCGTGATGCAGCCGGCTGCGCATGGCGAGTCCACTGCTGCCCGCCACTGTCGCGGCCTCCGTGGGAGTCAGTCCGTCGATGCAGCAGAGCACGAACGCCACGCGCCGCTTCTCGGGGAGGGTGTCGAGCGCCTCGTGCAGGCGCGCGAGGGCCTGCCGCTCGATCAGGCGCGCCTCGGGGTCGTCGTGGTCCTCGATGTCGATGTCTTCCCGCACCTCGCCATGGCGTGCGCGACGCTTGTAGTAGCGGTAGGCGACGCGCACGGTCACGCGGTGCGCGAAGGTGCGGAGCCGCGCGCGCCCCTCGAAGGTCGGGAGCGCCTTGGCGAGCTCGATCAGGGCGTCCTGGGTCGCGTCGTCCACGTCGGCGCGCGGTCCGAGCAGACGCAGCAACCAGCGCCGCACGTCGGGCAGCAGCTCGTGAAGAAGGTCTTCGAGGGCCTCGGCGTCTCCATCGCGAACGGCGGCCAGCCGCCCGTCGCCCAGCGCGGTCGCGCTGGCGTCGAAGGACGGCTGGCTCACGAACAGGGGCATGCGGCCGACATTCATAGCACTTGGAGGCCGACGAGGATGCTCGGCCAGCTGCTGAGGTGCCGTCCCTCCAACAGCTCGTCGTGGTGTCGGGTGCCGAACAGGCCGTAGTCGGGGGCGGGGGCCCGGGACCACAGGCCCGAGTACGACGCTCCAGCGACCAACGACAGGCGCGAGAAGAGCCGGATGCCGAGCATGACGCGCGCGACCATCATCGCGTCGACGCTGCCGTTGGTGTCGGTCAGCTCCGTGCGGGAGCGCAGGGCGTAGCCGAGGGTGTCCAAGTCCAGGAACACTCGCTCCCCGAGAGTCGCGCGGGCGCCGATGCCCATGCCAGCCCCGAAGAGGGTGTCGTCCGCCCCGTCTGGGCGGGTCAATCCGCTGTAGATGTAGTGAAAGTGCCGCCCACCGTGCTTGAGCGAGAGGGCGAAGAAGCCGTCCGAGCTGCCGGTGAGCTCGAGATGCGTGCGCCCATTGCGAACGATGTTCAAGAGGCCGAGCGCGAAGTCCACGTCCTCGGAGTAGTTCACGAGGCCCACCTGCACGCCATGCACCGTCCCGCTCGCGACGTTGACCGGGCCGACCTGCGCGCCGTGGACGTCGCCACCGGCGTAGTTCAACGCCCCGGCCAGCTGCACGCCCGAAGCGTCGCCGCGCACGAAGTTCGCGCCGCCGGCCAGTTGTACGCCGCGTAGGTCGCCGCCCACGTAGTTGAACACGCCGGCCAGCTGCGCGCCGGTGACGTCGCCGCGGTACATGCCGAACCCCATGGACAGCTCGGCGCCACGCAGCTCTTGATCGATGCCGCCGAAGAGGTTGATGGAGTAGTGCCGAATGGCGCGGCCGCGGGTGCGGCTGCTGGTGCCGACGAAGGGCAGCACGTCGGCGCCAAAGGGCGTCACGAAGGGGTCCGGCGGGAGGTCCGAGTTGCCCGCGTCGGGCTCGGGTGCGGGAGGTTGTGCGTCGTCCTCCGCCTCCAGCTCGGATTCCACGAGGTCTTCGATGGCCTCGAGCGAACCTTCGACGACCGCTTCCGCGCTCTCGGGTTCGACCGCTGGCTCGGACTCGACAGGTGTCGCCGCCTCGGGGACGAGAGCTTCGGGTTCGGTCGGGGTGGGCTCCGTGGCTTCTGCGGGTCGCGCAGCCTCCACGGGGGTGTCGTTCGGTGCGAGTCCTGGCGACACGGCCACGACGGTACCTTCGTCGGGTCCCAGGGACATCTCGGCGGACGCCTGCGGCGGGTCGTCGCTGTCGCTGTCGATGTCGACCTCGACTCGGACGCGGACGCGCATCGGGCTGCGCGCCGGAGGTTGCTCGAGCTCGTCGAGCAGGCTCCCTGCGACGACCGCGAACGTGCGGGGCGCGACCTCCGCCAAGGGCGCGGGCAGCGGGGCGTAGCGCGGGTCGTCGAGCCCCGCGGAGAGGGCTCGCACGACGACGCCGCCGCCCTGCTCCTGATCCTGCTCCTCCAGCCAGAGGGTGGCCCGCGCCCCGGCCCCGGCTCCCTGCGCTTGGGCCGCCGCGGCGCGCTGCAGGCCGGTGTCCCCTACGGGCGGAGCGCCGAGGACGAGCCCGTAGCCGTTCGACAGGGCCTCCACGCGGAGGGCCTCCACCAGCTCTGGGCGCAGTCCGTCCCCCGAGAGCAGCAGCACGAGGGCCTGCGCGGTGCGGGGCGGCTGCGCCCCGACGGAGGAGAGCGGGAGCGGAACGATCGCGACCGCCAGCCAGAGGGTGGCGACGAGCGACGAGAGGAAGCGATGTTGGTGCGTCACGCTCTGTGGGTGATCGGCGGACCGACGCGCGTTGCAAAAAAAATCTGGGGGCCGTGGCCGGTCGCCCAACGCGGTTCCCGGTGACATGCTGGCACACCCCCGCATGCGGTCCACCCTGAACGCCCTGCGCGCGGCCCGCTGGGCCCATCTGGTCGTCGCCAACGTGCGACTGCTGCTGGGCTTCGCCTTCTTGCCAGCAGGTCTCAAGAAGGTCCTCGGCGAGCGCTTCACGGACGCCGCCAACACAGGACCGTTTCACGAGTTTCTGCACGCGTTCTACGCCACCGGCGCGTTCTACCGCTTCGTCGGTGTCGTCCAGCTCGCCATCGCGGCGCTCCTCATGACGCAGACCTACGGCACGCTCGGGGCGCTGCTCGCGGTCCCCGTCTTCGCGGCCATCACGGCGCTCTGCTGGAGCACGGGTGCGGTCTTCACGGGCGTCATGACCACGCTCATGTGGCTCGCCGCGGTGGGGCTGTGCGTCTGGGACTACGAGCCGTTCGTGGACGTGTTCGTCCCCCCGGGGCGTCGCCGCGGAGCGCGCTCGGCGCCTCCCTCCCAGGTCGACCTCGGGCTGTGGAGTCGCGCGGGGGTCGTCGTCATCGTCCTGTACTTGGGCACCTGTGCGATCGGCGGTGGCATCTACAGGCCTCGCGGGGTCGAGCTGGACAACCCAGCCTTCTACGTGTTTCCGCTGATCGCTGCGGTCCCGATCGTGGCCCTCGCCATCGAGCGGCGGCGCCAGTCGCGCGGTGGGGCTGTGCGCTGACCGGCCCCGGGGTAGCTCGCGGTGCGCTGCGAGCGTGGCGGCCGGTCTCAAGCGTCTGGGAAGCCCAGCGCGCGCACGGTGTCACCGACGCGGATGGTGCCCCCACGGGTGACCGTGGCCAGGATGCCGCCCATGTCGATCATCGCCGCGTAGCCACCTGGGCCAAGCGCCTCGCGCATGCGGCTGCAGGGGGCGCAGCGGTCGCTGCCAGCGAGCTCCACGTCCCCGATGGCGAAGCGCAGGCGCCGCAGGGCAGCCAACGGCACCCCCGAGACGACCAGGTTCCGCCGCAACAGCTCGGGCGCGACGGCGCGCTCCGTGAACGCGTCGATCACGCCGAGGTGCTCTTGCTGGATGAGCGACACTTGGCGCTTCCCGCCCTTGCGCGCGTAGCGGTCACCCTCGATCCCGTGTCCCTCCACCAGCTCGGCGGATGCGACGACGCGCATCGGTTCCCCGCGCCCCGGACGTAGGCCGATCCACTCGAGGCGGCCCAGCTGTGGGACGTCGCCCAACAGCTCGCGGAGGGCTGCGCTCGGGTCCATGCCGCGTTCTTACGCCTCGGCGATGCGCTCGGCCAGCTTCCACGCGATGGCGCAGATGGTGTGCTGCGGGTTGACGCCGAGGTTGGTGGGGAAGAGCGACGAGTCCACCACGTACAGCCCGTCGAGGGCATGGGTGCGACCGTCGGGACGCACTACACCCGCTCGCGGGTCACGGTGCATGGCGGCCGTCCCGAACAGGTGCGCCGCGATGAAGTGGTAGCGCCGCGGGTCGTCGTCCAGCGTGTCCAGCGCGCGCGCTTGGTCGGGGGACGTCAGCGCCGTGGGCAGCCCGTGCACGCCCGGCCAGACCTCCTTCGCGCCAGCCGCGAACATCATCTCGATCAAGCGCCGGATCCCGACGCGGTAGCGCGCGACGTCCCGCGCCGTGAGGTCGTACCAGACGCTCTCCCCGCCCAGCAGGCCAGGCCGCACGCGGCCGTGGGCCTCCGCGCGCACCTGGACGCCCCACTGCGCGACGTGGCCGACGTTGGCCAGACGCGCCTGCAGCGCAGGGCCGAAGCCGGGCAGGCGCGTGGCCGCGATCTCGGGCTGCACGGCCACGCTCTCGAACTTCATGCGCTCGTCCCAGAAGTGCGTCGTCTCGTAGCCCTGCGTCGCGCCGAAGAACATGTTCACGCGGTCTTCGAAGACGCCCATCACGCTCGTGCCGGGGTGCGCCTGGAAGCGCCGCCCCACCAGGCCACCTCGGACGCCGCTCGCGTGGAGCAGGACGGGGGTCTGGATGGCGCTCGCCGCCAGCAGCACGGCGCGTTTGGCCTCGACGCGCAGCTCGGGGCCGCGGGTGCCCGTGATCGGGTCCTGGAAGCGGCCCAACACGGCTACGGCCCGGCCGCCGCGCGACTCGACCTTGGTCACGCGACAAGCCGCGTACACCCGCGCACCCGCCGCGACGGAGCGCGGGATGTAGGTCAGGTGCATGGACTGCTTGCGGGCGTTGGGGCAGCCCTGGCTGCAGCGCGCCGAGCCCTCGCAGTCGCGCACGTTGCGCAGGATGAGGTTGCCCTTGGCGCCGATGCCCTCGACGCCCCCGCGCATGAGCGCGTTGTTGCGTCCCAGCACGGCCTCGGGGGCGGGACCGACGCCCAGCTCGTCGTCCAGCTGGTCGAAGACCTCGGTCAGCCCCGCGTAGTCGAGCAGGTCGTCGATGGCACCCATCTCCTGCCAGCTGGCGTGCACCTTCTCCGGCAAGCGGTGCATGATGGCGCCGTTGATTACGGTGGTTCCGCCTACTGCGCGGCCTTGGAGGATGGGCATCAGCACGCGTCCACGGGCGGCGCGGAAGCCGAGGTCGCGCCAGAGCCCCTTGAAGCCGGTGTAGGCGTCCTGACGGAAGCCATCGCGCGGGGTGGGATGACCCTCTTCGAGCATCACCACGGACAGGCCCGCCGCGGTCAGTACGCGCGCGGCCGTGGCGCCCGCGGCTCCTGTGCCGACGATCACCACGTCGGCGTTGTCGTGGACGTGGGGCCGCCCAGCGACGTCGCCCAACCCGAGGACGGCGCCACTCACAGCGTCGCCTCCCGTGCGCTGCTGGCCGCCGCGCCCGAGCTACCCGGCGAAGCGCCTCCCGCGCCACCGCTCGACCCGCCGGTCGTCGACGTCGCCCATGCGGGTGGGGTGTCGTCCACTACCGCGAGGCCGATGGCACGTTGGACCTCGGGGACGCCGACGTAGCCCAGGCTGGCCACCATCTTGAGCAGCATCGGCAGCTCGCGCACGAGGTAGAGGCGATGGTGGGCGAGCCCCTCGAGCACGTCCGCGCGCTCGTTGGGCAGGAGCGAACCGAAGCGACGGAGCCGCCCGATCAGCAGTGGGCCGAACAGCGTCACCACCCACGCGGCTGCGCGCACGCCGAGCATGAAGTCGAACGGCGCGTGCCGCCGCAGGTCCGCGAGCAGCCCTTCGAGCGGGACGTCGGCGGCGCCAAGGCGCAGCCCACCCGGCGCGTTGGCCGGATAGATGGCGTCGAAGATGCGCAGCAGCCAGCGTCTCTCGAAGGCGAACATGGTGGGCTCCCAGGGGGCGCGGGCTCAGTCCTCGCGACAGAGCGTGAAGTAGTGGTCGAGGGGCTTCTCGCCCTTGTACGCGGCGCCGATGGACACGTGCTCGCTCACGCGGCGCATGAAGTCGCGGGTGCCCATGTAGATGAAGCGCTGTAGGCCCTCGCTGTTGGGGCGCACGCGCGGCCACTGGGGCGCCACTGCACCGTCCGGGTGCTGGAAGTAGTCCACCACCCACGCGCCGCGAGGGGCCCACTTGGTGTTCCCAGCGGTCGATACCAGGACGAAGTACCCCGGTCCCACCAGCGGCTCGGAGGGCGCGTCGTTGTATCCAAAGGCGCGCGCGCTGCCGTCGTTGGGGCGCAGCATGGGCTTGCGGAAGAACTTCTGTGCGTCGGGCAGCGGCAGGGTGTTGCGGCCGTGGTGCACCACGGGGCGGAGGGCGGGGACGCTCGCGGGGAGGAAGTGCTCGAGGGTGATGCGCCCGGCGTCCGACGACGCCTTCTCCCACAGCGTGCGCTGATCGTCGCGCGAGGTGGTGCTGAGCGCCTGCATGCGCGAGCTGTGCGTCAGGCCGTCCAGGTAGGTGCCGATGTCCTCGATCGTGCTGCTGGTGGAGTGGATGAGGGAGCTGAGCTTCGACATGTCGTGTTGGCTTTCGGGGTTGATCGGCGCGGCGTCAGTCGACGTCGCGGGTCCAGGTGCTGGTGCGGTGCGGACGCTGCGGCAGCGTGGCGATGTGCGCCCGCAGGGACTGGTGGTGTGCGCTCAGGTACGCGGCGTGCGCCTGGAGGAGCACGTCCTCGGGCAGCGTGGTGGTGAGTGCGCCTTGGAACATGGTGCGCTGCGCCTCGCACTGCTTGCGCGCGTCGACGAGGTCGAGCTGCAGGCGCGCCAAACGGTGACGGATGCCGCGGGTGGAGTTGGCGGCCAGGCGCAGCATGACGTCCCCGAGGACATCGACGAGATGGTCCTGGAGGTCCATCTCGATCTCCGCCACACGATCCAGCGCGGCGCCCCGCTTGCCCTTTGGGGCGGCGTCGAGGGCCTTCAGCTGCGCCTCCATGAATGCGTCGATCTCGCCCAGCTGGGCGGGCGTCGCGCGCTTCAGGGCCGCCGCCACGAAGCGCGGCATGGTGTGGTTCCACTGGTCGAGCGCCTCGATCAGGAATGCACCGCCCAGCTCGAGACCCGGGATCTCCAGCACCGCGGACAGGAAGTCGAGCCCGGCATGCCGCCGGTAGTCCAGCACGGTGATGCCGGAGCCCTGCGTGGCGCGCACGACGTGCATGCGCGAGAGCTGGCGCAACGCCGCGCGCAGGGAGGTGCGGTCCACCCCAAGCTCTTCGGCCAGCACGCGCTCGGGGGGCAGTCGCTCCCCGGCGGCCAGCTGCCCCGTGAAGATGCGCGCGATCAGCTCGTCCGCGATGCGGTCGGGCAGGGTCTTCGCGTGGCTCTCGGCGGGAGCGGCTGGGGGCCGGCGGGGCATATTGGATAAACCAATGTGCGAAATTGGTTGCCCTGTCAAGCGGCGCGACCACGGGGGCCAGCGGCGCGTCGGGTGCTCCTTCCAGCTCCACCCGATCACCCCCGTGGCGGCCGACCGCGTGGGAACGGGGAGCGTGCGTCGTTTGAGCCCTTTCTGCCTGTCCGTGGTACACGCAGGCCATGCTCGAAGGCGCGCGGATTCTCATCACGGGCGGTGCTGGCTTCATCGGCACCGCGCTCACGGCCCGGCTCGCGGACAAGAACCGCATCCGCATTCTCGACACGCTCCGGCGCAACGCGCTCGGGGCAGCGGGGCTCGACACCCATCCCAACGTCGAGTTGATCAAGGGCGACGTGCAGGACCGAGCCTGCATGAACGCCGCGGTCGAGGGGATGGACTACGTCATCCACATGGCGAGCATCGCGGGCGTGGACACGGTCCTCAAGAACCCCGTACCCACCATGGAGATCTCCTTGGAGGGCACCATGAACGCCCTGCGCGCAGCGCGTGACCATGGCGGCATCAAGCGCTTCATCGACTTCTCCACCAGCGAGGTGTTCGGTACCTATGCGTTCCGCGTGCACGAGGCGGACGTCACCAGCCTCGGCGCGGTCGGCGAGGCGCGCTGGACGTACGCGGTCAGCAAGCTCGCGACCGAGCACTTGGCGCACAACTACTTCAAGCAGTTCGGCCTCCCCACGTGCGCCATCCGGCCCTTCAACATCTACGGGCCGGGTCAGGTGGGGGAGGGCGCCATCCACGCCTTCGTGGTGCGCGCGTTGAAGAACGAGCCCATCCAGATCCACAACGAGGGCGACCAGATCCGGGCGTGGTGCTACATCGACGACATCGTGGACGCCATCCTCTTGGCGATGACGCGTGACGAGGCGGTCGGCGAGACGTTCAACATCGGCAACGCGCGCAGCTCGGTGACGATCTACCATCTGGCGAAGCTCGTGGTGCAGCTCGCCGGGAGTCAGTCCCAGCTCGAGTTCGTGCCGTGGGACTTCGCCGACGTGGAGCTGCGCATCCCCGACATCCGCAAGGCCGAGAAGCAGCTGGGTTTCCGCGCCCAGGTGGATCTCGAGAGCGGCATCGAGCGCACCCTCGCGTGGTATCGCGGTAAGCTCGGGCTGTGACCAGGACGCCTCCTCCGTGACGCTCCTGCGCCCGGGCGATGTGGTGGGCGACCGATACCGCGTGCTGCACCCCATTGCGCGCGGCGGCATGGGCGCGGTGTTCGAAGCCGAGGACACGCAGCTGCGCCGACGGGTCGCGCTCAAGGTGCTCCTCCCCGCCTTCGCCTCCGACGTCGACGCGCTCGAGCGTTTTCGGCGCGAGGCGCTCGCCGTCGCGTCGGTGAAGCACGAGGGATTGGTGGACGTCTACGACGTCGCTCTCGACGGCACCCCGCCTTACCTCATCATGGAGCTGGTGGACGGCGAGAGCTTGCGGGACGTGCTCGCGGTCCGCGGGCGCCTCCCGCTCGGCGAGACGTTGGGTCTGGTGGCCGACGTGCTGGACACGCTCTCCGCGCTGCACGCGGCTGGCATCGTGCACCGCGATCTCAAGCCTGCGAACGTGTTGCTCGTGCGGGGGCCGAAGGGGCAGCGCGCGAAGCTGATAGACCTGGGCGTCGCTCAGGTCGACGACGCTGGGGACACGCTGACGGCCACCGACGTGGCCGTGGGCACGCCTGCGTACATGGCGCCCGAGCAGCTGGCCGGGCATCGTGTTGGACCGGCCGCCGACTTGTGGGCCGCAGGCGTGCTGCTGCACACGTTGCTGACCGGCGCGCGCCCGTTCGCCGCAACGACCCTCGCCGAGCTCGTCGCCGCCAGCGCGCCTTTGCCGCTCCGTCCGCTCCGAGAGAGCTGCCCCGATGCGCCGGACGCGCTCGACGCGTGCGTCGCGCGCCTGCTGCACCCCGACCCGCGCGAGCGTCCCATGTCGGCGGCGGCCGTGGCCCACGAGCTGCGGACGTTGGTGGGCGTTGTCGGTGGGCCGTCCGACGCCTTCGGCGTGGCGCCCCTCGGAACCGGCGACCGCGACGCACCCACCGTGGGGGCGAGCGCCACGCCGAGGGTGGGCGGCGCGACGCAGCAGACCAGAGAGACGCCGACGATGGGAGCGACGCCGGCGACGGGAGCGACGCCGAGGATCGGCGGGACACGCCGTGCTGCGGACGACGTCGGCGCGCCGCACCCTCACCGACGGGTACGCGTGTGGGCGGCCGCCCTGACCGCATCGGCGCTGGGGGGCCTCGTGTTCCTGTCGCTCGGGTCCCGCGAGCCCTCACCGCACGGCGCTCCGCCGACGGCCGAGGAGCCCCGACCGCCCAGCGCGGCGTCAAGCATGGCCTCCACAGCTCCGCCGTTCGTGTATCGCCCACCAGACTCCCACGTCGTGGTCCTGTTCGGCTCGGTGGAAGAGCAGGCGGCTGTGGCCACCTTGGTCGAGGGACGGGTGACCGCGTGCTTTCCATCGTCGGGGGAGCGACGACTTGGATTCCTCGCAGCGTACACCGTACGCTACGAGGCGGACGGACAGGTGGTCGAGGTGCTGCAAGGCACGCGTCCGGACCAGCGTGGTTCACGGACGGACGCTGAGGACGCGTGCGTGCAGTCGGTGCTGCGTGACACGGCGTGGCCGACGGCGGGGCTCGAACCCTCGTTCGGTCGCTATCGCGTCACTGTCTCCGTGGCCGCGCTACCCCCTGGCGCGCAGCCCGTCCCGCTGTGAGTTGGGCGCGGGGTCCGCCGCGGCGTGCCCCGGCGGACCCCGCGCGTGTCTCCCTGCGGCGCGGAGCCGCTCGTGCAGGAGATCAACTGCGGTCTTCGAGCGTGTCCGACGGGTAGCGGACGCACTGCACCGAGCCGCTCCCGTCGTGTCGGATGAGGTCGCGCCGTACGCCGGCTGCCCGCAGGCGCGCTCGCAGGCGGCTGAGCGTCACGTCCCAACGATGACGCAGCTCGTCCGGGGAGCCCTCGCGCCAGATCTCCTGCGCGACCACCTGCCATGGCACCGGCCCCTCGAGCAACAGCAGCTCGCTCAACAGGCGTGCACCGACGCCTCCGAGGGTCAGCGGCAGGTGGCCAGGGCGATGGATCTCGACGCTGTCGTACCAGACCACGATGCGGAGGGGCGGGGCGAGTCGGGCGTCTTGGTTGGGAGTGGTCAGCGCGCCGACGGCATCGACGGACACGAACCTGACGCGCGTGTCGCCGAGGGTTAGCGCGTCGCCAGCCTCGACATCGAGGGGCGCTTCCCCGGCGACCCGGGCCCGCCAGGTGCCTCCGTTCCACCAAACGTGCAGGGCGGCGTCCGCGTCGAAGCGAGGCGCGAGGTGCGCAGGCGGTCCGAGGTGCAGGCTGACGACGCCTGGGAGCACGTGGCGACCGAGACCCTCGAGCTCCAACGCGAGCACGTCGGGAGGGTGCTGCACGGCGTCCACCTCGAGCACCAGCCCCTCGGCGAGCTCGACACTCATCCCAGGCCGCAGGACGCTCTCCTCGGTCGCGCGACCACGCACGCGAAAGCCGGCGCGCAGACCCAAGAGGACGAACTCGCCGCGCCGCATGCTCACGAGCGCGTGCGCCTCGGAGACGCGAGGGTCATCCAGTGTCAACGCGGCGAGCGCCAGCCGTCCGATGAGGTCGCCGTGGCTGAGCTCCACCAGCTCACCGTCTGGCAGACGAAAACGTACGAACGCGCGCACGTGGCGAGTGTACGCGTCTTCGGCGCCTCGGTCGTGCGGGGGTGAGAAGCGCGTGAGAGCCCCGGTCCATCGCGATGACCTCCTGGACGAAGTCGAGATGGGCCCGTCCGCCGGCCTCCCGGGTCAGACCAAGCTCTGCCGCGGCGTGTCGAGCTCGAGAGCGCAGGCGTCGCCCAGCTTGCTGCGCGCCATCCCCATCGACATTCCGAGGTTGCGCATGTCTTGGCAGAGCGCGACGGAGACGCGATCTCTTCCGCACTGGCGTACGACCATCAGCTGGTTGTCCCCGATGATGATCACGTCGCGCTGGCTGTTCGGCGGTGGGGACGCCGAGCCGAACGGTGTCAGGGTGGGCTGGAGCATGTGGAGCGCCGTCTCGGTCACCACGACCTCCTCGGCGAGCGAAAGGCGCGCTGGTGGCCATACGGCGACGGGCAGGCGACGAGCACTGTCGACCACCACGAGCGCGCGGCAGTCGGGGATCTGCAGGTAGACCTCGCTGAGCCGAGTGCTCGCGTCACTTGCAGGCGGGAGGATGCTCGAGTGCTTGTCGTTCAACGAGCGGGCGTGCGCCACCAGCTCCTCGTAGCGAAACAGGAGGGACCCCGAGTATTGCCGCGGACGCGGCACGAACATGCTCTCCACGCGTCTACCGAGCCCGATGATGCCGAGGAAGTGGGTCGCGTTGTGACGAAGGAGACACCCTCGCAGGGTCTCCTCGTCGAGCAAGCCCCAGTCCAGCAGCGTCTCTCCAAAGTTCTTGCGGGTGTGCTGACACTCTCCGACGACCGCGTTGAGCGCCTCGCGATCGATGCCGGCGTCCTCTTCGAGGATGTCGCGAAGCCGCGTGCGAACGGTGTCGCACGTGACCCACGCGACGGCCTCGCGGCACACGTAGAGCCTCCCCACCTGACTGCCAGTGCGCACGATCACCTCGCCGCCCTCGCGATCTGCGAGGGCTTCGTGAATGGCCCGGTCGACGGCCGGGGGGACGGTGATCGCGCTCGCACTCATATCCCGAAGGGCCCTCCCATGACTAGATGGCTTCCTGCAGGACCTTCATGGCAGCACGTGCCTTGCTGAGCGCCATTCCGATGTTGACGCTCCCGCGGCAGACGAACACCGCCGCGTGGCTCGTGTCCTTCGTGCTCCGCATGAACAAGTGGAGCAGGTTCTCGCTGAAGATCAGCATCTCCTGGAAGTAGTGGTGCCCATCCTCGACCTGCCCCCGCGACTTGCGGAACAGCTTCTCGATGGCCGTCACGCTGGGTCCCTGGAAGAGGTCGGCGGTGGCCGCCGCGACGAGGTCGAGGACCTCGCTGGGGTGCGAGTCGACCGTGGTGACGTCCAAGAGCATGCCCGTGGTCATGTCGACGTACCCGACGGCAACACATTCCGGTACGGACGTCTGAGCGTTCTTTATGGCTGCGCTGAAACTCATGCGATTGTCTCCCTGTTCTCTGCTTTGTGGTGTGTTTGAAGAGCGTGTCGGACGTGCCCGTTGAACGTCGATAGAAATGAGATCTGAGCGTCGGACTGAATCCACCTCGGGTTGATCGCCCTCACGCGCTCGATCGCGTCGACCGGAGGTGCGCCGCTCCAGATGAGCTGGGCGGCCAACATCGTCCCCGTGCGGCCCATGCCAGCGCGGCAGTGGAACACCAGCACCTCGCCGGCCGCGAGCGAGTCCGCCACGGACCCACAGAACACGGCGGCGGATGCTGGATCCGGCGCGCCCATGTCCTCGATGGGGAACTCCCGCGACCGGATACCGTACGGCGCGAGCGCTGCCACGTCGTAGTAGAGCCGCTCCTCGAGGCTGACGAGCGTCGTCGTCCCCAACCGCCCGAGGGCGTCGAGGTCCCAGTTCAGCTCCGACGTGATCCCTGGTCGTTGCGTACCCCCGAGCTTTCCCCGAAGCAGCCAGTAGAAGCCCTGTGGGCCAGCCTGTCGGCTGGTGACGGGGGGGGGAGTGCCCTGCGCGGCGTCTTCGGACGGGTCCGCCTTCACAGACGAGCACCGTCCGCTACGCACGAACGACCGCGCCTCGGGTGTCGTGGGGTGGTCGAAGAAGTGTTGGGTGCGCCCACGCAGATGAACCGTTCCATCCGCGAGCAGCACGACCTCGCCGCCCAGCATGCGGGCGTGACGCTGGTTGTGAGTGGTCACGATCATGAGCCGTTGTCGCGCTTCGCGGAGGATGAGCTCGAGGATGCGGTGGGCCCCTGGCTCGTCGTCGAGCAGACCCGCCGTGGGCTCGTCCAGCAACAGCGTGCTGGGGTTCGCGAGCAGCGCGCGCGCGATTGACGCTAGTCGCTGCTCGGCGCGGGGTAGCGAGCTGACGTCGTCCGCCAGGCGCCCGATGAGCGTGCTGAGGCCCAACCGCGCGAGGTGTTCTCCGAGAACACGGGTCTGCTCCGCGCGCGTGAGCTGGGCGCGCGACGCGAGGCCCGAGACGAGGTTCTCGTGCAGCGTGCTCAGGAGCAGTCGCGCGTTCTGGCGCACGAGGACCGGGCGCTCGTCGGGGAAGTGGGCCAGACCCCAGGTGCGCAAGCTGGGCTGGGCGTCGTTGAGCCCAGCGAGCGTCCGCAGCAGCGTCGACTTACCCTCACCGGCGGAGCCGAGCAGCAACACGACGCCCCGCGCTGGAAGCTCCAGCGAGATGTCACGGAGCACCCGCTGGGACCCGAAGGCCACCCCAAAACCGGCGAGGCGCGCTCCGGACCCTACACTGCGGTCGCGTTCAGCGTGCATCGGGTGCCCCCTCTCCGCGCGGCGCGACGCTCGCGTCGAACGGCATGCTGAGCTCCGCCTCGGACATGCCGATGACGGCGATGTGCGTCGTGCCGAGGAGCACCCCGAATGTCTGCGCGCCCCTCCGCACCTCGGCCCATGACTCGCGCGGCGTCGGACCCGTCGGGGAACGGAGCACCGAGCACGCGGCGTCGTGGCACAGGGCAAGCATCGGGCGCAGCTCGAGGTCGCCGAGCTCGCGTGCCTGCACGGGGTAGGGCAGGAGGTCGTGGCGCGGCCTGAGCCGAAGCAATATCGCAGCGCGGTCGGAGAACGCCGGAGCCGCGTAGGCAATGGCGGCCTGGTCCTCTGCCGGGCTGGGCTCTACGAGGGCGCAGGCGTGCGCGAACAGCTCGGCGCAGCTGATCGCGTGCTCGCCCGGGTCCCTCATGACAGGGATGATGTCGGGGCTCACTTCGCCGCCGCGGTTCACCCAGTCGACGAGCTCGACGGCGAGGGACCGCGTCGCGGTGGTCCGTGGCACGCGCGGTGCCAGCGCGATCCCTCGTCGAGACACTACCACGCGACCCAGGACGACGTCACCTGCGCCGACCGTGACGGAGCGCGGCGCCTCGGACTGTGCTGCTTCGAGCCCGAGATGGAGCGCGAAGAGCGCTCTCCGGACAACTCCCACGGGCGACTCTTCGCGAGCGACGAATGGATCATGGGTGACGTTGCTTGCGTTCATGGTGAGCTCAGCATGGTCTGCAGGGTGTCTGCGACGAGTCGTGTGAGCGGGTTGCGTGAGTGGGCTCCGTGATCCGCGAGGGAGTCGCGCAGGGCACCAGCGTCGTTGGCCCAGTCACGCACCACGGCGGTGAACTCGCGGCGCAACAGCTCCGTGTTGGGGGGAAGGTTGAGCGTGGCCTCGTTGACCAGCGCGAGGCTCGAGAGCAGACCGACGAACTCGGCGTGCGTGTCGCCGGGCCCGACGCTGTCCAGCGTGCAGGGCGGGAGCTGTGGGAACTCCTCGCGGCGGGAGTTCAGCTCCACCAACAGGGTACCGACCTCCGCGAAGCGAATCGCGACCTCGCGCGCGTCGACGACCCCGAGCGCCAGGGCGAGGCTGTCCCGAAGGGTCGGGCGTATCCGCACGATCTGCCACAGACGCCACGTCCCACGGCCGGTGGCCGCGACCACGATGGCGCGCGGATGAGACAGCAAGCGCCCCAGCGCCGTGTGTGCGCGTGCGGACTGCAACAGCTCTCGGCGCGCCGACTCCAGCGACGGAAACTCCGCGTCACGGGCGGAGTGCAGCCGCCAGCGCTCGCCCACCGTCGCAAGCCAGGCGCCGGACGCGGTGCGCGTGAGCTCGAGGTCGCAGTTCGTGACCTCCTCGAGGAGGATCCGCCCCTCCATGGGTGGCCAGATCATCCCCGTTGGGACGCTCGGGTCTGGCAGCGCCGGAGCAGGGATGGTCCCCGCGCCATCATGGACGTCTCCCGCGGCGGTGTCGTCGGTCGACGCGTCGTCGCGCACGAGCGCCGCACGCGCCTCGTCGACCACCTCGTTCTCCGCCAGGACCTGCAGAATGGCTCCTTTGGCGTCGACGTCGGGGACGCCGAAGTCGTCCGCGCGTTCGCCTCCCGACCCGTCTTCGACGCACGCACCGTCGTCTTCCAAGTCTGCGCGTTGCTGCACCGTTCCTTCGGTGGCGCGCAGCCATGCGAGCAACGCCTCGCCGCTGACAGCATCCGCCGCACGCTCCGGGATCTCTCCGAGCCTGGAGAGCTCGCGCACTCTGTCGAGCGCGAGGCGCACAGCGAACACGAAGGTCTCGCGAATCCCGACACCATCCTTCGCCACGGCCTCTCGCACCCCTACGGTGTGTGGCTGACGCGCGCAGAGATCCCGCAGCTCTTCGAGCGAGAGGCTGTGCGCGAGGTCGCACTTGTTCGCTTGCACCAAGAGGCCGCACGGCACGTGTTTGCCGTCCGGTTCACACATCTGGCTCAGCTGGCGCAGGCGTGCGTCGATCCTCTCGGCGGACGCGGTAGACATGTCCACGACGTGAACCACCACGTCGGCGGAGCGCACCAGCAGCTCCCGGCGCGCCGTCAGGAACTCCTGGCCCGGGACGCTCACCACCTCGCACCGTACCTGCATGCCTTCGAAGAGCCCGCCTGTGTACTCGAGCCAGTCGAAGAACAAGGTGCGTTCGCCAGGCTGCGGCGGCGTGTACACCACGCGCGACAGACTGCGCGAGAGCGCGTGCAGGTTGGTGGTCTTCCCTGCGCGCGCCTCGCCGTCGTACGCGATACGGACGATGATGACGCCCGCGGTTCGGTCGATGACAGCCATGGGGTGAACGGTCAGCGTGGGGGCGGAGCCTCAGGCGACCTTGATGTCGGTCTCCACGGAGGCGAGGACGTGGCGCGCCATCGCGAGGTTTCCGCGAGACTTGTCCAACACGAGATAGATGAACAGGGCGTCGTTCGAGCTCAGCGGACGAATCAAGTGGTACGCCGTCTTCAGCGTAATGAGGATGTCCTCCACCGTGTCGTTGAGCTTGAGCGCGGCCATCGTCTTGCGCTTGGCGCGCACCACCTCCGTGTTGCCCGCGGCTGCGACCTCCAGGTTGAAGGCGGCCGAACCGCCGAGGGAGCCCAGCATCATTCCGCTGTTGCTGTCGACGACGCAGCATCCGGTCGCTCCGTCGATGCTCATGAGCTTCTCCAAGCTCGCTTGTATGTCTGCCATGTCGGTACCTTTCACCTGGATTGTTTGTGTCTCAGTCCCATCAACGACCTCCGAAGGGTCCATCTCCGAGCCCTCCAGCGCGTCGTCAAACCAGTCCCCCTGCTCGATGCCCACGAGCTCCGCTGTGCTGACGCCGGACACGTGCTCGTCCATCAGCCTGCAGCCCTCCATCAGCAGCTCCTCCCAGCGGCTGTCGATGCTGTGCTCGGGCGGCGGAGAGTAGGGCTCCACCGCGAAGCGCCCGCCTCGCCGCGACAAGATCGCGTAGAACGCGGGCTCACCGACCAGCTCCCCGAGGCTGGCGTGGACCACTGTTCCTTCGTGGAACCACAGCGACCCCGTGCTGGTTCCCATCCGAATGCGGACGATGGCCTCGCGTCTCGAGAGCGCGAGCACCTGGACCAGGTCCTCGAGAGAGAGGCTCAGCGCACCAGAGAGCTGACCAGCGCGCGTCGCCAGTCGCTCCTCGATGATGCGTGCCGCATCTCCCAGCGGAAAGGGCTTCTCCAACACCGGGATGCCTCGCCTGCGAACATCCGGGAGCGCACCGTTCGATGTGTGACCCGTCATCAGCACCATGCTCGTGGCTGGACTGATCGTGGCCGCGTCCATGAGGAGCTCGAGGCCATCCACGTTGGGCATGCCGAGGTCCGTGAGGAGCACGTCCACGTCCTCCGTCCGAAGCCAGTCGAGAGCACTGCGTGCGTCGCTCGTCGACAGGACGCGCCACTCGGGGTGTAGACGGGATAGCGAGGAGCTCAGCGCCCGTAGGAAGAGCTCCTCGTCATCCACCACGACGAGCGTGGTGCGCGAGGCGTCGCCGCCCGTCGCCTGGCTCACGGCGACCCCGCTACCGCAGAGGACGGAAGGCGTGGATGATCCACGGCCGCGACCATCGAGATGTCCGTTGAGCCCCGCACCATTGGAACGACTCCACAATCCAGAAAAACTGGAAGAAGCAATCCTGACCGGTCTTGGTTGGAGGATCCCACCGTCCGACCGATACAGATTTGGTATGCACGTAGCGCTATCAAGTCAAGACAATTTCTCATCTGGCAAGAGATGGTGTTTTCGCCGTCACCGTTTCGGGGTCCGACCGTATCGGCATGAATTGTGTGAGAGAAGTACGTATTGACCGTAGAGGGTCGTAATAGATTTGAAATGAACTGTGATATGTTGATTGAACACGTCGACCAATCAGCGCGCGAGAACGACGTAGAGCCGCGCAACGGGGCTCGTCGTAGAGCTTCCGCGTTGGCACTTGTCTGCCGTCGCAGGCGGAACTTTGCTGCGTTGGTGCTCGACGACCCGAGCTCGAGGCGAACCTCGGCGTACGCCGGATGACGTGGTGGGACGCGCCGTCCATGCATCGAGTCGACGCACTGGCACGAGAGGGGTGTCGAGAGTGATGCGCGCTTCCGCTCGTTGGACCGAGAGGTGCCATTTTCGCGGGAACTCGAGAGAGCGACGTGCGCCATCCTTGGCCCCCGCCCCCCGTGCTGTCGGCTTGGGCGTCCGCGAATAGGGGGTGGTCTGGCCCTGTGTTCCAAGCCTCGCGTGCTCGCGGCGGTGTCTGTGCTCCGCCTTGCGGTGCCCCACCCTGGAGCTCCGGTTCACCGTCTGTTGGGGCGTTCGAGGAGTGGTTGTCGCGGCGTTCTGTGTCGCGCTTCAATCTGGGTAGTGGCCATCATCCATATCGGATAAGCCGGGCTGAAGGCGCCTCCACAGCGAAGGTGGGTTGGCGGGTTCGCTTGGTCGCTCGCAAGCCCTCGCACAACCTCTTTATCAGATGGTCGGTGCGGTTCCGCATACGTCACAAGTGGTGTAGTCTGTTGTGGTCTGTGGTCGCATCGAAACGGCACGCAGGGACATCAAATGGTAGTGGGATACCATCGCTGAGTGAATGTTTTGTCTAACCATCCCTGGTGTGGCGGATGTCACCTCCTGGGAGCACCGCTCGCGTGTCACGGCGTGGGTGGGCGACGGATCTGCGCCGAGCCGGCCAGCGTCAACCGAACAGTCGATGGGTCGCGGAGTGGCATATCGCCGCGACCGCTGGATGTTCGGACTTGCGGCTCGCCGAGACGACGTAGAAGCGCTCGCGGATGGCGTCCACCCGCCCGATGGCGCGCACCCTGAACTCTCGGACGACCTCGGCTTCGATCGCAGCAGGTGCTGCGAACACACCGACTCCGGCGCGCCCGAACGTCTTCAGCAGCGCGCTGTCGGTGAACTCTCCCCGTACATCGGGTCGCACGCCGGTCGTCGCGAACCACGTCTCGAGCGCGCTGCGGGTCGCGGTCCCCTCGGCGGGGAGGAGGAACGGCGCGCCCATGAGGCTCTTCGGGAAGCCGCGACGCAGCGCGTTCGCGAGGTCAGCCGAACCGAAGATGGTCACGCCACATTCGCCGAGGAGACGGTTGTGCAGCCGCTCTGCGCCGGGCGCGACGAACGGCGCGTCTGTGATGACGGCGTCCACGCGGTGCGTCAGCAGCTTCACCAACAAGCCGTCGGGTGAGTCGCTCTGGCAGCTGACGACGAACGGCTTGGGCGCACGCAGTGCCGGCTCGAGCAGTCGAAAGGCGATGAGCCGCGGGACGACGTCTGCGATTCCGACGACGAGGCGCGCTGCCTTGCCCGCGCCTACGCCTTCGAGCGCCGCTTGAAACTCTTGGCCGAGCGTGAAGATGTCGTTCGCGTAGCGCTGGGCGAGCCGCCCCGCGTCCGTGAGCACGAGGCCTCGACCCTCCCGACGCAGCAGAGGTTCACCCAAGAATTCTTCGAGCGAGTGGAGCTGCTTGCTCACGGTTGGCTCGGTCAGCTGGAGGACGCGCGCGGCTTTCGCGACGGACCCTTCGCGGGCGACCGTCCAGAAGTAGTACAGGTGATGGTAGTTGAGCCGCGTCACGGATGACATGGTCACACCAAGACAATCTCTTGGCTATGCATCAAAATATTGGCGTAGTCGTGGCGCGTATTTCTTGGCACAAGAGATGTGGTGCTGGCGCGCTGAGGGATCCCCGCATAGCGCACACATGATCGCATATCGTCGCGGACCGGGAATTTTGGGCCGAGTGGCTTGTTTCAAGGGGCATGACGACCACCAAGCCTGCCTCCCCGACCAAACTCGCCCACCTTCGAGAGCCTGAGACGCGTGACTGTTCGGCTACTGCCGGGCAGCGGAAAGAGGGACGATCCGAGACCACAGGCGGAGTGTCTTTGGCTAGAGTGCGCTCGATGGTCGACCAGGTGATGGACAATGAGCTGCACGCCAAGCTCGCGGGCTCGCTCGCGGACGGGGTGCTGGGCGTCATGCAGGCGGGTTCGCTGGGCGTGACGATCATCGGTGCGGCGCTCGCGACGTCGCAGGGGCTGGATCCCAAGCACGCGACCAAGCAGGTGGACCGCCTGCTGTCGAATCCCAAGCTTCAGCTTGAGCAGCTCGACGTTCCGTGGACGCGCTTCGTGCTCGGCGAACGCAAAGACGTCATCGTCGCGCTCGACTGGACCGAGTACGCACGCGACGCTCACAGCGTTATCGCCGCCAACGTCATCACCTCGCACGGCCGCGCGACGCCGCTCTGCTGGAAAACCGTTCCGAGCGCGGAGCTCAGCGAGGGTGGCCGCATCGACGCCGAGGATACGTTGCTGCTTCGCTTGCGGTCTGCGATCCCAAACGATGTCCGTGTCACCATCGTCGCAGACCGCGGCTTCGGGGGCACCGCCCTCTACGAATTCCTGAGCGACCAGACCTGGCACTACGTCATCCGCTTTCGCAAGGACATCAAGGTGCGCGTGGCCAACAAGCCGCTTTTGGCTGCATCCAAGCTTGTGTCGCCGGAAGGTCGAGCCCGGCTCTGGAAGAACGTGGCCGTGACCACCCACGAGCAGCCGGTTGCGGGCATCGTCACGGTGAAGGCCAAGGACATGAAGGACCCGTGGTGCCTGGCCACGAACCGCACTGACCTGACGGCCTCCCAAGTCGTCGCCATGTACGGGCGCCGATTCACGATTGAAGAGACGTTCCGTGACGCGAAGAACCCGCGCTACGGACTCGGGCTGTCGGAGGTGCGCGTCAAGCGTCCTGACCGCCGAGACCGCTTGATTATGCTGGCCTCGCTCGCCCAAGCGCTCCTCACCGTGCTGGGCGCCGCCAGCGAAGCCACGGGTCTCGACAAGGTGCTCAAGGCGAACACCGTGACCAAGCGTACGCACTCTCTGTTTCGGCAAGGTTGCATCTGGTTCGCTCTCCTTCCGAATGCTCCAGCCCATCGCCGCCACCTCATCCTCAACAAGTTCGATGAGCTCCTACGCGAACAGAAGTTCTTCGCGGACCTCTTCGGAGTCCTCTGACATGTCGTTAGCTGTGGACGAAATGAGGGGATCGTTCAGGCTGGCGCGTATTTCTTGGCACAAGAGATGTGGTGCTGGCGCGGATGAACGTGTCGTCCAACTTGTGCGCTGGACGGAAAGGAAACCATGGGACGGGTGGTCAAGATCAGCGTGGTGGATGCTGCCGGAGCTGGGGCGTCTGGACAGAGCGTGATGGCGGGTGATTTCGAGCTCACGACATCGGCCTCCGGAGTCGTCCAGGCATTGTTGGATGACGGGGACACGACCATCAAGGTCAACGGAGTGACGGCGTATCACGGCCCGGTGGACGCGCTGCGTCCGATGGAGGTGTTCAAGTCGACTGGCGAGCGCGTCGACTGACGCGTGGGCCTGGGGCGCGAGGTGGTGAGGAGCTCGTCCGGCGTGCGTTCATCGGGGAGTTCCGGGGGGCGATGTCGCGGGACTGGCTGGCCTAGCCGCTGCACCCGGCACCCTGGGGAGGCCCTTCGAGGGCTTCGTGAGCACACGCGTCTTGCGGGAGGGAGATCGCTGTTGTAGATTTTTCTTCTGAACGGAGTATCCAGGAAGCCCAGAGCACGGTAAACTGGTGGTATCGCGCGCTGCGGATTCCTCGCGCCCCGCGTGTGTCAGCCGGAAAGAGGAGGAAGAGTCGTGCGGAAGGGTTTGGCGAAGGACGGTGGGGGCCGACCGCGTCAGCGGAGCATTCGTCAGAGTGGCACGCAGGTCGCCGCTTGGCCGCGCGTCGGTGCCTGGTCGGTGACGGGCTCTGGAGGGGCGACCATCTCCCTCGAGTTGATCAAGATGCTGGGGGCGACCATGTCGGATGTGACCGCAGGGCTCCCCGCGCTCTTGTCCAATGTGGCCGATGAAGACCGCCAGAACCTCAGCGAGTACATTCGCTCGCTTGGCGACGCAGGTCCTGAAGCGCCATTCGACTTTCGTGTGCTACGGCCGAGCGGTTCCGTCGCATGGCTCCGTCAGCATGCACCCCTGGAAGGTCACCCCTCTGCGGGTGACAAGACAGCCGTTGTCACGGACGTCACCGACGAGGTTACGGCGGCTCGCAGGTTGGTGTTCAGTGAAGCATCATTGGCGAGCGTTCAGGACGCACATCTCGGTACGTGGCGAGTGGACATGGCCACTCGCACACTGGGTGTATCGACAGAGTTGCGGGGATGGTTCGGTTCGGACATTCGAGATGTTCCCGGTTTCATTCGTTATGCGAGGGGAGCGGTACACCCGAGCGACCTTGACGAGGTGCTACGGTGCGTTCAGGCCGTGCTCGACGGTGGAGCCGCCCCGCCGACGCTCTTCCGCGTGCGTACGACCGAAGGTGGTTGGCGCTACGTACGTCAGGTGGGCTCACGCGTCATCACCTCGGACACGGGCGACGTGGAGTGTGTCGTGGGTGCCATGCAGGACGTGACTTGGACCGAGCAGCGCATGGAGCGCTCCGAGCGCTTGCTCCAGCGCGCCGTGGACGGTGGCGGGCTCGGCCTGTGGGAGTGGAACCCTCAAACGGGGCACGCTGCGTACAACACGGCGTGGGCGGACATGCTCGGGTATTCACTCAGCGAGCTCCCTGCAGACATGTCTCTCTGGCGAGCGTCCATCCACCCGGCCGACCGCCGGCGCGTGCTGCAGGTCTTCGACGACCATCTGCGGTCTGGCGAGGCGCGCGTTCGTGTCACGTACCGGCTCAAGCGCCGGGACGACACCTATCGCCACGTGCTGTCGACCGTGCTGGTGACGGAGCGCGATGCGCGCGGCGCCGTCAGCCGGCTCACCGGCGCGCACATGGACGTGACGGAGTTGATGGAGGCCAACGAGGCGCGCGAGCGGCTCGAGTCGCAGCTCGCGCGCACACAGCGGATGGAGAGCCTCGGGCAACTGGCAGGAGGCATCGCGCACGACTTCAACAACTTGCTGCAAGTCATCTCGGCGTACAGCGAGCTCGCGGAGACCGGCGGGCCCGAGGAGCGTGACCGAGGCCTGCAGGACATTCGCAAAGCTGCGATGGGCGCTTCGGCGCTCACGCGGCAGCTGCTCGCCTTCAGCCGCAGCGAGCCACGTACGTCGGTCCTGGTCGACCTCTCTGCCCGCGTACGAGACATCGCTCCGATGCTGCGGCGCGTGCTGGACAATCACTACCGGTTCACCGTGACGACGCCTCGAGTCGAACGCGTCTCGGTCGATCCGAACCTCTTCGACCAGGCCGTCCTCAACCTGGTGATCAACGCGCGCGATGCGATGCCCCGCGGCGGTGAGATCCGCCTCGAGAGCGCCCTCGTGGACCTCGCTTCGGGTGACCCACGACGCCCCCCGGGACACGCCGCTGGGACTCATGTCGTCGTCAGTGTGGTCGACCAGGGCGTCGGCATCGCGCCGCCGGACCTCGAGCACGTCTTCGCGCCGTTCTTCACGACCAAGGCGGCCGGCAAAGGCACCGGCTTGGGCCTCGCCATGGTGTACGGGTTCGCGACACAGCACGGTGGGTTCGTGCGAGCCACGTCCGAGCTCGGCCATGGCGCGACGTTCGAGGTCTGGATCCCAGTGAGGGTCGACGCCGAAGGGACGAGCGAGGCGGGGGCGGACGTCGCCGTGCCCCTCGGGAAGGGGGAGACCGTTCTGGTCGCCGACGACGACAAGGCGGTACGCCACGTCATGCAGCGCACGCTCGAGCGCGGCGGCTACAAGGTGCTCTGTGCTGCAGACGGCTTGGAGGCAGTCGCGCTGTGGCAGGAGCACCACGCCGACGTCGGCGTGGTCATCCTCGACCTCGTCATGCCGCATGCCGGAGCCCATGAGGTCCTCGCGGAGATGCTGAAGGTCCGTGCGCCCGCGCGCGTGATGGTCGTGAGCGGGTACTTGGGCAGCGCGCTCAACGACGAACTCGAGATGCCCGTCCCCACGGTGACGATGTCGAAGCCGTGGCAGCGCGACCATCTGCTCGGGACCGTGCGTCGGTTGTTGGACAGCGACGACTGAGCGGGGCCCGAGCGCCTTGACGCTGCTCCTGGCACCTGAGATCCTCGTCCGCTCGTCACGTTGGTGCCCATGAACGAACGCCGCCATCACCCCCTCAACGCCGTCAGCGCAGACGGCTGGTTCGACAAGCTCGGCGAGAACTCACCCTCGTTCCGACAGCTGTGCGATGCCATCGGGAAGCAGTTTCTGGCGTACTCGGTCATCGCGGGGGTGCGCATCACGGCGGTCAGCATCGACCAACGCTCTGCCGACGCGTCGCTCGTGGACTTCATGTTGGACGATCAGCAGGAGCACCGCCTCGCGCTGGGTGAGTTCCGCCGCCGCGTCGCCGCGACGATGCTGGCCGAGGAGCCCGTCCCGGACTCGCTGCCCGAGAGCCCGACCGCGGAGGATCTGCAGGGCTTTCTGGGCGGCCGGTTCCTGCTCCTTGCGCCTCTGTTCGGGCTGGGCCTGCGCGAGCTCCGTGTGGGTGGGGGTAAGCCACCCGCGCTGCTGATCGACCTGGGTGGTGCACGCGACGAGGTGCCGCTGCACGAGCTGCACGACCTGGTCCGCGATCGTGTCCGTGCGTCGGCGCAGGCGGCGCGACCGCAGTCGCCGTTCGCCATCGACCTCAATGTGATTCCGCGCGCGGAGCGAGCCAACGCCGACCAGGACTGGGAGAAGACCATCGAGCTGCTGGGCCCGTGGCCAAGTCCGCTCTCGCTCCTGCTGCGCACCGCCGAAGGTCAGTCGCTCGCTCCAGAGGTGCGCGCCACGCTGGCGCGCAGCATGGCGCTGTTGGGCACGGCCTACGCGGAGACCGACCGCCACGAGTGGGCAGAGGACGTGATGCGCCTGGGCATCCAGTGGGGTCAGGACGGGCCCGCCGCGGGTGATCTGTTCCGACGTCTCGGGCAGTCCTACGTCGAGCGCGGGCGCTCGGGGCAGGCGATCGGGTTCCTGCGACGGGCCATCGCGCTGGGCGCTCGCGAGCGTGACACCCTCCCGCTGTTGGCGCGCTGCTTCGTGGAGCGTGGCTGGATGCTCGCGGCGGCGGTGGTCTGCGATCAGGCATCCGCCGTCGGCACACCCGCGGCCGAGCTGGCGACCGCCAGGAAGGCCGCCGAGGATGCGCTCGGGGCCCCGTGGAGAGCGTTCCGCGAGCAGGTCCCCCCACCGCGGCGCATCGACGCGCCAGTGTATCGCGCCGAGTCGTGAGCGACCCCCACGCAGCGCGGCCCGTCCCCCGGTTCGATCTCCGCTTGCAGCGTGGGGTGGCGCGCTTGGTCTCGCGGTCGCCGCTGTCCGTGCGGCTGGGGTCGGTCGACGGTCTCGAGCTGGTGGCCGGCGATCTCGAGGGCACGCTGGATCTGCGGCAAGGGGCGCTGCTCTTTCGCGACCGTCGAACACACGCGTCGCGCGGGACGTTTTCGCTCGACGTGTCGCGGGTGGAGCGGGCGCTCGAGGCGTTGGGGATCTCGCTACGGGTTCATCCAGGCGTGCCCGTGGAGCGAGGTGAGGGCGCGCCGAGCGAGGCGGCAGCTCGGAGCCCGGTGACGCTGCCCGCCCCACCGACTCGGGCAAGCGTGGCCCGAGCGAACGACGCGTCGGGGCTCGTCCACGCGAGCGACGCCACCGCGTTCGGCGTGACGCTGCGCACGCGGGAGGGGCCCATCGACTGCGTTGCGCAGGCGCGACTCGTGTCCGACCGCCTGCACGTGCGCCTGAGCGGCTTCGTCACCCTCCTGCCCTGCGATGAACGCGCCCACGTCGCGCGCGATGCGCTCCGACCCCTCGAGCGCGCGGTGCGCTTCGCCACCGTCGAGCTGCTGCTGCAAGGCGCTGGGCAATGGCTCGAGCTGGTGGTGCATGACGCCGTCGCCGCCCTGTTGACGGAGCCATTCGCGAGCGCCGGGTGGCGCCTGCCGCGCACCCGAGGCCTGCTGGGGACTGCCTGCTTGCGTGCGGCCGACGCGCGCGGCCGGGCGTCCATCGTGCTCGTTGCGGCGTCGGATCCGGCGGACGCGCACGCGCCACGACCCGTGCATGCCGAGTTGGACGGTTCGAGCGTGGACGATTCCGCTGCACGGGTGCGAGACGAGGCGCGCGAGGCGCTCGGCCGGGCGCTCACGGAGACCATGCGTGCCCGTGATCCGGACGCCGGCCTGCACGCATTGCTCGAGCGCTACGTCGCGCACGAACCCTCCACTGTGATGCGCGCACACGCGCTGCTCACCGTGGCAGAGACCACCCTCTCGACGGGTCCGACCTCGTCGTCGAGCGCGGCGGTCCTCGGGCTCGCGCTGCGCGCCCTCGGCAACGATGCGGACTCTCCACACACGGCGCGCCGGGTGCTCGAGCTGGCGCACCGGCTCCCCGCCATCGAGGACGAGCGTCTCCTCGCCGCCGTGTTGGCCGCGCGGCTGCCCGCGGCCCAGCAGGCAGCGCTCGTGTTGGAGGCCTTTCCGCGCGTCCTCGACGCCTCCGCGGTCCGCGCGCGCGCTTGGCTCGCACGGGTGCGCCCGTTCGTCACGGACGCGGCGGGGCTCCGAGCGGCCGAAGCCGCGCTCCAGGCAGCCGAGGCGGCGTCGGCGACACCCTTGGAGCCGCCCGGGCAGACCGAGGAGCGCGCCGCCGAGGCTCTCGCGGAGGCAGGGCGCTTCGCAGACGCGGCGGCCGCCTTCGCCCGCGCCGCCCGCGCGTATCAGCAGGGCCGGCAGGCGCTCGCTGCGGCGCGTTGCTGGGTGGCGTGTGTCTCCTCGGTGCGGCCCGACGCATTGGTGCTCGAGTGGGTGGTTCCGGGCGCCTTCGCGCTGCACTTGTCGGGTCGCACCCAAGACGCCATCGCGCTGCTGGCCACGCTGCTTTCGCGTGAGGCGGGGCCGCACGCACGAGAACCGCTCGACCATGCGCTCGAGTCGGCGGTGCGCTTCCACGAGGCGCTTCCGTCGCCGATGGGGAGCCCCGAGCTCTTCGCCGCGCGACGTCGTGAGCTGTCTGCGCCTTCCTGAGCCGTGAGCGATGTGGTCTCATGCTCCGCATGAGCGACTCCCGCATCACGAGCGTATCGACCGAGGCCCGCGTCTTCCCGCCCCCCACCGCGTTTGCTGCGACGGCCCGCGTGGGCACGCGAGAGGCCTACGACGATCTCTATGCCCGCAGCGTCGCCGACCCCGAGGGGTTCTGGGCAGAGCAGGCGCAAGCTTTCCACTGGTTCTCGCCGCACGAGCGCGTGCTCGAGTGGGTCGCGCCGCACGCCAAGTGGTTCGTGGGAGCCACCACCAACCTGGCGTACAATTGCCTCGACCGGCACCTCTCGGGTCCGCGGGCGGACGCGACCGCCATCGTGTTCGAGGGGGAGCCGGGCGACGTGTGTCGCTACACGTACCGTGAGCTCCACGCCGAGGTCTGTCGGCTCGCGAACGCGCTGACGCAGCTGGGGGTGGCCGCAGGGGACCGTGTGGGCATCTACATGGGGATGGTCCCCGAGGCGGCCATCGCGATGCTCGCCTGTGCGCGCCTCGGCGCTGTCCACACCGTCATCTTCGGCGGCTTCGCGTCCGAGGCCATCCGCGACCGCCTCAACGACGCGGGCGCGAAGGTCGTGCTCACCCAAGACGCCGCATGGCGTCGCGGCGTCGTGGTGCCGCTCAAGGCGCAGGTGGACCGCGCGCTCGCGGACGTGCCCAGCGTTCAGCACGTGGTGGTGCTGAAGCGCATGGCGGAGCCGCTCTCGCTCGGGGAACGCGAGCACGACTGGCGCGCCCTCGTCGACGCGCAGTCCGCCGAGCATGTGGCCCCGCCGCTCGACGCCGAGCACCCGCTGTTCATCTTGTACACGTCCGGCACGACGGGGAAGCCCAAGGGTGTGCTGCACACGACTGGCGGCTACATGGTGGGGACGGCCGTCACCACCAGGCACGTGTTCGAGCTGCGCGACGACGACGTCTACTGGTGTACGGCGGACGTGGGGTGGATCACCGGTCACAGCTACGTGGTGTATGGCCCGCTGTGCAACGGCGGCACCGTGCTCATGTACGAGGGCGCGCCCAACCACCCCGCGGAGGACCGCTTCTGGGACATCATCGCGCGGCACCGCGTGAGCATCCTGTACACCGCACCCACGGCCATCCGCGCGTTCATCAAGTGGGGGGACGAGCACCCGCGGCGGCACGACCTGAGCTCGCTGCGTCTGCTCGGGACCGTGGGCGAGCCCATCAACCCGGAGGCGTGGATGTGGTACCGCGAGGTCATTGGCGGCGAACGTTGCCCCATCGTCGACACGTGGTGGCAGACGGAGACGGGCGGGATCATGATGACCCCGCTCCCGGGGGCCGTCCCTGCCAAGCCTGGTTCGTGCTGTCTACCCTTCTTTGGGGTCTCGCCCAAGGTGTTGCGCGATGATGGGCAGGAGGCCGAGCCGAACGAGGGCGGCCTCCTGGTGATCGATCGTCCTTGGCCGAGCATGCTGCGGACCATCTGGGGCGATGACGAGCGCTTCCGCGCGACCTACTTCTCGCGCTTCCCGGGTCGCTACTTCACTGGCGACGGGGCCCGCCGCGACGAAGACGGGTATTTCTGGGTCATGGGGCGCGTGGACGACGTCGTCAACGTCGCCGGACACCGCCTGGGGACGGCCGAGGTGGAGAGCGTGCTCGTCGCGCACGAGGCGGTTGCGGAGGCGGCGGTGGTCGGTCGTCCCGATGCGCTGAAGGGCCAGGCCTTGGTCGCGTTCGTCACGCTCAAGGCCGAGGTCCCCGCGACGGAGCCGCTGCGCGCGGCGTTGATCGAGAAGGTCAGCGCCGACATCGGCAAGTTCGCGCGACCGGACGCCGTCATCTGGGCGGAGGCTCTTCCCAAGACACGCAGCGGAAAGATCATGCGGCGCCTGCTCGCGCGCCTCGCTGCGGGCGAGACGGAGCTCGGAGACGTGACCACCCTCGAGGACGCGGCGGTCTTGGCGCGCCTGCGTGACAACGAGAGCGACGAATAGAGACGCGCTCGACGCGACTGGGTGCGCCGAGCGCGTCGAGGGGGCGCGCCGTGACGCTCGAAGCGGCCCGCGTGGATGCGCCGTCACATCCCGTCGAAGGCGTCGTCCTCGGGCTCCGTCAGCGCACCAGCGTCCTCCCACGTGTCCCAGTCTTCGTCGCTGGTCGTCACCGTCGAGAACGGTAGGCGCCCAGGCGTGCCCGGGATCACGCGGTGTTCGGGTGGCCCCCCGCTCCGTCGGAACCTGAAGCTCGCGAGCTCTGCCAGCCCGTAGTCGAGCGCCGCCTGATCCATGCGTCGCCGGTCGCGCATGTGGCGCATCAGTCGCGCCATCCTGTCGCGCATGGATGGTCCCAGACGGCCCTGCGTGTACTGGTGGTGCATGCGCTTCGGGGCTGGCAAGACGCACGCTAGAAAGGCGCTCTCCGCTGGGCTCAACTCGTCGGCGTCGCGTCCGAAGTAGTGCCGGGCCGCTTGGCGGATGCCGTAGACGTTCGGTCCGTACTCGATGATGTTCAGATAGAGTTCCAACAGCTTCTTCTTGGACATGGCGGTCTCCAGCCACCATGTGAGGAGCGCCTCTTGCAGCTTGCGCGCGAGAGTCTTCTCGCGGTTCAGGAACAGGTTCTTGGCGAGCTGCATCGTGATGGTGCTGGCGCCCAACACGAAGCGCCCCTCGCGCAGGTTCCGCACCAGCGCACGCTCGACGCTCAGCACCGAGAAGCCGGTGTGGTTGAAGAAGCCTGCGTCCTCGTGCGCGAGCACCGCATGGATGAAGTACGGGCTCATGGCGTGAATGCTCACCCAGTTGGCGGTCCCGGGCCCGGTCGTCATCGAGAACACCTCGCCATTCGGCTCCTGCACCTCATGCCGGAACGGCGCTTGGACACGTCGCAGATCCGCCAGAGCGGGCACCGAGACGAACTGACAGCCGTCCGACACGTCGACGCGCAACGCGGTCGCGTCCAGGTCTCGTGAGTCCACCCGCAATGAAGCGAGTCCGCCGATCTCTCCCGTCCAGCTGAACCCCCGCAGGTCGCCCAGCAGATCCTCCGGCACGGCGCGCATGACCACGTCGCACGGGGTTGCGTTCATGGACACCCTGGCGTCCAGCGCGTAGTGGTCCGTCGTCCGTTCGAGGCTCCCGGAGCCCCGCAGCTCGGCGTCCCCCAGCCGCAACGTGGCGTGGGTCACTTCGAGCTTGCGCTCGAGCGGCATGAAGTACCCGCTCCCTGCGACCGCCACGTTGATGTCGAACACGGGGACGGGCGCGATGCGTGGCGACGACACCGCCGCGTCGCGCAACGTCACGTCGCCGGATACGGCGAGCCGCGCGGGGCTCTCCGCGTGGATGCGGAGGTGTCCGGACAGCCCAGCGCGGTCCGCCTCGTACCACGGGAGGCTGGGCAGCAGGGGCGCGACCAGCGCGAGGCTGATGCCCTCGAAGTCCGCGTGCCCTTCACCGCGGAGCTCCTCCGGTGACACGCGCACGTCCCACTCGAGCGAGCCATCTCCGGAGGGGCGACCGCTGCCTCGCAAACGGAGCCAGCCGTCGTCCTCGGCCTGGACCTCCGCGTCGAGGTTGTCGATGCGTACCGCGGGGCGTCCGAGGCCGTGCGTCTCGAAGTCGACGTCGCGGATGACGAGGCGAACGTCAGGCGCGAGGCGCCGCGACCAACCGCCACCAACCGCGTCGGTGTCTTCGTCCGTGCGCTCGTGAGCTCGCTCCGGCAACAACGCCGAGACCGCCGCGCGTACACGATCGAGGAAGCGGTCGGCGGTCGGCTCCTCTTGGAGGGACGCGTCCTCCCACACCACCTGGCCGCCGCTCACCTCCGCGTCGGCCAGCGTCCAGCCCGCGTGCCCGCGATACAGGCGCGCGCGGGCGCCCAGCAACACAGACTCGCCCGCGATGTCCGGGTCGCCTTCGATGCGGGTGGCACCGAGCTCGAGGCGCGGACCGTCGAGGCGGATGTCCGCCTGGCTGGTTCGCATGAGCAGACCGTGCTGGTCTCGGACGGTGATGTCGGCGTCGCGCGCCTCCAGCACCGGCCCCCCGCGGCGGCGTTCGCCACGCGAATGTTGGGACGGGCCATCGCCGCCGCCGGCATCGCCGTTTCCATTTCCATCACCATCACTGCGCCGGAGCGCGCGCGAGAACACGCTACGCAAGTCGTCGTGGGACGAGTCGATGGCTACCCGGGCGCCGCGCACTTGAAGGTACTCGACGGCGGCCGCGCCGCGCGTCGCCAACGCCAGCAGCTGCCCACGCACGCCCACGGCGTCGAGGTGTACGTCGAGGCCGCCGCTCGCCGTTCGAACCCGCACGTCGCTCAACACCACACCGCGTAGGCGCAACGACGCGCCGCCCACGGTGGCCGCGACGCCGAGGCGCTCCCGCAGCGCGTCTTCCGCCCGCTCCCGAACGACCCCTGGGAGCACGCCGAACCACAAGACCAGCGCGCATGCGGCGGGTGCGCCGATCAGGGCGGCGCGCAGGAGCTGTTGTCTTCGGGTGGCCATGGGCGCTCGCGCCGTCGACGCCGTGGCGCCGAAACTGCCTGGGAGGCTGCGGTGCTTGCGAGTATGGGGGCAGACGCGACCTCGAGAAAGACGCGCCTCTGATACCCCCAGATGTGACGGAATCTTCCCGCCCGGGTCATTTCCAGCTGAGCCCTTCGCTCAGCGTTGGGAACCCTCCACGAGCGCGAGTGAAGCGAATCAGGCCTCGACGCTGGCGCTCGAGGTGGCGCCCGCGTGGGTGCCGTCACGCGTGTCGCGCTGCACGACGGCCGCGCGCACGAAGCGCGTGAACAGCGGGTGCGGGCGCAGCGGCTTGCTCTTGAACTCGGGGTGGAACTGGCAGGCCACGAAGTGGGGGTGCTTGGGCAGCTCCACCATCTCCACCAAGTGCTTGTCCGGGGACAGACCGCTCAACACCAGGCCGTCCGCTTCAAGCTTCTCGCGGTGCTGGTTGTTGACCTCGTAGCGGTGCCGGTGGCGCTCCGTGATCTCTTCCGCGCCGTAGATGCTGGCCGCGATGGAGCCCGGCGCGAGCACACACGGGTAGCTGCCAAGGCGCATCGTGGCGCCTTTGTCCTTCACGCCGCGCTGGTCGGGCATGATGTCCACGACGAGGTGCGGCGCGTCCGGATCGAACTCCGCGCTGTTGGCCCCTTCGAGCCCCGAGATGTGGCGAGCGTACTCGATGACGGCCATCTGCATGCCGAGGCAGATACCAAAGAAGGGCACGTTGTTCTCGCGCGCGTACTGGATCGCGCGGATCTTGCCCTCCGTGCCGCGGTCGCCGAAGCCGCCCGGCACGAGCAGGCCGTGGTGCTTCGCGAGCTGCGCCGCGATGTCGCCGCTCTCCAGCTCCTCGCTGTCGATGTAGGTCAGGTCGACCTTCACGTCGTTGGCGATGCCGCCGTGCACCAGCGACTCGTGCAGCGACTTGTAGCTGTCGCGCAGGTGCACGTACTTGCCCACCACGGCGATGGAGACGCGCCCGCTCTTGGGTGCGTCCACCGCCTCGGAGATGCGCTTCCACGCGCTGAGCTCCGGGTCGCGCGTCCAGATGTTCAAGCGCTCGCACAGCTGCTTGTCCAGCTTCTGGGCGTGCAGCACGATGGGCAGCTCGTAGATGTTCTTCACGTCCGGCGCGGCGATGACGGACGCGACGGGCACGTTGCAGAAGTGCGCGATCTTGTTGCGCAGCCCCTGCGGGAGGTCCTGCTGCTCCACGCGGCACACCAGCATCTCGGGCTGGATGCCGAGGCCCAGCAGCTCCTTGACGGAGTGCTGCGTGGGCTTGGTCTTGAGCTCGCCCGCGGCCGTGATGTACGGGATGAGCGTGACGTGCACCGAGATGGCGTTCTGCGGGCCCTCTTCGACCTTGATCTGACGCACGGCCTCGAGGAACGGCAGCGACTCGATGTCGCCCACGGTGCCGCCGATCTCGACGATGGCGACGTCCACGTTGCTGGTGGCCTCGCGCACGCGGGCTTTGATCTCGTCCGTGATGTGCGGGATGACCTGGATGGTGGCGCCCAGGTACTCGCCGCGGCGCTCCTTCGAGATGACCGCGTCGTAGATGCGCCCCGTCGTGAAGTTGTTGGCGCGGCGCATGGTGGCCGACGTGAAGCGCTCGTAGTGACCCAGGTCGAGGTCCGTCTCGGCCCCGTCGTCCGTGACGAACACCTCGCCGTGCTGGTACGGCGACATCGTGCCAGGATCCACGTTGATGTACGGATCGAGCTTCATGTTGGTCACGCGCAGGCCGCGCGCCTCCATGAGGGCGCCCATCGACGCGGCCGTCAGGCCCTTGCCGATAGAACTAACAACTCCGCCCGTGACGAAGATGAACTTGGTATGTCGGCTGTTCATCGCGGTCGTCTTCTCCGATACGTGCCCAGGTCGGGCCAGCTATACTCCAGCGGTGTTCGCAAGTCACGCGCCCGAGGCGTCGCCGGGGTCTCTGCGCGCGGGCAGCATGTCGCGGCTGACGCCCTCGAAGCCCTTCGCTGGGCGCTGATCCACGAGCCTCCCCCGCTCGATCGCGCGTTCACCGAAGCGCTCTCGTAGCTGTGCGCTGACCGCCTCCAGGCGGTCGCGTTTCTCGCGCGCGGGATCGTCGAAGAGCGTGCGGGCCGGATCGTCGGTCAGCCCCGCCGCGCTGATGCCCGTCAACCGCACCCCGCGCTCGAGGTGCTCGACGCGAGCGAGCAGCGCGCGCGCCACCTCGTAGAACGTGTCGGTGTCGCGGGCCGGTGCGTCCAGCTGCTGCTGGCGGGAGCGTAGCGTGTGGTCTCCGTACTTGACCTTCAGCGTGAGCGTGGTCGCGTACAGCCCCGCGCGTGTCAGCCTACCTGCCACGCGGGCGCATTGCTCGAGGATCGGGGTGAGCAGCGCCTCGCGTGTGCGCAGGTCGACCTCGAAGGTGTGCTCGGCGCCCACCGACTTGGCCCCGCGGTCGGTCTCGACCGGTCGCTCGTCCAACCCGAGCGCGAGGCGCTTGAGGTGCGGTCCCTGCGTCCCCAGCAGCCCCGACAGCCGCTGTTCGCTCGCGGCCGCGAGGTCGGCGAAGCGTTGGAAGCCCGCAGCGCGCAGCTTGGCCGCGCCGACCTTGCCCACACCCCACATGCGCTCGACGGGCAGGGGCGCTAGGAAGGCCCGGATCGCGGCCTCCTCGCGCGGCACGATGGTGACCCCGTTCGGCTTGTTCATGTCACTCGCCAGCTTCGCCAGGAACTTGTTCGGGGCCACGCCCGCGCTGGCGGTCAGCCCGAGCTCTTCCTGGATCTCCCGACGGATGCGCGCGGCGATGTGCTCGCCGGCGCCGAAAAGGCGCTCGCTGCCGCTCACGTCCAGGAACGCCTCGTCCAGCGAGAGCCCCTCGATTTCGGGTGTGTAGCGCGCGAAGATGGCGAACACCTGGCTGCTGACCTCGACGTAGCGCGCCATGCGCGGGGGCACGACGACGGCCTCGGGGCAGCGCGCCATGGCCTCCACCATCGACATGGCGGAGCGCACGCCGAACGGCCTGACCTCGTACGAGGCCGCAGAGACCACCCCCCTGCGTCCGCCACCCCCGACGATCAGTGGCTTGCCGCGCAGCGACGGGTCGTCGCGCTGCTCCACGGACGCGTAGAAGGCGTCCATGTCGATGTGCAGGATCGTGCGCACGCGCTCAGCGTAGCGTGACGTCGGGTCCGAGCGCTCGCGCGATGATCGGGGCCCGCTCCGCGCGCACCTCGGCCGGCATGTCCGCGAGCCCGCGCACACGGATGAGGTGGGGGAGGGCGCCGCTGCTCGCGCGGTGCGCCTGCCAGTTGTTCTCTGTGAACAGCGGCGTTGCCGACAGCGCCGCGATGGCGATGCGTCCGCCCGCGGAGGTCACGGGCACCTCGAGGAGCACGGCGTCGAGCGCCTCTGGGACTTCGTTTGCAGCGTGTCGTACGGATCGGGGTGGGTGCCCGACGCGATACGCGCGCCCCATACCCGACACGAAGTTCCCCAGCGAGAACGCCACTACGGCGTCTCCGCGCGGGCTCGCCACGCGTTCGACGGGGTGCAGCACGTGGGGACCGGCCCCCAGCACCACGTCGGCGCCCGCGTCGATCAGGTGAGTGGCCAGCGCGCGGAGATCACCTCGGGGCGCCGCAGCGAAGTCGCGGCCCCAGTGTACCGCCACGACCACGACGTGGGCGTTCCGGCGCGCTCCGACGATCGCCGCCATCGCCTGGGTTTCGCGCGCGAGGTGCGCAGCCACGAAGGGAGGGTCGTCGTCGGCTCGCCGGTTGAAGTGCTCCGTGAAGGAGAAGAAGGCCACGTCGCAGCCGGTTCGGCGCAGCCAGAGCGGCGCGAACGCCTCCGTCTCGGTCTCGCCCGCGCCCGCGTACGCCACCCCCGCACGCGCCAGCTCGGCCGTGGTGCGTCGCAGCCCATCGTGGTCTTGATCGTACGAGTGGTTGTTGGCGAGGCTGACGACGTCGACCCCCGCTTCCCGAAGCGCGTCCGCCAGGGCGGGTGTGGTGCCCAGCACGGGGGGCATCCGTGGGTGGTCCGGGTCGTCGCGCGGGAAACCCCTGTGCAGCGCACGTCGGTCCTGCACCAGCGGGTGCTCGAGGTTGACGTAGGCCAGCGTGTCCGGCCGGGCGTGCCGGAGCGCGGCGTAGCCCGCGAGCAGCGCGCGGTAGCCGTCTGGACCGTCTGCGAGTACGGCCTCCGTGGCCACCTGGTTCAGGACGAGGTCCCCGGTCGCGAGGATCGTGAGCGCGCAGCCCGAGCGCGGCGGCGCGTTCGCCACGGGGTCTCCGCGGACGTGGGAGGCGTGATCCGTCGTCGGCGCCTCGCGCTTGGGGTCGCTCGGACCGTCCGCAGCCTCTCGCTCCGCACGCGCGTCTGCACTGCACGCCGCCAGTGTCCCCAGCGCGCAGACCAGCGCGCACCGTCGCGCGCGTCTCACCGGAACGCGTAGCCGAGGGTCAGCGTGATACGAAAGTAGCTGTCGTGGACCGCGTCGCGGAGCCCACCCGAGACGCGCCGCGTGCCGCTCGTGGTGTCGACCAAGGTGGGCCACGGCTCCCAGAGCGCGTCGGGGGCACATCCGCCGCTCGCGTCGGGCGACGCACACGCCGTCTGGCCGCGGAACACGGTGGCGTAGCGGAAGAACTCCGCGCCGAGCCCGAGGTACAGGCCGGGCAGCACGTACGGCATCTCGGTGCGCAGCTCGGCCAGGATGCGCACCCCGCGGATGTCGTACGTCTCCCCTCCCCAGATGGCCTCGGCGTCCGACCCGATCTGGGTCCCCAGACGATAGTGGAAGCGTCCGACGAAGCTGAGGTAGACCGGCACGATGCCGACCTCGAGGCCAGTGCCGAGGTGCAGCTGACGGTAGCGCATGGGCGGTAGGATCTGGTCCGCGCGTACGCGCATCAGGCCGTCGGCGTCGAAGACGAAGCTGAAGATGCCGTAGCCGATGTCCGCCATCAACGTCGGCGAATGCCGCCAGCGGCCAAAGCGATGGCGAAGTCGGATGCCCATGTCCAGATCCGAGGTGTGTGCGGCGAGCTTGACCACGCCGTCTTCGTCCGTGCAGCGGGGGTCACTGCCGACCGGGCAGCCATCGAACGTCAGGGACAGGCCCGCGCTGTGCCGGTACGCCATGTAGAAACCGAAGAAGCCGAGGCGCTCTTGGTCCGGGAGCAGAGCGCCTGGGAAGAACTCGAGGCGCAACCCCAGCTCGAGGCTGCCAAGCCCGCGGCTGTGGAAGCCACGAGGCTCGATCACGGGCGCATCGCCAGGGCTCCCGCCTCTCAGCGCCGGGTCTACCTCGGCGGTGGCGTCGAGGTTGCGCCGCAGCGTGCCCACCAGCACCTCCACCCGGAAGGCATCCATGCGTCGCAGGTCGTACGCGAGACGTGGATCGTCCGCGTCCGCCACGACGTCGGGGTCGTGGGGCGGCGGGACCTCTGGCGGCGCCTCCACGGGAGGCACGTCGGGGGGGGTCTCGTCGTCCCCGGGGGCCGCGCGCACCGGGGACATGGTCTGATCCAACAGCTCGCTGAGCTGTGCGTACGCCTCGTTCTCGAGCACGGAGAATCCAGACGGCCGCGCAACGCGCCAGGTCGCTTCACCGACCACGGCGCCCGTCTGGCCGCTGCGCACCTCGACCGTCAGCAGGTAGCGTCCGCTTCGCCGCGCGACGCGCCCCGAGAGGAAGGCGCGCACGTCGAGGTCGCTCGCCAGCTGCGCGTACTGCTCGGGTGAGAAGCGGGTGGTGTCGAACAGCTCGCGGCCACGGGCCTGCACGGCGTCCGCGTCCAGCAGATGGAAGAGAGGATGCCCGTCCAGCCCCGTCACGAGGTGCGCGCGGGTCGAGGTGGCCGTGATTCCGCGGAACGCCTCGACGACGATGTTGTCGGGGGCGCTCCCGCTCGCACCCGCTGCAGCGTGCTGGGCGTGAGCCGTGCCGGTCGAGCCGAACGCGAGCGCGACGCCAGCCAGCAGGGCGAGCGCGCTGCGCGCGTACCTCGGGTCTCCATCACTCCACGCTCGACCGCGACACCACACGGCCAATGACAGTATCAGAGTCGTTACACGGGCGTGGAATTTTGCGCTGAAGGCCTGGAGGGAAACCTCGTGACGGAGCCGCCGATGGGTACCCCGCGGAAGAGGCTGTCCGAATTCCTGCTGGCTGTCGGGTATTCGGGGCACTGCGGAGTGCAGAGGCAATCTCAGAATTGTCCGCGAATAGGGGCGCCCTTGACTTTAGTCCGGTGTGCCCATGAATGAGGATAGTCGGCAGTCCAGATCGAGCGGCAGCAGCCGGGCGTCCCCGCGCCGCTTCTTCAGTGCGCGCTCGACGCGCAGCGCGTCGCCTCGCCGCTCGTACGGACCGTGCAGTCTCGCTCGCGTCCAGGGGCGCCCCGCGCGCGTGCTCCGGGCGCCACCCGCGCGCTCGCCGTTGTGCTGCGCGAGGCGGCGCTCCGGGTCCGTGCTGATGCCCACGTAGGTGCGGCGCGCGTCACGGCTCAGCAGCACGTACACGAACCAGCCGTCCCGCGCCTCACTCACGTCGCGATCACTCCCTGGTTCACCACCACTCCGTCGCTTTCGCGCACCATCCGGAACGCGTGACGCGCCTCGGCCACCTCGCGCAGCTCGACCTGCAGTGTGTCCCCGGCCAGCGCCTCGCGTTCGTAGGACACGCTCAGGGAGCGGATGTCCGGGAGCCCGACGGCCCGCCGCGCGTCGTCCACGAAGTCGATGTAGCGCGCCTGGTTCACGTGGCGGAACGAGTCCTGGTCGCTCTGCCGCACGACCACCTGGTGCTGGGCCGTGCCCGTCCAGTCCACGGCCTCGGCCGTGAGAGGCGCGGGGGTCTCGAGCGCTGTGTCCGCGTAGGCCCGCAGGTACGGAGGCACGGTGGCGGGCCGTCCCTGCGCATCGAGCAGCACGATCACGGTGCGGGCGCGCACCACCACGTGCCCTCGCGCGCTGGTGATGTCGTGGCCGTAGTGCAGCGACGAGCCGCCGACGTGTACGAGGTGCGTGCGCCCCGTCCACGTGTCTGGGAAACGCAGAGGCGCGCCGTAGACGTGCGTCTGCGCGCGCACCACCCCGCGCTTCGGCATGGCGTCGTCGGCGATGACACCTCGGCGCCCGAGCTCCCAGCGCATCATCTCGAAGAAGCGCGCGAAGCCGGACGCGGGGAGACAGCCGTCTTGCGCCATCTCGTAGCCGCGCACCGCCTCCGTCGTGGTGATGCGAGAAGCGGCCAAGAGGGCGCGATGCAGGTCGGGGTCGGGATGCACCTGCGGGGTATACGGGATGCGGGCACGGCTGACACGTTCGCGGCCACGCCACGCACATCACCTTACACGAGGATGCGGAGTGGAGACTCTGGTGCTAACAGCCCGGTCAAGAGTGTCCCTCCGCGCTCCCGTGGCTTCACGGCCCCGCGCTGGGACGCCCGAGCGCGGGCCGCCATGGCGAGCCCATCACGGAAGAAGGATCCCCCGGTGAGCGTCAGCGAGAAAATCCAAGTCAGCACCGAGTCCGGCGTGCGCGAGATCGTCATCGCCCGGCCCGAGACCAAGAATTCGTTGTTGGTCTCGATGTACGAGGCGTTCACCGAGGCCCTCCTCGCGGCCGAGGTCGATCCCGAGGTGCAGGTCATTCTCGTGCGCGGCGAGGGCGGGCAGTTCAGCAGCGGCAACGACCTCAAGGACTTCCTCGAGAACGCACCCGATGGCCCGGAGAGCCCGGTGTTCCGCTTCATGCATGTCATCGCCGAGTGTCAGAAGCCCATCGTCGCTGCGGTGGATGGCTTCGCCGTGGGCATCGGCAGCACGCTGTTGCTGCACTGCGACATCGTCTATGCGGCCCCCGAGACGCAGTTCATCCTGCCCTTCGTGAACCTGGCGCTGTGCCCCGAGGCAGGCTCCGCGTTGGTCCTGCCCAGGGTGGCGGGGCATCGTCGCGCCGCCGAGGTGTTCTTCTTTGGCGAGCCCTTCGGCACGGACCTGGCGCTGGAGCTGGGCCTCGTGAGCTGCGTGGTCCCCAACGCCGAGCTGCTGGAGCATGCCCGCAAGCGCGCACGCAAGCTGGCGGAGAAGCCGCAGCGCGCGCTCTTGGCCACCAAGCAGCTGCTCAAGCGGCACAGCGGGGCCGAGCTGAACGCGCACATCGACACCGAGGCCGTCGTCTTCTGCGACTTGCTCAAGAGCGACGAGCTGAAGGAGGCCATCGGGGCCTTCTTCGAGAAGCGAAAGCCGGACTTCTCGCGCTTCCGGTGAACGTGCTCCGTGTGGGCGCGCCGCCAGCGCGACGACGCGCTACGGCGCGACCACGTCGGGCCGCCCGCACCCACGTCAGTCGGTCGGCCGCGACGCGTGGAGCTGACTGCGTGTGTGGCCCAACACCTCCGCCACGGCCACCGCAGCGCTCGGGATGACGCCGCCCATCGTGAAGAACCCATGGATCAGGTGGGGGTAGTCGAGCAGCATGACCGACACCCCCGCCTCCGCGAGCCGCTCCGCATACCGTTCGCCTTCGTCTCGCAGTGGGTCGCTCGCGATGGCGATGATGGCAGGAGCCAGCCCGCGCAGGTCGTCGCTCAGCAGAGGTGATACGCGGATGTCCGAGCGCAGCGCGTCGGCGTCCACGTACTGCTGCGTGAACCACTCGATGGTGGCGTCCTCCAGCCCGAAGCCGACGGCGTAGTGGTCCTTCGACGGCAGTCGGTTGAGTAGGTCGAGCCCCGGGTACACGAGCACCTGCAGCGCTGGTGGGGTCAGCCCGCGTCGCACGGTCTGCTGTGCCACGACCGCGCTCAGCTTGCCTCCCGCGCTGTCGCCCATGACCGCCAGGCGCGTGGGGTCGAGCCCGAGCTCCGGGGCGCGCTGGAGGAGGAACGCCCAGGCCGCCAAGCAGTCCTCGGAGGCAGCGGGCGCGGGGTGCTCTGGACCGAGCCGATAGTCCACGCTGGCCACGGGGAAGCCCGTCTGTGCGGCGATGTCACGGCAAACGCGGTCGTAGCCTTCGACGTCACCGACCGTGAACCCGCCTCCGTGGAAGAACACGATGGCCGGCGACGGGGCGGACTTGCGCAAGGGATAGTGCAAGCGCAGCAGGATGTTGCCCCCCGGTGAGCTGCCCACGGCCGGAACGCGCACGGTGTAGTCCACGCTGCGATCCATGGGCGCAGGCGCTGGGCTCAGCGTGTCCAGGAGGGCTCGGTAGGCGCGGCGGCCGGCCCGGACCGACCCAGCGTGCAACGGGGGGCGCAGCGCGTTCACCGCGAGCAGCGCTTGCAGCTCGGGGTGCAGCGCGGCCCGCGCGCGTGGGGTGGTCGGCAGGGCCCGCGCGAGCGCCCGCTGGGTGTTCGGGGGCAGACGCATGAGACCGAAGGCGAGCGCGCGCTCGAGGTGGCCCCGGACCGATGAGGTGGAGTGACGCGGCACTCGTTGGTTGTATCAGCGTTCCGTGGCCGACCGCTACCGTGACGCGTCGCGCGGAGGGGTGCGCGTGTCGGGCCTCCGTGACACGGTGCGAGCGTGGGGCGGCGGCGCTGCCCGAGGACCGAGCGCGTGAGCGAGAAGACTGAGCAAGCGACCGAAAAAAAGCTGCGCCAAGCGCGGCGCAAGGGGCAGGTGCCCAAGAGCCGCGAGCTCTCGTCCGCGGTGGTGCTGCTGGCGCTGACGTTCGCGCTCGGCTCGAGCGCCACCTCCATGCAGGCAGGGTTCCGGACGCTGTTCGACGTGGCGCTCGGTGCGGTGGACCAGGGCAGTGATGGTGCGCTGCGCGCGCTCCACGTCTCGCTCGCGCTCTCGAGCTCGGTGGTGTTGCCGGTGCTGCTGGCCGGCATGTGGAGCGGCGTGGCGCTCACGTTCTTGCAGGTCGGCCCGCTGCTCACGCTCGAGCCCATCTCGCCCGACTTCATGCGGCTCGATCCCCTGAAGGGGCTGCGCCAGGTCCTGTCGCAGAAGCGCTTGGTGGAGCTGCTGAAGTCGCTGATGCTGCTCGCGCTGGTGGGGGGCCTGGCGTGGATCACACTGCGCGCTTCCCTGAGAGGCCTCCTGAGCCTCGTGCTCGCACCCAGCCCGCTGGTGCTCGAGAGCCTCGGCGAGTTGGGGGAGCGCCTGTTCGCGCGCGTGGGGCTCGCGCTGCTCGGCGTCGGGGTGCTGGACGTCCTCTACCAGCGCTGGCAGTTCCAGCGCGACCAGCGCATGAGCAAGGACGAGGTGAAGCGCGAGTACAAGGACGCCGAGGGCGACGGACAGCTCAAGCATGAGCGCAGACGCGTGCACCAGGAGATCATCGAGCACGAGACGCTCGAGCAGGTGCGAAGCGCCGACGTCCTGATCGTCAACCCCACGCACCTCGCCGTGGCCGTCCACTACGACCAGGAGGGGGAGGGGGCCCCCGAGGTGCTCGCCAAGGGCGCGGACCACCTGGCGCAGAAGATGATCGCGGCCGCGCGCGAGGCGGGGGTGCCCGTGCTGCGCGACGTTCCGCTGGCGCGCAGCCTGTACGAGCTGTCGCTCGGCGAGGAGATCCCCGAGGGGCTCTACGACGCGGTCGCGGCCGTGCTGCACGCCGCGTGGGAAGAGCGCGAGCGGGCCGAGCGCGAGGCGCTGGGGCTCGCGCCCTCGCTGGAACATGGCGAGCGCGGAGCCTCGGAGCCGGAGAGCGCGTGAGCGACGAGCACGCCGGCTACGTCGACGTGGCGCTCCCCGTGCCGCTGCGCCGCACCTTCACCTACGCGGTGCCGCCTGCGCTCCGCGGGCGCGTGCTGCCCGGAACCCGCGTCGCCGTGCCCTTCGCGCGGCGCAAAGCCGTGGGCATCGTCCTCGCGCGGCGTGAGGCTCCACCGGAAGGTGTGGCCCGCATCATGCGCGTCGCCGGGCTGCTGGAAGACGAGCCCCTGTTCCCCGCCGAGCTGCTGGCGTTCCTCGACGAGGCGGCGCGCTACTACATGCACCCGGTGGGCGAGGTCTTGCGCGCGGCGGCACCCGCGCTGCCCCGAGGGGCGCTGGCTCGCCTACGCAAAGAGGGCTTTCTGACGGGCGAGGAGGGCATCAAAGGCGCGGCCGTGAAGGTGCGCGAAGAGGTGTTCGTGCGGGCCACCGACGCGACGCGTGAGGGGCGCCTGGGGACGGCGCAGGCGCGCGTGCTCGCGCTGGTGGACGCGCGCGTGGAAGTCGGCCTCAGCGAGCTGCGTATCCACGTGAAGACCGCGCGCGCGGTGGTGCGCAAGCTGGAGGAGCGGGGGCTCGTGCGCTGCGAGAGCCGCGAGGTGCTCGCCGACCGCTTCTCCGAGGTGGTGCCGCTGGCCGAGGCGCCGCCCGTCGCCACCGCGGCGCAAGAGCACGCCGTGCGCGTGATGGTGGACGCGCTGGCCGCGCCCACGCGGCCCTTCCTACTGCACGGGGTCACCGGCTCGGGCAAGACCGAGGTCTACCTGCGCGTCATGGACGCGGCGCGCGCGCTCGGTCGCGGGGGGCTCTTGCTGGTGCCCGAGATCGCGCTCACGCCGCAGCTGGTGGGGCGCTTCCGCGCGCGCTTCGGCAACGAGATCGCCGTGCTCCACAGCGGGCTCGGCGAGAAGGAGCGCGACGACTACTGGCGCGCCCTGCGCAGGGGTCAGCTGCGCATCGCGGTGGGCGCCCGCAGCGCGCTCTTCGCGCCCATCCCCGACCTGGGCGTCATCGTCGTGGACGAGGAGCACGACCCTTCGTTCAAGCAAGAGGAGGGCTTCCGCTACCACGCGCGCGACATGGCCGTGCTGCGCGCCCACCGCGCGTCGGCCGTGTGCATCCTGGGCAGCGCCACGCCCAGCCTCGAGTCGTTCCGGCACGCCCGCGAGGGGCGCTTCGAGCTCGTGAGTCTCCCGCAGCGCGCCACGGGCCAGGTCATGCCCGACGTGGAGTTGCTCGACCTGCGGCGCCTGAAGCCCACCACGCCCACGCAGCGCTACCTGTCCGAGCCGCTGCTGCGCGCGCTGCGCGCGTGTCTTGCGGACAAGGGGCAGGCCATCCTGTTCCTCAACCGCCGGGGGTACTCGCCCTCGATGCAGTGCGCCGCCTGCGACGAGCTGGCCGGGTGCCCCGCGTGTAGCGTCCCACTGACCGAGCACCGCCGCGAAGGCGCGCTCCGCTGCCACTACTGCGACTACGCCGAGCCCAGCTCGGACCCCTGCCGCGCGTGCGGTGCCCAGGAGCGCGTGCCGCTCGGGCTCGGCACCGAAAAGCTGGAGGACGAGCTCGCGCAGCTGCTGTACCCCGCGAAGGTCGCGCGCCTGGATCGCGACACGGCCAGCGGCGAAGGGGTGGAGCAGGTCCTCGAGCGGGTGCGCGCGGGCGAGATCGACGTGCTGGTGGGCACGCAGATGGTCACCAAGGGGCACGACATCGCGAACGTCACGCTGGTGGGCGTGTTGCTGGCCGACCAGAGCCTCGCCTTCCCCGACTTTCGCGGCTCGGAGCGCACCTTCCAGCTGCTGGCGCAGGTGGCCGGGCGCGCCGGACGGGGAGCGCGCGCGGGGCGCGTGCTGGTGCAGACCTACCAGCCCGAGCACCACGCCATCGCGTCGGCCGCGCGCCACGACTACGAGGCGTTCTACGAGGCCGAGTTGGCGCAGCGCAGCGAGCTCGGGTACGCGCCCTTCGGCCGCATGGTGGCCGTGCGGGTGGACGCGCCCGAGGAAGATCTGGCGCGCAGGGTCGCCGAGTCCCTCGCCAGCGAGGCGCGCCGCCACCCCGCATTGCGTGATCACCGTGTGGCGCTTCAGGGCCCCGCGCCGGCGCCGCTGGCCAAGGTGCGCGCGCGCTACCGCTACCGCTTCCTGCTGCGCGGCGAGGACCGTCGAGCCCTGCGCGAAGTGGCCCAGCTGGTGCTGGCGGCCATCGAGCGCGGCGTCGCTCCGGCGCGCGCCAGCGTGGACATCGACCCCGTGTCCATGATGTGAACGGGCGCGCGGTCGCGGGACGCCGCGCTGCGGTACTCCCTCAGGCCCAGAGGTTCTCGAGCCAGCTCAGCAGCGACTCTTCGTCGGCGCTGACCTCGTCGCCCGCCGCGACCTTGCGCATGAGGTCCAGGATCACGGTGCGGGCCTCGGCCCGGGTCACCTTCGCCGCCGCCGCGCGGATGTCGGCGTCGCGCGGGCAGGCCTGCGCCGAGTCCGAGATGACGCGCCACATCTCGCCCGCGCCACCCAGCAGCTCCTCGCCCAGCTGGTTGACGGTCTCCTCCTCGGCCTCCGTGAAGTCACCGTCCGAGCGGATCATGAGGCGCAGCAGGCCTCCGAGGGCAATGCGTTCGTCCTTCGCGAGCTTGTCGATCGTCATGGCGCCGGAAGCTACCAGCACTCGCGGGGCTTGTCTCGCGCGGAGGTGCGTCGTCGTCCGTGTCCCGCGCCCGACGACGACCGGGCTCACTCGGGGACGCTGACGGGCAGGTCGATGCGCTCGCCGCGCAGGCGCTCGAAGGTCTCACGCGGGGTCATGCCCGTGCGCCCGCCGAGCAGGCGTTCCGCCAGGGCCGGCTGCGCCTCCTGCGCGATGCCGGGCAGGTCCAGGCCCCACTCGGGGTGCGCCACCTGGAGGGTGCGGCCCCCCACCTGACGCACGGCCGAGACGGGGTCGTTCAGCAGCGTGACCAGGTGGGGCTCCAGCTCACGTAGGTCGCCGCTCTCCTGCACCCAGCGCTGGCGCAGGTGCCACGCGGCGAGAGCGCGCTGCACCGCGTCGCCGCGCAACAACCAGAGCGCTCCCGCCGGGATGTCCGCGAGCGCCTCCGGGATCGGTGGCGAGCTGCGCTCGTACCAAGCGTCGAGCGTGCGTGCGGTCCACGCCAGCGACTGGTCCTGATGGCAGAGGTTGCACGCGTTGGGTGCGTCGCGCGCGCCGAAGCCGCTCGCCACCGGGCTGTCCAGGCGGTGGCTGCGCGTGGCCATCAGCAGGCCGTAGCTGGTGTACGGCATGTGGCAGGAGACGCACTCGCTGCCGACGCTCCCAGCGGCGTGGTGGGTGTGTGCGGGCACGTCGGCCAGCTCGCGCTCGTGACACGAGCCGCACATCTGCGCGTCGTCGTTCTCGTGTGGGACCTGCCCGGCGCGCGTCCCGCCGTGCACGCTGTGGCAGGAGATGCAGCTCAGCTCGGCCTGCAGGTAGCACTCGGAGCGGATCATCCCGTCGTACTCCCGGCCCGCCACGCGCACGGTGCCCCCGTTCCAGAACGACTCGACGAGGTCGCGGTCGCGCTCGCTCAGCGCGGAGAAGTCGGTCACGCGGTCGTTGGCGTCCAGCAGCGCCCACAGGCGCGGGTGGTCCAGGCTGTCGGCCAGGTGGGCGCCCGGTGCGAAGCCCGGGTCGTCGTCCAGGTGGTCCGCCACGGTGTGGCAGCGCCCGCACACGGACGCCGCGTGTTCGGCGTCGAGCCGTCGCGGGTTCACGATGGTGTCGTCGGGGGCCGCCCCCGCCGCGTGCAGCGCGTAGCGGCGGCGTGGGTCGCGGTTGCGCTGCGCGTGTTCCTCGGCGCCCCCGTGACAGGCCTCGCACGCGATCCCCAGCTCGGTCACCGCGCGCGTGGTAGTCACGTGCGGCTCGACGTCCGCCGGGTGGAACGGCCCGCCGGTCGAGTGGCAGTTCACGCAGCCGTCGCCCCAGATGTACTCCTCGAACTCCTCTTCGGGCTTCGGCTCCGGCTGCAGGAACGAGTCCGAGTTCGCCAGCCAGCGCTGCTCGCGCATCAAGTACACGAACGGGAACTGGCTGAGCCGACCGTCCTCGAGGCGCAGCCAGTAGGCCTGCAGGTGGTGCGACCCGGTCAGCATCACCACGCGCCAGCGCTGCCCCGAGCGGGTGCTCTCGACGTAGTAGCGCCCGTCCTCCTGCAGCACGCGCGCCGAGCGCCCGCGCTCGTCCAGGGTGCGCCCGTCGAACGGCGCCAGCACCGTGTCGGGACCCGCGACCTGCGTCATCGTCCGGTGGAAGGTGTCGTGCCACGACTCGTACTGCCCGGGGTGGCAGGCGCGGCACGCGTCCGACGACGCGAAGCCCAGCGCGGCGCCGACGACGGGGAGGCTGTGCTGCAGCTCCGCGTCTGCGGCGGAGGGAGCGAACGCCAACCCGCTGACCACCCCCAGGCCCGCCAGCATGGCCGCGGCCAAGCCCCGCTCGGCGCGCGTCAGCTCACGCGCGGCCAACCAGCCCACCAGCGCGCAGACGCACGCGATCCCCAGCAGCATGAGCGCCGCGATCACGCCTCTCCTCGCAGCCCCCAAGCGATCGCCGCGAGGCCCAGCACCAGGACGCCGCCGCCCAGCGGCACGAGCGCGATGAACCAGCCAGGGTCCCCGCCGTACACGCCGAAGCCCGCCGCGAGGAAGCCGACCGGCAACAGCAAGCTGGCCGCCAGCAGCGCGCGCGAGCCGAGGCGCAGCGCGCGACCATCCCGCGCCAGCACGTGCAAAGTCACGCCGAAGGCCACGTTCACCAGCGCGAGCAGCACGCCGTGCGCGTGACCCAGCCGCCACATCAGGCGCCGGGTCTCGTTCGTCGCGTCGAGGTAGTAGGCCACCTTGAAGCCGTGCATGCCCTCCAGCACGAGGCCCACGCTGGCGAACACCGTCAGCGCAGCGAAGCCCAGCCGCATGTGGAAGCGCGCGCGCGCGAGGGGGTCGGGGTGGGTGGTCGCGTCTGCGTCAGCCATCAGGCCCTTTCTACAGGACGCGTGTTCCCGATGTCTCGCGTCCGCCGGAGATGATACAGGAGAGGCATGTCGGACCCACGCGTCGAGGTGCGCACAGTCAGCTGGCAGGACGAGCACGCGCGCGACGTGCTGCAGCGCCTGCGCTTCGAGGTCTTCGTGTACGAGCAGGGGGTGCCGGAGGACATGGAGATCGACGACGAGGAGACCAGCGCGACGCACTATCTGGCGTTGGACGCCGCGTCGGGAGAGGCCCTTGGGTGCGCGCGGCTGACCCTGGCACACAAGGTCACGCGCCTGTGCGTGGTGAAGGCCGCGCGTCACCGAGGGGTCGGTACCCTGCTTCTGCAGCGCACCATCGACGACGCCCGCGCCCGCGGCTGGTCCGAGCTGCACCTGCACGCCCAGACGTACGCTGCCGGCCTCTACGAGAAGGCCGGCTTCGTCGCGTCGGGGGAACAGTTCATGGAGGCCGGCATCCCGCACCAGCGCATGGACCTGTCCCTCGTGCCGTGACGGCGCTCGCTGCGCCAACCGTGGCAGGCCGTCAGGGGTCGGTCGTGGGGGCCGGGGCGGGCGCCGCTCGAGCAGCATCTGCGCGGCTGGTCTCGAGCCACACCCAACCGAGCACCAACAGGATGATGACCAGGCACAGCGCGGCCGCGGTCCACCACAGGCCGTCGTGGTTGTTCGACTTCACACGCGGGAGCCCCGCCGCCGGGATCGCGGGCACGGAGGGCGCGCCCGTGATGGTGGGTGGGGCTGCCATCGAGGGGCCCACTACGATGCGAACGGGGGCCGCTGATTGCGCGGATGCCGGCGAGTGCGAGCCACGCAAGATGCCGGGAGGTGGTGCGGAGGGAGCGCGCGCAGGCGGACGCGACGAGCGTCTGACCGGAGGCGGCGTGTCGTTCGTGGCGTTGAGCTGGGTGACGGGGATGTTGCCCACCACGGAGTACTCCATCCACAGCGGGATGTCCTGCGTGTGCGGGTTCATCTTGGAGGACACGACGTCCAGCCAATCCAGCGCAGCCAACATCCCCGCCGCGTCCGCGTAGCGCTCCGCCGGGTCACGCGCGGTGGCCCGCCGGATGACATCGGGCATCTGCGGGATGTCGGCGAAGCCGTCGCGCGAGTCGTAGCCCTCGGGGGGCTCGCCGATGACCATGTGGTGCATGAGCACCCCGACACAGAACAGGTCGGCGCGGGCCGACGCTCGCTGCCCGCGTAGCACCTCGGGGGGCAGGTAGTCGCTGGCGAACTTGCCGGACATCGGGTTGTCCTGCGCGACCACGCCGTGGTCGCGCAGGAGCTGTCCCAACCCGACGCCGATGACGCGGATGATGGGCGACTTCATGTCACCGCCGCGCGTCACGATGATGTTCTCGGGCGTGAGGTCGCCATGGACGACCGAGTTGCGGTGGCAGCTCACCAGCGCACGCAGCACCTGGTCGGCGACCTTGAGCAGCGGCACGGAGGGGAGCGGGCCCTTCACGAGCGCGGTGCTGATGGGCTTGCCCTCCTCCCAGCCGAGCTCCATCAGCGGGACGTCGTCCACGATGGCCCAGCGCTTGACCGGCAGGACCGTGGGGACGTCGATGGTCATGAGCGCTTCGGCCAGCGCGACGAAGGCGTCCTTGGCCTCACCGCGGGTGAACAGCTCGGGCAGCGCGCACAGGATCAGGCGCTCCCCGTCGCGCTCGGCCTCCAAGTACTCGACGCTGTCGCCGCCCCAGGCGAGCGTGCGGTGGATCACGTAGTGATCCGCTAGCTGCATCGCCAGGAGGTCCTCCATCTCGAGCGTCTGGTCGTCGTTCACTGCGGCGGAGCTTATCAGGTTGGCCGGACGTTTCACGCGCCGGGCTCGTCACGCAACCACTCGCCGAAGCGTTCGCCCAGCATCAGCGTCGGGAGGTGGATGTTGCCGCTCGGGATCGTGGGCATCAGGCTCGCGTCCGCCACGATCAGGCCCGATACGCCGCGTACGCGGCCGCGCTCGTCCGTGGCGGCCGTGGGGTCGTCGTCCGCGCCCATCGGGACCGTGCCGCAGGGGTGGTAGCCGCTGCCACGCTGTCGGCGAGCGACTTCGCGGAAGCTTGCCCGGCTGCCCAGCCCGCGCTCGCTGGGCAGCAGCAACGTGGCCAGGTCGCGCAGCGGGCCGGTGGAAGACAGCAGCCAGGCCAGCTCGAGGGCCTCGGCGGCCTGCTCCAGGTCGTCTGGATGCGACAGCGCGCGCACCTCGATGACGGGCTTCTGATGGGCGAGGGCGGTGGGAAAGTGCAGCGTCCCGTGCCCCTTTGGCTTGCCCACCGCGGCCATCAGGCTCAGCGCGGGGAGATCGCCCACTGGTAGCGGCACCAGCGACCCCGGCTGCAGCTGCATGTCGTTCGCGCGCGTGCTGTTCTCGGCCGAGTAGCGTAGGTGGGTCTGGACCACCGGATCCCGCACGTCGGCCACCCCGGACTTGGGCAGGTAGAACATCGCCACGCCAGGGTGGTCGAGCAGTCGCGCGCCGACCGCCTGCACGTCCGCGACGACCTCGACGCGCAGCCGGTCGAGCTCCGCGCGCGGGCCCACCCCGGAGCGTAGGAGGATGCCCGGGGTGGCGATGGCCCCCGCGCACAGCACCACGCGACGGGCTCGTACTCGCTGTCGCTCGCCGTCGATCACGGCCTCCACGCCGACCGTGCGCTTGCCGTCGAAGAGCACGCGCACGACGTGGGTCCGACCGCGAATGCGGAGCCCAGGACGCGCGCGCACGGCCGCTGTCAGGTAGCATCGCGCCGCGCTCATGCGCGCCCCGTCCAGCTTGTTCATGGGATGAGGGGCGTAGCCGGTCGTGTCGGGCCGGTTGGCGTCGGGGTTCGCGGCGAAGCCCAGCTCCGCACAGGCCTCCATGAACGCCGCCTGCCAGGGCACCAGCTCGGCCGCCGTGTGCCGGCGGATCGGGAGCGGGCCATCGTGGCCATGGTGCCCGTTCGCGCCCGTTCCGCCCCCCGAGAGGGTGCCAGCGAGGTCGTCCAGATCGCGCTCGAGGCGCAGAAACGCAGGGCGGCAGCGCGCCCAGGTCCAGGCAGGCAGTCCGCGGGCCCCCCACTCGTCGAAGTCGTACGGCATGCCCCGCAGGGCGATGCAGGTGTTGACCGCGCTCGATCCGCCGACGACCCGTCCTCGCGGGTAGTCCATCGGCCGGGCGTTGGCCGACGGACGCATGGCGTAGCCCCAGTCGTGGGCTCGCATGGAGTTGCGTGTGCCGTCCTCCAGATCGCCAGGCAGCGGCCGTTCGGGCCAATAGTCGGGCCCGGCCTCGAGCAGCAGGACGTCGTGGGACCCGTTCTCGCTCATGCGCGCGGCGATGACGCTCCCCGCCGCGCCGGCGCCCACGATCAGGGTGTCCGCCTCCAGGTCGAACCGCATGGTGGTCCCCGAGAGATGGCGGTTCAGCGCTTTTCGGCCGCGCCGTCCCCGGCGCTCGGGTCCACCCAGTCGTCCTCCGCGGGCTCCTCCGCTTCCGCCTCCTCGTCCTCGTTCAGCCCCAGAACGTCCGCGAATTCCGTGTCTTCCACCGCTGGATCCTCGGGCGTCGGGTAGTCGGGCGCGGGGCTCGGTGAGCCACACCCGGCGACCAGCGCGGCCGACAGCGTCAGGGCCTGCAGCACACGCAGCGGGTTCAGGACGCGCGCGCAGGCGCGGGACGGGCGGGCAGACGTGGTCGACATCCGGTGGTTAAGCCACGGGACGGGCCCGATGCGCAAGCATTCCCTCGTCGTCGGGAATCCGCGGTCACGGTGGCCCCCCTTGGTCGAGCTTGACCATGGAAGCCCCCCTGCGGTACTCCGTCGAAGGCCTGAAACGGACTTATTTCCAGGAGTCGCCGCATGAGGCTGAAGATCATCGCAGGGAACGTGTTGTGGGTCGTGGTCACGGGTTTGATCGCCTTCTTCGTCGTGCGCGGAAGCATCGTCGATCAGGCGGGCTCGGACGTGGCCGACGAAACGCAGCGGAACTTCGAGGTCCTGCAGCGCTCGTTCCGCCTGGCCGCGGGTGAGTTCACGGAGCTCGTGCGGGGCCGCGCGTCCACCCCCGAGGTCGCGGGTGTCTTCAACGCCAGCGGCACCGAGAGCTTGCGCACGCGCGCCCACACCGTCGCGAACGGCGTGGCGGGCTGGCTCGCGGATCCGGCGCGCGGGATGGGTGGGCGCCCGGAGATCGTCCTCATCACGGACGAGACCGGCCGCGTGCTCGCGCGCGATCTCGACCCCGAGCGAATGTTCGACACCCAGCTGAGTCAAACGCTGCCCGTCATGCGCGACGTCCTCGAGGGCCGCGCCATGCATACGCTCTGGCGCCAGCGCTCGGACAACAAGATCCTCCGCACGGTCGCCGCGCCCGTCCGCAGCGCGGACGGACGGGTCATCGGCGCCATCGTGGTCGGCTACGACCTCTCCAACGGCTTCGCCGAGGCGCAGGCAGGCGTGCTCACGCACGGATCGGTCGGTTACGTCATCGAAGGAGAGTGCTACTCGGCCTCGGGTGAGCTCACCACCATCGAGTCCGCCCTCGGCGCGGAGGGGCCCTTCAAGTCGGCGGTCACCGCGGCGCTCGAGTCGGGCCAGACCAGCTCACGGGTGGAGATCGCAGTCGGCGACGACGCGTTCTTGGCGGTCGCGGGCCCGCTCCCGGGCATCAGCTCCATCCCGTCGGCCATGGTGTCCATCGTCAACGCCAGCGCGCGCCTCGAGCGGGCGGCCGCCGCCAACATCATCCTCTTGCTCACGGCCGTGGCGGCGCTCGGCGTCTTCATCTACAGCTTCCTCATCGGCACGAGCCTGCTGCAGCCCCTCGAGACCATCGAGGAGGGTGTCCTGAAGGTCATCAACGGTCGCACCGACTTCCGCATCGACATCGACGACGGCGAGTTCGGAGGTCTGGCCTACCGCATCAACCAGCTCATCAACATGCTCACGGGCGTCGAGGAGTCGGACGAGGAGGGGCACACGACCAGCAGCGGCACCTGGGGTGCTCAGACGGAGGGGGTGGTGGCAGCCGGTGCGCCGCAGCCATCCGTCGCTGGCGAGTCGGCCGACGGTAGCGACGCCAACCTGGCTGCACAGCTCGCCGCCGAGCCCGCGGCCCAGTATTACCAGCGCGTCTACAACGAGTACATCGCCGCCAAGCAGGCCGCGGGCGAGGACGTCAGCAACATCGCCGCCGATCGCTTCATCGAGCGCCTGAAGGGTCAGGAGGCGAACATGGCTCAGAAGAAGGGCTGTCGCATGGTGCGTTTCCAGGTGCAGTCGGCAGACGGCCAGGTCTCGCTCAAGCCCGTCCTCATCAACTAGTCCGCGAGCGGCTGCCGGTCGGGCGCGCCGTCCTCGACGCGCCCAGAGGGACACGGCGGCTCTCCAAGCGCTCGCGCCGAGGCGCGATGTGTGGTCGCGCCTTGAGCGTCCCCGTCTACCGGGTCATGCTCCCACTCGATCTCCAACGTGAGCGGAACACATGGGTCTCCTGGACATCTTCGCCAAAAAGGACAGCCCCGCGGCCATCAAGAAGCACGCGGCGCGGGTCGCCAACAAGCGCTCTCAGACGCCAGACCGCTGGGACTCCATCAAGGCGCTCCGTGAGGTGGGCGGCGCGGCGGCTGCGGAGGCCTTGCTGCCACGCTTCGACTACAAGGTGGACCCCAGCATCTCGGACCGCGAGGAGAAGGACTACGTCGTGGAGTGCCTGGTGCACATGGGAGATGCGGCCCTCGCGCCCGTGCGTGCGCACCTGCACAACTCGGACAGCATCGCCTGGCCGCTGCGCGTCCTCACTCAGCTGCTGGACGACGAGGGCGTCACCGCCGAGCTGCTCGCGATCGCCTCCGACATGAGCGCCGAGTACGAGCGGTTCCCCGAGAAGAAGATCCAGGTCCTCGCCGAGCTCGAAGAGCGACAGGATCCGCGCATCGCCGCGGCGGTGTTGCCCTTCATCCGCGACATGAACGAGAACGCGCGGTACCACGCGGCGGGTGCCGTGCTTCGTCAGGAGAACGCCGCCGAGTGTGTGGACGCGGTGATCGACGCGTTCCTCGAGGAGGAGAGCGCGCGAATCCGCGCGACGGTGCTCGACCGCCTGGCAGACGCCTCGCTCGCCGTTGGCGCGCGCCAGGCCGAGGTCGCGGCGCACATGCCCCCTGGCTACAAGCTGGACGCCGCGGGCGTGCCGCAGCGCGTCTGACCCGCAGCCCGCTCACGCTTCGGGTCCGCCTGCGGTCACGCGTCTGATCCGCGTGCGGGCGGGCCCGTCAGAGCGTATCGGTCAACTGTGCCTTCGCGCGTACCCACGCCCAGAGGCGCTGGCGCTCGGCGGGCGTATCGGCGCGCTCGGTGCTGGCCAGGCGGTGCGCGGGCCGCGGCTTGCGGTCGTGCCAGAACAGGCCGCTCCGCACGGGCACCTCGCGCTCGTCGACGGCCAGCCACACCAGCGTGTCGGCGCCTTCCGCAGGCGTGCGCAGCAGCGGGCCGACCACCTTCCTGAAGACGGGCAGCGAGCGCGCCACCCCGGGAGTGTCCGCCCAGCCCGGATGCATCGCGTGCACCACGACGCCGTCTTGCGCCAGACGCTCGGCGTAGAGCTCGGCCAGCGTCACTTGCGCCCGCTTCGCGCGCGCGTAGGCGGCCACGCCATCATAGCGATCAGCGCTCATCTCGAGGCGGTCCACGCGCAGCGGCTCGCCGTACATGCCACCCGACGAGACCCACAGGACCCTCGCGCCGTTGGCGGCGCGGAGGGCGGGCAAGAGCAGCTCGGTCAGCAGGACTGGACCCACCACCTGACTTCCCACGGTCAGCTCGATGCCCTGCGGGGTCTCCTGGCGCACGTCGTCCAGCGCCCCAGCGTTGTGGACCAGCACGTGCACCGCGGGGTGCGTGCGCAGGATGGCGGGGGCGGCGCTCCTCAGCGCGTCGAGGTCACCCATGTCGGCGACCTCGAACGTGACGTGGTCGTGGCAGGCGAGGTGTCGCAGCTCGCGGCAGGTGACCTCCGCCTTGTCCGCGTTGCGCGCGATCAGCACCAGCGTCGCGCCCATCTTCGCGAACCGGCGCGCGGCTTCGAGGCCGAGGCCCGAGGTCGCGCCGGTCATGACGAACACCTTGCCGTGGAGGTCCACGCCGTCGAGCGCGTCCCAGCGGTCGAGTCGGCGGCGCAACGCGGAACCCACCCGTGTGAAGCTGCCGCCGATGCTGAGCTCGAGCGCTGCGTCGACCGCGCGGCTCAGCCTGTCGTTGCCAGCACGTCGCATGCGCTGCTCAGCGAGTGGTCAGCCCGGGCAGCTCGAGGGTGAGCGCCAACACACCGTCCTCGGCCTGCAGGTTCCCCAGCGCCACCGCTTCGACCATCGCCGCGACACCGCTCGTGGCCATGCGCGCCCGCAGAGCCGGGACGTTGCGCAGGTCCACGCGGAACAGGTCGTCCGCCTCTTTGTCCACGAACACACCGCGGCTGTCCGGGCGCGCGCCGCCGAGGGCCACCGACCAGAGCGCGTGTGCGACGACCGTGGCAACGGCGGCCACGAGCTCGGGCACGTGGCGTTCGCGCCCCATGCTGGCGGGCTCGACACGGAACACCAGCTCCTTCGCGCCGCGGGGGGCGAAGCGCACGTCCCACGGCACGAGGCCGAGCTGCACGTGGGACCCGTCGTCGAACGTGGCGTCGATGTGGACGCGTCCGCCCTCACAAGCGGCCGAAGCCTCGCGCACGCCCTCCGCGTGGGCCAACGTGCGGGTGAGTGCCTCGGCGGGCACGCGCGCCTGGCGCTGGGCCACCTCGTTCAGGAACTTCCGGGCGGTCGCGACGGGGCCGCTGGTGATGGCGCGCTGGGCCTGATCGCCCACGCGGCGCACCAGGCTCCGCAGCCGGTCGCTGCGGCTCACGGCGCACCCTCCTGCGCCTGCTCGGCGTCCGTCGTCGGAGCTGGGTCTCGAGCCTCTCCGTCGGCCCGCTTGCTGGGGACGTTGCGGAACGCTTCGAGCATCATGGGGGAGTGCCGCTGGCCATCGCGCACCGCGAAGAGCCCGCTGCGCACGAAGCGGATGGGCAGGTCGTCCACGTTCTCGAGCCCGAGCAGGGCGGCCATCACCTCGGTGGGCTTGGCGCTGCCCTCGGCGCGCATCCACGTGGTGAACTGCACGGGGACGAGGTCGCCCACGAACCCGGCCCGCGTGAGCGCTGGGAGGCCCTCACCCGGGGCCGCAGAACGCAGGATGGTGCCCACGTCGATCACCCGGCCGATGCCCTTCACGCGCCGTACGACCTCGAGGCGCTCCAGCGCGGCCTGGCTGCGCACGCGCTCGAAGAGGGCCTCCTCCGAGTCGAAGCCGATGGAGGCGAGCGCCGCACGCGGGATCGCCGCGACCCACTCGGCCTCTTCGAGGATGCGCCCGAGCGCGGGGTCGTTGGGCCCGAGGATGCACGCCGCGGTGAACTCCACCCCCTCGAACGCGACGCCGTTGAGGCGCTCCAGCAGCGGCCCGACGTCCGCCTCCGTCACGGACCCCGCGCGGAGCTTGAGGTCCAGGAACTCGCCCAGGCTCGGGATGCCCAGCGAGAGCGCGGGCGAGAACGTCATCTCGGGCCGCGGGTGGAAGCCCTCGGAGTAGTAGAGCGGCATGTCCAGCTGGCGGAACATGCGCGGGAACAGGCGCACCAGGTCGAGGTGCCCGTGGAAGGCGAACCGCCCGGTCTTGGTGAACGAGAGGCGCATGCGCATGCGCTCTCCCTGGCTCGCGCGGGCGTGCGGTACCTGCACGTACGGGACGGGGCCGTCGCCTTGGCCGTCGCTGGGGGCACTCGCTGGCCTCGGGTGCTCGCTCTCGGTGGCTCGCTCGGCGTCTGCCGCCGCCCGCGACGGCGCGTCGGTCTCGAGGGTGTCGATGGTCTCGTCGGTCTCGAGGGCGTCGATGGTCTCGCCGTGCTCGACCGCCTCGAGCGTCTCGACGGGGAGTTCCTGGCGCCGCGGCTCCTCGGCGCCCAGCACGCGCAGGCGCACCAAGCGCTCCTCCCGCATCTCGGTCATGTCGCACGCGATGCCGCAGTCGTAGCAGACCAGGCGGCGCGTATCGGCCTTGGCCTCGGCGACGTTGGTGTGGTGCACGAACATGCCCGCGGCCTTGCCGCAGGGGGGGCTCAGGCGGTTCTTGAGCGCCTTGCGGTACTCGCGCGCCAGGAAGCCGTCCTCGAGCCCGACGTCCAGGTGGTCCCACGGCAGGCGGGCGGTCACGGGGAACGTCCCCAGCAGCCCCTCGGTGTCGATGGTGTGCGCCTGCATGGCCTCGCTCCACACGTCGAGCTTCAGCTGGTCGTCCCACGAGTCGAAGCGGCAGCCGCGGTCGAACGCGTCGGAGATGACCTGCGCCAGGCGTCGGTCGCCACGCGCCAGCACGCCCTCCAGCCACGAGCCCTTGCTGTCGTGGACCTTCAGCTGGACCTTCGAGCGGCGCGCGGCGTCACGCAGGATGCGCTGCTTGCGGCGCACCTCGTCGTAGTCGTTCATGGCCGCCCACTGGAACGGCGTGTGCGGCTTGGGCACGAAGGTGGAGACGCTGACGGTGACCTGGCCGCGGTTGTCTCCGCGCGCTTGTGCGCCGCGCTTCCACGCGTTGTGCCCCGTCCAGACGATGCCCTCCACGTCCTCGTCCTCCTCCGTGGGGAGGCCGATCATGAAGTAGAGCTTCATCTTCTTCCAGCCGCGGCTGAACACGCGCTGGGCCGTCTCGAGCAGCTGCTCCTCCGTGACGTTCTTGTTCACGACGTCGCGCATGCGCTGCGTGCCGGCCTCTGGCGCGAAGGTGAGTCCGCCCGCGCGCTGCGACTTCATGTCGTCCAGCACGTCCTCGCTCAGGCCGTAGGCGCGCAGCGAGCTCACGCTGACGTTCACGCGCTGCCCCTCGAGGGCCTTCATGGTTTGCTGCACCAGCGGCGCGATGGCGCTGTAGTCGGCCGTGGAGAGCGACGTGAGCGAGGCTTCGTCATAGCCGCCGGTCTTCACCGACGCGACGATGGTGTCGATGATCTGCTGCGGGCTGCGCTCGCGCACGGGGCGGTAGATCATGCCCGCCTGGCAGAAGCGGCACCCCTCGGTGCAGCCGCGCGCCACCTCGACCGAGACGCGGTCGAAGATGGTCTCGGTGGCCGACACGGGGCCGCCCGAGGGAAACGGGTACTGGTCCAGGTTCCCGACGAAGGTGCGCTCGACCGGGTAGGGGGCCTCGGGGTGACCGGGGTCGACCACGACCAGGCCGAGGTCCTGCGAGACGGAGGTCTCGTACAGCGCGGGCACGTACAGGCCGCCGAGCTTGGCGAGCGCGAGCAGACGCTCCGCCCGGGGGACACCCGCGTCGCGCAGGGCGCTCCAGGTGAGCATCACCTCGGGGAGCTTCGCTTCACCATCGCCGATGAGGAACACGTCGATGAACGGCGCGATGGGCTCCGCGTGGGTCGCGACGGGCCCGCCCGCGATGACGAGCGGGTCTTGCTCGCCGCGTTCGCTGGCCCAGCGCGGGATGCCGCCCAGCTCGAGCATCTGCAGGATGTTGGTGTACGTGAGCTCGAACTGCAGTGAGAAGCCGACGATGTCGAACTCGCGCAGCGGGCGGGCCGACTCCAGCGAGAGCAGCGGCACCTGGTGCTCGCGCAGGCGGGCTTCCATGTCGGGCCACACCGCGTAGGCGCGCTCCGCCAAGAGCTTGGGGTGCCCGTTGATGAGCCCGTACAGGATCTTGTAGCCCAGGTGGCTCATCCCGATCTCGTACATGTCGGGGAACGCGAGGCAGATGCGGCAGCTGGCCGCGTCCCAGTCCTTGTGCACCTCACCGGGCTCCCCGCCGAGGTACTTGGCGGGGGCCTTCACTTCATGGAGAAAGGGCAGGTAGGGGTGTTCGCGGCGGTCCATGGGAATCCGATTTGTGTGCGGTGGGCGGCCACCGCTGTCAACCGGCCTCGCGCGAGCACGCGGAGACGTCTGTGTCCGCGTCGGAGGACGCGCGCGACGGACGACCAGCAACCCGCGAAAGAACGTCGGCTCGTGGTAGCCTGCCGCCGATGGAATTCTCGAGCGAGGGTCTCCGCTTCGGCGAGCGCGTCGAGGGCTACCGCGACGGTCTCCGGCGGGCCTACTTCGAGATGGATGTCGAGCCGCTGAGCCCCGGGCCGTTCGAGGGTGCGATACGGACCTGCGACACGGCGGCGCTCAAGGTCGGTCGCATCGCGGGGTCGCCGCAGAACGTCCTGCGTGGCGCGCGTTCCGTGCGCGACTCGGGCCAACACGGCTACTTCTTGAACATCCAGCTGCGTGGTCGCGGGGTCATCGAGCAACGTGGCAAGCGCGTCTTGCTCGATGTCGGGCAGGCCGCGTTCGTCCACGCCGCGAGCGAGTTCGCGTTCCGCTTTCCCACGCCGTTCGAGCAGCTCTCGCTCTACATCCCAGACGAGTTCGTGCCGCGCGCCAAGCGCGACCCCGACATGTTGGCGGCCACCGCGCTGCCCGTCACGGGGGTCGTGCCTCGCATGTTGGTCGCCATGGTGGACACCATCGCGGCGAGCGGCGAGCTGGACCCCTCCGACGCACTCACGGCCGAGGAGCAGCTGCTGGCGCTGGTGCAGGCGAGCTTCAAGCAGCTGCCCAACGTGCCGGACGACCTCGAGGCGCGGCTGCTGGTGTGGCTCGAGCAACACCTCACCGACCCGCAGCTGGACCTCGACATGGCGGCCCGCGGGCTCGGGGCGTCGCGTCGCGCCATCCAGTACTGCATGCAGCGGCTGGGAGAGTCCTTTTCCGGCCGTGTTCGCCGGCGTCGCGTGGAGCGCGCGCAGCTGCTCTTGCGCGACCCGGCGTGGCGCCTGGTCCCCGTCCTGGACATCGCCCTACGCGTGGGTTTCTCCGACGCGACGACGTTCAGCCGGGCGTTCCGCCGAGAGACGGGGAGCACGGCGTCGGCGTACCGCAGCGAGTGAGTCCGACGCCTCGCGACGTCTACCAGCGCACCGCGTAGGTGCAGCGCGAGTGTCCCTTCTTGCGGCAGACATTCTCGTGGAGGTGCTCGAACACCGCGTTCGGGCGGAAGCGGCGCGCCAGGGTGGTCAGGAGCCCGCGGTCCATGTCGCAGGGGTAGGGGTTCTCGCACTCCATCACGATCTCCCGTCCGTTGGGGCGCGGGCGGCAGGCGTAGTGGCCGATCCCGTCTTCGAACGTGCCGCGCGCGAGGTCGAACATCACGCGGCCGTCCTTCCGATGGTTGAGGTGGTACGCGACGTTGACCGACTCCATGGCCGAGTGGATGTCGTCGATGCCCGGTGGGAACGGCGAGTTCTTCGGCACGCTCTTCCCGATCTCGAACATCTTGCTGGCGCCCACCTGCTCCGCGATCTCGTGGAACGCCTCGAGCCACGGGGAGAGCGGGTACCAGCCCCGCGCGTCCAGGATCAGGTTGCCGTCTCCGTCGAAGCGACCGATCTGTCGGCTTCGAAACGATCGCAAGCCCAACTCGGGGAAGAGCTTGAAAGCGTCGACGATGTTCTTGACGTTGCGTCCATCAATCTCAATTCCATCGAAGTTGTTGATCTCCATTGTCACCCCTTTTGAGTCGTTCGTCGATCTGCCGCGCGGGTGTCCGGCTCGCCCGCCGCATGAGCGAGATGACCCGGCGGCGTCGATACTGCCGTGACGCGGAGCGTGGGATCAACTCCGAAAGCCCTCAAAACATACATAAATCTCACTTGTATGGTCGGGTGTGACCCTGTTCGTGGACGCGTCGGCCGTCGGCTCGTTGCGCCACCTGAGCATCACCTTTGCGCGTCACGTCAAGACGTGACCCGGGCGTTCACCTAGTCTGTGAACAAACATTGCACACCATGTCTGCCGGTTGATGATGGCCGTCGGAGACGGCGGAGTGTTGTCTGAATCGGAGGTCGAGTATGGATGATGAGCGTCGAGATGGATCCAGCGATTTCATGGTTGGAAGGCGACGGCTGATGCAGATGATCGGCGCGGCGGGCGTCGGGACGCTGGTCGGCTGCGGGAGCCTGGGCGAGGGCGGCCACGAGCCCATCGGGGTGGCCGAGGGCGAGCTCCGAACGGACCTCACCGTGCGCTGCCGACTGCGTCACCCCTTCGTCGGCGCGGGGATGGGCTTCCTGGCGCTTCCGGAGCTGGTCGCCGCCGTCAGCAACGCGGGGGGGCTCGGCGTGCTCGGCGTCGCACCCGAACCTCCGCCCGTGTTCCAGCAGCGCGTGGACCAGATCATGGCGCTGACCGACAAGCCGTTCGGTGTCGACTTCTTCCTCGCGGGGTCGGACGCGCTCGGTGAGATCACGGTCGAAGGCCACATCGACGCCGCGGTCGCCGCGAAACAGGCAGGAGCCCCCATCGCGGTCGTGGTGTTCCACTTCGAGACGCCACCTGCGGCGTGGGTCAGCGCCCTGCAGGCTGCAGGCATGGACGTGTGGGCCCAGGTGCACTCCGTGCCGACGGCACAGGCCGCGCTCGCCGTGGGCGTGGACGGCTTGATCGCGCAGGGCAGCGAGGCTGGGGGCCACTCGAAGAGCACGACCCCGCTGCGCCGACTGCTGCGCGAGCTCCGACGCGCGACGCCCCGGCACACGCTGATCCTTGCCGCGGGCGGCATCGCGACGGGACTGGACGTCGCCCGAGCGTTGGCGCACGGCGCAGACGGCGTGTGGGTCGGGACGCGTCTATTGGCGTCGACCGAGTCCTACGCGCACCCGGAGTACAAGCAGCGCGTGGTGCAGAGCCGTCGTCGTGACGACACCGTCGTGACCAAGCTGTTCGGTCCCGAGCTGCCGTGCGAGCCCTACCGCGTGCTGCGCAACCAGGCCGTGCAGGACAACATCGACGCGCAGGACGTGCTGTGCGAGCTGCCGCCCGACTACAGCGCCCCCATCGGGTTCACCACGTTGTTCCCAGGCACGGTGCTCGAGACCCCGGGTGTGCCGATGCCTGCCTTCAGCGCGCTGCCCCCGACGCGCGACACCACCGACGCGGACTTCGAGCGGCTCGGTCTTCCGGCGGGGACCAGCGCGTGCAAGATCCGCTCCGTGCAGCCGGTCGCCCGCATCGTGCGCGAGATGATGCTGGGCGCTCTTGGGTGCATCCACCGAGAGCTCGGTCGCCGCGACCTGGACGGCGGCCCCGACTCGTTCGACGACCTCGACGACGACGCCTGAGCGAATCTCTGACGAGCGACGGGTGCGACGCACACGGAAGGGGAGCGCAGGGGGTCGACCCCTCGCGCTGCCCCGAGGTGCTGCATGTCTCGTCTTCTGATCCGTTCTTCTCTTCGCCGGTCGCCCTCCCTCGCCTTCCTCGCCGCCCTCTCTCTCGCGCTGAGCGTCGCCACCCTCGTCGGTGGCTGCGGCTCTGCGCCGAATGGCGGCGACGCAGGCGCCAGTGCGCCCGACGCGGGGCCAGACGTTGCGCTCCCGCTGGACGGGGCGATGGGGGATCTATCGGTGGGCAGCGCCTGCGATGCATCCTCGGTGTGCGCGACGGGTCACTGTGTGGACGGCGTCTGTTGCGAGACGACGTGCGACGGAACGTGTGAGGCCTGCGCGAGCGTCTCGACCGGCGAAGCGGATGGCGTCTGCGCGCCGGTGAGCGCGGGGGAAGACCCGGACGACGAATGCGCCGCGGGCCCGTGCGGGACGGGGATGTGCGACGGTGGTGGCGCGTGCGCCGTGAGCGCCCAAGGGATTGTCTGCCGAGCAGCGAGCGGAGCCTGCGACGTGCAGGAGGTCTGTGACGGCCTCGGGAGCACGTGCCCGGAGGATGCCTTCGTGACCTCCGGAACGACCTGCCGAGCGGGGGCGGGCGCCTGCGACGTCGAAGAGGTCTGCGACGGCGTGGCGCCGGAGTGCCCAGAGGACCGCCTCGCGGACGCGAGCACGGTGTGCCGCGCGGCCGCCGGAGCTTGCGACGTGGAGGAGACGTGCACCGGAGGGTCCGCCGCTTGTCCGTCGGACGCCGTGCTCCCCGCCGCGACGGTGTGTCGCGCCGCGGCGGGCCCCTGCGACCTGACTGAGGTGTGCACCGGCAGCTCCAATGGATGTCCCTCGAACGCGTTCGTGCCGGCGCAGACGCCATGCCGGGACGCCGTCAACGCGTGCGACGTGACCGACGTGTGCTCCGGTGACTCGGCGGCGTGCGTGGAGCAGTTTCTGCCAGGCGCCGTCGCCGACTGCGCGCCCTACCGCTGCGCCACGCAGGCGCCTCTGTGCCTGGCTACGTGCACCAACAACACGGAGTGCGCGCCGGGGGCGGCCTGCCTGATGGGGACCTGTACGACTGCCCGGCGCGTCTTCGTCACCTCGACCCTGCACGCCTCCGACTTCGGTGGCCTCGCCGCCGCGGACGCCATCTGCCAAGCTCGGGCCCAGGCGGCGAACCTGAGCGGCGCCTACCGCGCGTGGCTGAGCGACGGAGTCACCAGCGCCGCGTCGCGGCTGGAGCACTTCGCGGGTCCCTACTACCGCGTGTGGAACAACGTCGCGGAGCCCGTCGCGGCCAACTGGGCAGACCTCACGGACGGGACGCTGGAGCGCACGCTCGGAACCACGGAGTTCGGTCAGGTGCGCGACCGCTACGAAGGCGTGGCGGCCGAGTTCGCGTGGACTGGAAGCACCGCGGCCGGCTTGCCCGTCGGGCTGCACTGCGCGGGCTGGACCGACAGCAGCACCGGGCGCGGGGCGACGGGGAACACGGGCGCCATCAACACCACGTGGTCCGACCTCGGCAACGGCCTTGGCGTGTACTGCTACCACCCCGCGCGGCTCTACTGCATCGAGCAGGGTGCGGACTAGCTCGCGAACTCTCAGCCTGTGACTGTCCCGCTACCGTGGTCGGCACACGGACGCCAATTCGCACGCCAGCGCGGATGCGAGCACCGACGCCGGCATGGAAGCGGGTCCTGACGCCAGCTCCGATGCCGACATGGACGTCGGCCCGGACGCGGGCCCCGACGCCGGTCTGGACACGGGCGTCGACTTGGGTGGTCCAACCTGTGGGGACGAGGTGCTCGACGACGGTGAGCAGTGCGAGGGGAACAACCTCGTGGGTTTCGATTGCGTAGCCCTGGGCTACGCGGGGGGGACGCTGCGCTGTACCGACTGCGAGTTCGACACCGACCTCTGCTACCTCTAACAGTTCGAGAACGGACCGCTAGGGGTTGGCGCGGAGCTCCACGGGGATGTCGCTGAGCGTGAACGCGCCGTTGGACGCGACCGTCCCCGAACTCACGAGATCCGGCGCGCCGCCCATCAGCACCGGACTGGGGTCGAGGAGCTCCACGCCTGCTCGCCGTACCACCTCGACCTCATTCGACGGCGCGTCGGGAGGTCCGCACGCCGTCAGCGCGCGGGCCGCTACGCGGGCCCCTTGCGTGAGACGCGCACCTGCACCCGGCCGGTGTCGGCGTCGCACACGGCGAGGCCATCCTCGGTCCGCCCCATGCGCACCCGTGACGGCAGGAACACGGGCGCGTGAAAGTGCACCAGCACCTCACCCGGCTGAGTGTCCGCGTCCGGCCAGAGGGCGGTCATGGCCCGCGCCGCCGTGAAGGTGCCGTGCACGATGGCGCGCCGCAGCCCGAACGGCCGCGCCAAGAGCGCGTGCTGGTGGATGGGGTTCAGGTCCCCTGCCACGCGCGCGTACGCTCGTCCGGTGGGCTCGGGCACCTCGAACGTGATCGCGTCGGTGAGGTCGAGCGTGTCGGGGGCGCGTGCCGCGCGCGGCCCCCGCTCTGCGGCTGCATCCTTCCTCCTGGCGAGCGCGACGGTCTCTGCCGTCCACACGGCCGCGCCCTCGCCCACGAGCCTCGCGCTCGTGCGCAGTGTGACCGCGTGTCCGAGCCGGTGCGGCAACACGCCGGCGACGTGCGCGCTCAGTGCGAGCGCCGCGTCCTCCGGGATGGGGGCGTGCAGCGCGATGCGGTTCGTGAGGTGGACCAGCCCCAGGGCAGGGAAGGGGAAGGCCGGGTCCGCGAGCAGTCGCAGATGGAGTGGCGCGGCCAGCAGCTGCGGGGCGAAGAGCGGTAGCTGACCGTTTCGCGGCGCGTGCACGAGGGCGCGGTACGCATCGAGGCGCGCAGCGTCGAAGCGGGCGGACGCCACGCTGGCCTCGATGGTAGGCAGCGGCTCGCCGCGGTACTGACGCGGACGGCCGAGGATGCCGATGTACGCGGGGAGTGACGACGGGAGCTCGGCGAAGGAGTGCTGCATGGCCCAGGGAGCGTACGTCAGCTCGACATGGTGCACGAACAGCGACCGTGGGGCCTCAGGGACGCGCACCTTCGAGGAACCCGGCACCGAGCTCCTGGCCGTCGGGCACACGCACTTCTGCGGGTCCGATCGCTCGACGCGCGTGTGGTGTGCGGGCTTTGGTGTGGACCGAGAAGAGCTGACGCTCCCCTCCGCCGTCGACGCGCTGGTGGCCGTGGGCGGCGCGACATGCGCGCTGCTCGACACGGGCGAGCTCCACTGCTGGGGCTTCCACCCGGTGTTGACGGGTCGCCTCTTCGGCGCCGAGTCCACCGTCCCCACGCAGGTGCCTGGTGTGGACGCAGCCGTGGCGGTCGGCCTCGGGCGTAGCTTCCTCTGCCTCCTGCACTCGGATGGAAGCGTGTCGTGCACGACTGGCTGTTGGTCACCTCCGGGCCACGGGTCTGGCTTCACGACGGTGTCTGGGGTCAGCGGCGCCCAGGAGCTGGCCGTGGGGGCCGAGCACGCGTGTGTCCAGACGGCGGACGACGTGGTGTGTTGGGGTGCGAACTGGCAAGCGGAGCCGGCCGAGTGCGCGGGGCCCGCCAGCGTGCGCGTTGCGGCCGACGCTCTCGAGGTCCGCGGGTCACACACGTGCGCGCGGGAGGGTCAGCGCATGGAGTGCTGGGGCAGGAACTGGCACCAGCAGCTCGGTGGCCCCTCGGAGCGGCCTGACCTGGGGCGAGTCTCCTTCACGCTCCCCTGACCGCCGAGTCGAATCGAGCTCCTTCCGGCTGCCAAACTCGACCTTCTGTGGCACCGACGCCACGCGGGCCATGCGTGACGAGGCAGGGCTCGAGACTATCGCGGAGTTCGCGAACACAGCGCGGAGCCGCCCCCGCAGGCAGACGCCGCCATCGCGCGGATGGCGGTTCGGATCGAAGAGAACAGCGGGGTCGGACAATTGCTCATCGTCGGCCACGCGGACCCCAACGGCGGCGCCGCGCACAACGACGCCCTCAGCTGCACGCGCGCCGAGGCCGTGATCGACGCGCTCGTGCGCGCGGGCGTGTCGCGGCAGCGCCTCGTTCAGCGTGGCGCGGGCAGTCGCTGCGCGTCGGAGGACGTCCCCGACCGCGTGAACCGTCGGGTCGAAGCGCTGCTCGTCGTGCCGCGCTGAACGTCTCCACAGCGAGGCCGTCGTGTCCGGGCGACGTCGCCAGATACCCTGAGTGTCGTTGGCTGTGCTAGACCGACACCCAGGTGGAGGCCCGCGCGCAGGCGATTCCGCGAAAGAGGTGAGCCTGTGGTTCGTGTGCTCGTTGTGTCGCTGTTGCTCCTCGCGTCATCGTGCGCCAACTCCCACATGATCGACGGGGGCGCCGAACCTCCCGACGGCGGCAACGAACCCGCCGACGGGGGCACGTTGGACGCCTTTGGGAGCGCCTGCAGCGAGCCTTCGCTGCCATGCCCTTCCTGCCTCGAGGACGACTCGCCAGGTTGGTGCTGGTCCGCGGTCAGCGCAGCAGGTACCCGATATCAGCCGTGCGCCGCAGACGGTACGTGTAGCGGTGCCATCGTCGAGTGCCCTCGCCGTCCCTGTCTGTGGGTGGAGCCGTATTGCGGGACCGAGTGCCGCTACCTCCCCGTCGTCGACGGGGTGGCGTGCTCGGGCGGGTCATCGACGCCCCACTCATGCGTAGCAGGCGTCTGCGTGCCCGCCTCGAGCATGTAGTCGTCGTCCGAGGCGTCCGCCGAGCTGCGGGGTGGGAGCGCGGCGGCCTGGCTGCTGGGCCAACCGCTCAGCGTGGCGGGTCCTCGACGGCGTGGACGATGCGCCCGGCGGCGCCAGATGGAGCACGCCACTCCGAGAGCGCTGCGGTTGCGCACGCATGCTCCTCGGCATCGTCACTGCCCCGTATGGCGACGTGTACCACCCCCTCGACACCCCAGGTGGCTTCCACCGAGACGGGCTGGCCAGGGCGTGCTCCCGCGCACGCGCGCAGCGAGGTGGACCGCTCGGTCAGCGCCGCGCGCACGGCGCTGACCGCATCAACCGATGGCACCTCGGGTTCGGCGTCGGCCGCCAAGTCGCGCGACGCCTCTGGCGCGTTCAACAGCGCCTCGTGGGCGTGCTCGCCGAAGCGCTGGAATCCGACGACATCGGCCGTTCGCAGCGGCCAGCGAAGTCCACAGAAGGTCGCCGTCGTGCCTCGCTCGCGCGCCGCTTCCGCGAGCAGGGGCTCCAAGGCCACTCGTCCCGCTCCCTCCGTCAGCCGAACGACGAGGACCATGCTCCCCCCGCGTTCCAACGTGAAACTTTCGCAGCGGTCGAGGGAGCCTCCGTCCGGGCCGCGAACCGAGAGCGCGACGAGTGGGTCGCTCTCCGGGGCGTACGTCAGGACGAGCTGTGCGCCTCGTGGAGAGAACGTCGCGCGCACACCACGAAGTCGCTCTCCGTCGCGCGCGAACTCGAACGCCGGACCCTGTCGTTCGAGCAGCTCTTCGCGCCGGCGGGCGTCCGCCGCGGCGCCTGCCGACGAGGGCACGCCCATCGACGAGGGGCGCTCCGACGACGCGACCGACTCGCGGAGCGGCGAGCAGGTCACGTCGGTTCCCAACCCGCTGCATTGATAGACCGCGCCATGACACTCCGCGGTCCACGTGCGGCCGGTCAGTCGGCGGGATGTGTTGCCGATCTCGATGTCTCTCGGCGCGCAGCCGACGCTCCCGGCGGACGCGCTTCGAAGCCGCCGCGTCGCACACCCCGTTGCCAGAACGGCTGCGGCGGCGATCACGATGACTCCCATGAATCGCATGCGCCGGAGGCTAGCCTGGACTCCCCCACGCGTCCACGCGGGACCCACCACGGCACGCAGCAGGGCGATCTGCTGGAGGTCGTCCACCGCGCGACGAGCTCGTGGCAGACCTCGCGACCGTACCAGACGGCGCTCGGCGCGCCGCCGGATCAGAGCAGCTCGTCGTGCAGGGCCACCGCCACGCCGGGTGCGCCCGACGTACCAGACATGCCGAGGGACAGCCCGCCGGCGCCCCCGCCGCCGCCGCTCCCAGAGGGGAACAGGGTGTTGCCGACGCCGTAGCCGGACGCCTGCGTGTGTTGATGCAGGTAGATGCCGTAGCTGGAGCCGCCGGCGCCGCCGCCTCCCCCTCCGCCGTGGCCTCCCGCACCCCCAGGTCCGCCGGGACCCCCGAGGCCGAGCACGGCGGACCACGTTCCATCGACACCGCCGCCCGACCCGCCGACGCTGCCCTCGCCCCCAGGGCCGCCGGTGCCACCGGCGCCCCCATCGCCGCCGGCGCCCGCGAGAATGGTGTTCCCCATCAAGACCGGCAGGCTGGCGCTCGGGACGCTGAACACGATGTACACGCCGAACGAGCCGCCTCCGGGTTGGCCGCCTCCTCCGCCAGTGCCGCCGCAGCCACCGGAGCCCCCGCCCCCGCCGCTGCCGCCCAGCGCGTCGCCCGCACCCGCCACGCAGACCAGCGTGAGGTCCGCGCCGCCGCCCGCTCCACCGCCGCCGCCGCCGCCGCCGTGCCGCCCGCCTCCGCCTCCCGTCCCGGCCGCGCCGCGCCACTCTCCCGCCACAGGCCCCGACGTCGAGCCTCCCCCAGCGCCGCCCGGCACCGAAGCCCCTGGGGTACCCGCGCCGCCCATGGAGCCGTGCGCGCTGAACCCGCCGGTGTTGAAGACCACGCACTGCGAAGCGACCCGATCATGGCCCCCGTCGCCCCCCGCGCCCGCTGCGCCGCCGCCGAGCGCCTGTGAACCCATGGCGCCGCTGCCCTGCGCGGTGTTGTCGGTGGGGCACACCGCTCCGGCGCCGGCCCCGCCCGACACGAGAACGGCGCCGCAGGTGCGCACCCCGCCCGCCCCGCAAGACGCGTTGGAAAGCTCCCCCGCGGCGTCGAAGCACAGCGGCTGGTTGCCTGGGACGTTGGAGGCGCCCTGGCAGTTGGTGATGGAGGCCGTTTGGATGGCGCGCTCACCTGGCTGGCCGTCCACGCCATCGCTGCCCTCCGCGCCCGGCGCGCCGGGGTCCCCGTCGGCCCCGTTGGCCGCGACGATGTAGTTGTCGCGCAGCGCGAGCTGGGACGACGCGTCGCGGATCCAGATCGCGTAGCTGTTGGCCGAGCTCGTGGTGGCGTTCACGCCGTGCACCGTGAAGCCCTCGAAGGAGGTGGGCAGCGTGATGTCCTGGGCCACCACGGCGCGGGTGTGCCCGGCCGACGGGAGGGGCCGCACCGTGCTCACGTTGGCGGCGACGTCGCGCTCCCACGTGGTGGGATGGTGACCGCCCAGCACCCGCACGCCGTTCACCAGCGAGACGGTCTCGGCATAGAGCCCCGCCGCTACCAACACGCGCGTCCGCAGCGTCCGATCGGCTTCCGCGAGGCCGAAGCCGATCGAGCGGCAAGGGTACGCGCCCGCCAGCGTCCCGACCGGCCCGACCCCGCAGCCGACCTCATCCACAGCGGCGATGTCGTTCGCGGACACGTAGATCGCGTCTGCGCCGAGCTCGAACTCGCACCCGTCGCCTGGGAGGCCGTTCAGGTCGTAGCGGCCGGACGCACAGCCCATCGGACCGGCGTCGGAGGAGCCGCTGTCGGAGCTCGCGTCCGCGCCGGCGTCGGTCGACGCATCCGCGCCAGCGTCGGTCGAGGCGGACGCGTCCCCCGCGCTGGCGTCGTCGCTCGCGTCCAGCGCCGTCGTCGCGTCCCCCGGGGTCGCATCGTGGCTGCCGTCCGGCATCGTCGTCGCGTCGACCGCAGCGTCTTGGCCCGTGGCCGCGTCGTCGACGCTCTGCGTCCCCCCGCAGCCCAGCGACATCCAACTCACCACGCCTCCCAGCGCGGCCACCAGAACGCAGTGACGCATGGCGGGACTGTACGGGCTCGTCGCGACGCTGGCTACCCCGCACGCGCTGGTCCGACACGCGGCGCATACGGCAGGCCATGCGCGACGGAACGGTGCCGTGCTTCGAGTTCGGATTCGACGGAGACGACCGCATGGCGCTCGTGGAAGGGGCGCTGCCGCTCGCACCACGCCACGTGCCTGGCGTGACAGGTGCCGTTCGAGTCGCCGCCTCTGGTCTCACTGCTTGCGCGCGCCGCGCGCACCGGAATCGCGCTAGGCTCGCTGGGATGCGCGCTGCTTCGTTGACACCTGATCACGTGACCGCGCCCTGGGACGTGGCCGTCGTGGGCGCCGGGCTCGGTGGGCTCGCGGCCGCCATCGACCTCGCGCGGGCGGGGCGGCGTGTGGTGGTGGTTCGGCCCGCGGGCGTGCACGCCACGTATGGCGAGAGCCTGGACTGGGAGTCGAACCGGTTGCTGAGCCAGCTGGGGCTCGACCTCGCCGCGCTGGTGCGCGCGGACCACGCTACGTGGAAGCGCGGCGCGGTGGCCAGCTACGCGCCGACGCGGGCGCGCATGACCATCGGCTTCGCCTGGTTCTACCGCGCGCTGATGCGTCTGGTGGGGCGCAGCCAACCCACGGCGCACGTGGACATGGCGGTCGCACGCGCCGCGCTCGAGGGCGTGGCGCGCGAGGCCGGGGTCATGTTGCTCGAGGACCGCGTGCAGCGCGTGGCGTGCGACGGAGACCGCGTCCTCGGGCTGCTTCTGGCGCAGGGCGAGCGCGTGGAGGCGGGCCACTACCTGGACGCCAGCGGCCGGACGCGCGTGCTCGCGAGGGCCCTGCCCGTGACCACCGAGCCCTTCGGGGAGCGCAAGGTCGCGTTCTCCGCGCGATCACCCCACGAGTACGACCAGCTCGGCACGCAGATCTTCCTCGACGACCAGGGTGACTTCGTGCGCTGGTGCTGGGGCATCCACCTCGGCGCTGCGCGCGTGGACGTAGGCGTGGCGCTCCTCGCGCGTGAGGTGGCGCTGCTGCGGCGCGAGCGCACGGACCTCGCCAGCGCGCTGCTGGCGCGCGCCCACCGGCACGAGCGGCTGCGCTGGCTCACGCTCGAGTGGGCCGAGCAGGCGAGCGCGCACGCGTGCACCTACCAGGACGACGTGAGCACCCGACTGCGCGGGCCCAACTGGTGGCTGCTGGGGGAGGCCGCGGCGGTGATCGACCCCATTGTGTCGGGCGGGGTGACCTTCGCGCTGCGCAGTGGGTTCGCCGCCGCGCGCGCCATCCGGACGGGCGACGCGGACCTCGCCGCGCGCCTCGAGCGCAAGCTGCGCATGCATGCGCGCACCACCAACACGCTGGTGGAACACGTGTGGTACCGGTCCTCCATCCGAAAAGGCATGGGGCTCGCGTGGAACGTGCTGTCCATCCTGGTGCCCAACTTCAACCTCAACCACCTGCACGCGCGCGGCTGGGCCAGCTCCGCGCTGGGGGTGCGGCTGCTCGCCAAGCTGCATCAGGGCCTCGACTGGTTCATCCCGCGCTACGCCCAGCGGCTCGAGCGGCGGAGTCGCCGCCTGCAGGGTCGGGCGCCGGGGCCACCGTTGCTGACGGGGAGCACCGAGCCATGAGCCTCGAGATCCTACAAGACCCGCGTGTACGTGCCACCGAGCACCGCGACCTGCACGGCATGGGCGCGGCGCAGACGGCGCTCGAGCTGCTCATGGGGCTGCCGTTCCTGCTGGGCACGTGGGCCTGCGCAGCGCGTGGCTTCTGGCTCGCGTCGCTCGGGCTCGCCTTCGTGTTCTTCCTGGTGGGGCTGCGCCTCGTGCACGACGCCTTCCACCGCAACCTGGGGCTCTCGCGGGCCGGGCACGACGCGCTGCTGGTGGTCATGAGCGTGCTGATGGGCGCCGCCATGCACGCCATCCAGTTCAACCACCTGCGCCACCACGCGCACTGCATGGACGACGAGGACGTGGAGGCCTTCGGCGCGCGGCTGCCTGCGCACAAGGCGCTGCTCTATGGGCCCTACTTCCCGTGGCTGCTGCACCGACACGCGCTCCTGCACGGCGGACCGCGCGTGCGTCGCTTCATGGCGCTGGAGCTCGGCCTGTGGCTCGCGCTGGTGGTGCTGGCCCTCGCGCTGCCCCTGCCGCTGCTGCGCTTCCACCTCGGAGTGATGCTGCTGGGTCAGTGCCTGACCGCGTTCTTCGCCGTGTGGACGGTGCACCACGACTGCGACCGCTCGCACTACATCGCGCGCACCATCCGCGGTCGGCTGAAGAGCGTGCTGACGTTCAACATGTTCTACCACGTGGAGCACCATCTCTTTCCGCGGGTGCCCACCTACCGCCTGCCGGAGCTGGCGCGGCGGCTGGACCAGCGCGCGCCCGAGCTGTCTTCGCGGCGCGTGTTCTGAGGGACCATGACGCGGCAGGCGCAGGTGCTGGTGTTGGGGGCGTCGGGGGAGCTGGGCGCGCGCGTGGTGCGGCTGCTCGGAACGCTCGCGCCCCAGGTGCCGTGTGTCCGCGCGTCGCGTCGAGGGCGAGAGGGGTGCTTGGCCCTGGACGTCACGCAGCCCCCGCCCGCCGGGCTGCTGGGCGCGGGGGACGTGGTCATCGACGTGGTGGGCCCCTACGAGCACGACCCGAGCGCGTGGGTACGGGCGTGCGGGGCGGCGCAGGCTCACTTCGTGGACCTCAGCGAGCGCCCCGAGTTCATCGAGCGCGTGGCGCGCGCGGGCGAGGACAGCCCTTGCGCCGTGCTCTCGGGCTGCTCCACCGTGCCGGCCCTCGCGGCGTCGCTGCTGCGGGACATGGCGGACGGCGCGCCGGATGGCGACGACACCGAGCGCGTGGAGGTGCTGCTGTCCATGGGCTCACGCCACCGGCCCTCGCGCGGCTTGGTCTACAGCTTGTTGCGGCCGCTCGGTCGCGCGCTGCCCGAGGACCCCAAGGCGCGCGCCTTCCGCGGCCTGACCACGCGCACCCTCACGTCGGGTGTGCGACGCCGCTATGGGCGCTTCCCGTGCCCCGACCTCGGGCTCGGCTGCCCGGTGCGCTTCTGGTCGGGCTTTGATCGCGGCGCGCTGGTCTGGGCGCTGTCCGCCGTCAGCTGGGTCACGCCGTGGGTGCCCAGCTGGCTCCTGCTCCGGGTCGCCGCTCCGCTTTCGCGCGTGGCGGCGGTCGCCTCGCTGGTGGGTGGCGAGGCCGGGAGCTTGCGCCTCGAGCGACACCGTCGCGATGGAGCACCCGACGTCTTGGAGATCCACGCGGCGCGTGACGGTCTCGACGTGCCCGCGCTCCCTGCGGTCTGGGCGGCCATGCGCCTGGTCGGCCAGACGACCTCGCGCGCACGGCGCCTGGACGAGGTCATCGACGCCCCTGCGCAGCGCGCCGCCCTCGAGCAGAGCGGCTACGTGGTGCACCGGCCCTCCGTGAGCCGTTCGCGCTAGATCGACGGACGCCCAAGCGCGTTCGAGGGTCCGCATGCGGCGTTGCTGCGAGCTCCGGAACTCGACCCTTGCCGTGTGGCGCATCGCCCGGCGCACCATCGATGCGTTCTATCGGGCCCGCGCGCGCAGCGTGGGCCCTCGAGGGCATCACGACGTCGCACACCCCGGCAGCATCATGGCCATTCAGCGCTTCGGCGGTGCCCTCAACCTCAACGTGCACTTTCACGCCGTGTACATGGACGGCGCCTTCGTGGAGCGCAGCGACGGGTCCCTGCGCTTTCTCGAGGCCCTCGCGCCGAGCGCGGACGAGCTGGAGACCCTGCTCGCGACGATCAAGACGCGCGTCACCCACCTCGCCCACAGCCGCGGACTCGCCGAGGTGGACGCCGACGACGCGGCCCTCCGGCTCCCTGGGATGGGCGAGGTCTACAGCGACGGCGTCATCAACCGCGGCGCGTGGCGTGTGCGCACGAACGACCCCCGGAACCCCAACGCCTTCCACCGACGCAAGGCACACGACCAAGGCTTCGACCTCGACGCGCACATCACCGTTGGCGCAGGCGCTCGCGCCGAGCTGGAGCGCATGGTCCGCTACATCCTGCGGCCGCCGCTGAAGGAGCAGCGCCTCACCCTCGAGACCCAGAGCGTTCTCCTCGAACTCAAGACCCCCTGGCGCGACGGAACTACCCACATCCGCATGAGCCGCGAGCGCTTCATCGACCGTCTCGTCGCCTTGGTCCCACCGCCCGCCGCCAACACCCTCCTCTACGGGGACATCCTCGCCGCCAACGCCCGCCTGCGGGCTCTAGCGACGGGATACGGTCGCCCAGGCGTCACGCGGTCCAAACGGGCCCCGCCTCGCTCTGCCCCGCGACACGCGCGCAACACCGCCTGGGCCGAGCTAATGCGCCACAGCTTCGGCCTCGACGTCCTCGCGTGCCCCCACTGCGGCGGCCGCATGCGCCACGTCGCCACCGTCCTGCGCACCACCAGCATCCGTGCGATCCTCGAGCACCAAGGGCATCTCCTGCCGGACCCCCGCGCCGGGCCGCTGTCGCACCCCGGAGACACTGTCTACGAGCTCGACGAGCCAACCCAGCTCGACCTGTTCGACGACAACTCCCAAGAGCCCGCCGAGCACGCCTGGTGAGCTTCTCCGGAAGGCCTCAACAGGCACCCCTGCGTCCGCACACCCAGCCGCAGCCCTCGTCTCGCCGCAAGCGCCCCGAGTGTGGCAACCTGGAGGCGTCAGCGAGCACTTCATGCGCGCTGACCGGCGGCGTATTGCGCAGAAGACGGATTAGGTAAACTCCCCGGCTCCTCCCCGGAGGAGCTTCATGTTTCCTATGAGCGGCACCATCTTCGGCGCAGTCTTCATCAGCATCGCCTCCATCCGCCTGGTCTACGCAGGACGCGAGCAGGCCTCACGCAAGCTCGACTGGTGGGCCTTCGTCGGGCTGGGGCTCCTCTACGTCATCGCGAACGTCGTGGTGGTGCGGCTCCACGGCTGAACGACCACGCGTGACACCCTTGATGGCGGCCCTCCGGACGACTGGCAGCGGCTACCAGACGTCGCCCAGGTCGGCGGCGGGCGGTGGGACGCAAGCGAGCTGTCGCGACGCGTACTCGTCGATGGTGCGACGTGTCTGTTCGAGCTGATCGACGCGGACGTTGGCGCGCCCGGATCGGAGCTGGTCGCAGGACGTCGCGGTGAAGGCCTGCGCGAGCAGGTGGTCGGTGAGCAGCGATGCCCCCGCGTCACTCGCGCGGAAGGCCTCGGGGAGCGCGTGGTACCGCGCGAGGCTCTCTTCGGCGGAGCGCCTGGCCGCGAGCACCGCTGCGACCTCGACGCTCGCGAGCCACTCGCGTGCGCGCGGCGGGGACCGGTAGGCGAAGACGTCCGGTAGCGGCAGCGCAAGCAGCGCGCGGTCTTCCGAGAGCAAGGCACACGCGCGCGAGTCGTCGGCGGGGGGCGGTACGTCGAACCGTGCGTTCACGCGCGCGACCTGCGCCTCGACTTCAGCGCGTAGCGAGCAGATCCCCTCGTCGTCTGGATGGAGGGCGACGTACCAACGCGTGAGCGACGCCCCCTGCCGCGCGCGAACCTCCACGGACGAGCTCCGCCACACCGCGACGGCCTCTGCGTCCCGTCCTGCGAGGGCGCGCAAGGCGGTCTCCGCGGCCCGTGCTTGCTCGGCCAGCGCGGAGGTCGCAGGGATGCGAGCCACTTCGCTGGCTGCGGCATCCAAGATGGCGCGCGCGGCGTCTCCGTGGAAGCGGGGAGAGTCGTAGACGTGCTCGCGGACGGCGTCCGCTTCCGCGACGGCGAGATGAGCGAGCAGGAGCTGTGCATGCTCCCCCCGAGGACCGCCGCCCGCCACGAGCGTCTGCAGCGCGGTCCTGGCAGCGGCCGCGCTCGCCTCGTCGTCCTGCTGCAGGGCGAGCAGCGCCGCGAGGAAGCTCAGCTCCTCGCTGCCTCCCGGCGCGAGCAGCGCACGGCGGTGCGCCTCGGAGCCGACGTCCGCGGCGAGCATCAGGCTCAGCACGGCCTCCCGCGTGCTGGCAGGCGCGCTCGCGACGGCCTCGGCCCAGCGCGCTGGAGAAGCATCCACCACGAGCGGGATCCAGCTCTGTGCCGGACCCGCGCGGCCCGACACGAGCAGGCGCAGCGCGGCCAGTTCCTCGAGCGCCGAGGGGCCGGCGTCGGCTGGCGCGAGGACCTCCGCAGCGAACGCGAGGACGCCTGGCTCGAGGCCCAGCTGAGCCGCCGCGCGGGCCCCGAGCAAGCAGGCGGCGCGGCGCTCTTCTGCCGCCACATCGGGGGCACGGAAGGGCTGGAGCGCCATGAGGACGCGCAGCGCGTCGTCGCGGGGCACGTCGGCGAGGGCTGCGTCCACAGCGGGGTGGGCCGCGCTCGACAGCGCCTCGTCGATGCTGCACGACACGCCTTCCGGCGGCGCGACGGTATCGCCCGTCGCTGGCCCAGGCCCGCGCGCTGCGCAAGCCTGCCCCCCGAAGAGCCAGCCGAGCAACAGCGCGCCCGCGCCAAGGCGGGCGAGGACGCTCGGGGGAGCGCGCCGGCTCGGCAGGGTCCGTGCGTCGACTGCGGTGTGGTTCCTCGTCGTCATCGGCTCCCCGTTCTAACGCGTCTCCGCCCACGCTCGCTCGGTTTTGACGAGCTGCCCGGAAAGCGGTGTCCTATGCTGGCAGCGTGTGTGGGTCTCTCGTGAGGTTGGCTTGGTTGGGCAGCGCGCTCGCGCTGTCCGCGTGTGAGGCCGGCGGCGGGTCGTTGTACGGCGACGTGCCTGCCGACGCGGCGACTCTCGACGCGACACTGCCCCGCGACCAAGCAACCTCGGATGTGGGCCCTGACGCGGACCTCGGCGATGCCAGCACGGACGCGGGGACGGCGGACGCGAGCCGAGCGGACGGCGGCTCCGACGCGGGCAGTCCCATCGGCGTGCCCTGCACCGTGCAGGGTGCACCAGGTACCTGCCAGCTCGTGGCCAGCTGCACGCAGGTGACCACGCCCGGGTACTGCCCCGGGCCCGCCGACGTGCGTTGCTGCCACCCCCCCATCCCGCCGAGCGACGCCGGTATGCTGACCGGCGGCGTATTGCGCAGAAGACGGATTTGGTAAACTCCCCGGCTCCTCCCCGGAGGAGCTTCATGTTTCCTATGAGCCTTGCCAGTGCTCCAGCCGCCGCTTGTGCGCGGATGGCCGCGCCTCTCACGGAGTCGTCGGGGTCAGAAGAGCGGGGCCTCGTCCACCACCGGGCGCGCTGGGCTCCACTCCAGGCGGTCGAGTAGTTCCGCGGAGAGCTGCTCGAACGTCCACGCGACAGCGGGAGCGGTCGCGAGCTCCCCCTGGCCGGCCACGACGCCACGTTGGCTTGCGTCGTTGATGATGGAGGTGCGAGGCACCGAGGTGTCGAACAGCAGCCCTGGCTGAAGCGATTCGCACGCCTCTTGAAGGACAGTGGGGGAGGTGGCGCTGCGGGGGTCGAACATGTTCAACACGACGCCCACCAGCTTGGGGGCTGGGGTCACTGCCCCGATGGCGCGTTGAAAGTGCTCCGACGCCCGCAGCGCGAGCGGCTCGGCTTGGAGCACGCCCATGACGTGGGTCGCGCAGCCCAACATGATGCGGGTTCCGCCGTAGACACCACCCGGCGTGTCGAGCACGACGACGTCTGCGTCGCAGGCCACCTGGGCGAGCAGGGCGCGCCACGCCTGTCGGTGTTGCTGCGCGTTCTCGACCTGGTCGATGGACAGTGTCTGCCCTCCGGCGGGCAGCACACGGAGGCCGTTCATGCGGGTGGTGATGATCGCGTCGGTGAGGCTGGCCGCACCACAGATGACGTCAAAAGCACCCTTGGATATACGGCGATGGGCGTTGACCGCGGCCGACACCCCCCCGTTGGGGTCGGAGTCCACAAGGGTGACCCGGAGCCCACGGCGTGCCATCGCGACTGCTAGGTTCATCGCGAGCGTGGTCTTGCCGACGCCGCCCTTCGCGGAAGCCACGGCGAGGATGATTGCGGCCTTCGCGGACGACGCCTGCGTGGGTTCCACCCGCTGTGCGACAGGGGCGGCGGCAGCGACCGGCGCGGCGGTGGCGACAGGGGCGGCGGTGGCGACAGGGGCGGCGGCAGCGACCGGCGCGGCGGTGGCGACAGGGGCGGCGGCAGCGACCGGCGCGGCAACCGCGGGCCGCACAATTGCTGGGGGGGGAAAGCTCGACTTACGGGTGCTGCCACCCATCTGCACAGGCGCCACCACCCCCGTCTCGTGAACGCTGGGGCCGCCTGCAGGCAGATTTCGCAAGAGTGAGATCCGGTCACTGTCGCGGCCGAGAGACGCAAGGAGCGCGCGCAGGTCGCCAAGTGGCTCGGTCGCCGGGAGACCGTGGACGCTACGCACTTGGAACGTACCGCCTCGGTGCGCCACGAACCCCTCGAGGGCGTCGAGGCCCCTCGCCTGGCCGAAATCGACTGACAGCACCTTTCCGCTGCGAATCGACATCTGGCCGATTCGCAGTGTGTCGTCGAGCAACTCGACGATGTTCGTCTGCCGGCCGATTCCCACGACCTGCACCAAGGGCAATACTCCGCCGCTAGGGACGGGCCCTTTCAGAACGACGGCGTCTTCCATCAAGCGTTTCCGATTTGGCTGGTTCGGATGCGCTTGGCCTCGTCCACCGAGTAGCGCCCGAGAATCATGGTGTTGGAGATCAGCAACATGGCCTGCGTCCATGCAACGCTGGCGTCCTCGTTGAACGCTTTGCCAAGCCCGTAGTCCAACGTCCAAAGCAGCGAATCCAGGACGGGCTCGTACGCCTCGTCCGGGATCTCGTAGAGGTTTGAGTGCCTGCGCCCAAGCGCGAGCAGCACGAGGAAGAGGTCATCATCAGGCGGGACGTCATCCGACCACGACGCGCCACCCCACTGCAGCGACCGTACGACGAAGGCCAGCATCTGGAGCAGCTTCTGCTTCTGACTCGCCATATCCTCGCCGAACAGCGCCTTGTATTCCGGGCGGAGTTGGAAGAGGCGGCGGTAAAACAGGTCGGCGATGGTGTCCGCGATGGGCACCGCCAAGCGCCAGTTCTCAGTGATGAGGGCTTTCTGCTCGTCGGTCAGCATGCCCGCTAAGCTGGCATGACGTTGTCATGGAGTAAACCCCGTGCTTGTGAAATCGATACGAATCGAATCCCAGACGGCGGCCACACTATGTATCCTCCACGCCGGCCCATGACCCCCCCAGTCGATCGGAACGTTGGCCGCTGCATTGGCGGCGACTTCGACGTGCAGCGCTTCATCGCTGCCGGCGGTATCGGCTCGGTGTACGAGGCCACCCAGCGGTCCACCGGAAAACCACGCGCCATCAAGCTGATGCACGGCTGGCTCGCCTCCGACGACAAGATGCGCGGTCGCTTCATCGACGAAGCGCGCATCGCTGGGAGCCTCGACAGCGACCACGTTGTGGAGATCGTGTCCGCGGGCATCGACGACGAGCTCGGGGTGCCCTGGATCGCTATGGAGCTCCTGCGGGGTCAGACCCTCGCCGACTTCATCAACAACCACGGGGCTCTCTCGCTGGCCGACTGTTGCGAAGTCCTCACCCAGGCACGTCATGGCCTCCAGATGGCGCACGAACGCCACCTCGTTCATCGCGACCTCAAGCCCGACAACCTCTTCGTCGCCGACCCTCGGCGCCTTGGTGTTCCATTCACCATCAAGGTCCTGGATTTTGGCATCGCGAAGTGGGTTCAAGACGCGCGCGACGGGAACAAGAATTCGCAGGTCATCGGCACTCCGCTGTGGATGGCGCCGGAGCAGCTCTCGCAAGTCGCGAGCATCGCACCGGCGACCGACGTGTGGGCCATCGGCCTGCTGGCGTTCTGGATGCTCACGGGCCACGAGTATTGGCTCACCGCGAGTGATCCTGACAGCACGGTCAGCTCCATGATTGTCGAGCTGGTCGCTGGTGCGTGCGCGACCGCCTCTCAGCGAATCGAGGAGCTGGGTGCGCAGTCGCCTTTCCCGGAAGGCTTCGACGAGTGGTTCGCGCGCTGCACGCAGATCGATTCCTTGCAGCGTTTCCCAGACGCCGCTACGTGCATCGACGCGCTCGAGCCTCTGCTCCGCGCGCGGCCTCCGCACGACCAACGCGCCGCTGAAGGCTCGCTGAGCGCGTCCGTCAGCAGGGCTGTACCAAGCACCCGGGAGCTCGACGCAGCCTTCGAAAGCCTCGCCCCGAGTGTCATCCGCTCGGCGGACTTCCAAGCTCACGCCCAGACGGCCGCGCTGGACGTGTCCTCGCTCGTCGCGGGCCCGCCGGTGTTGGCGGGGTCGGCTGCCCCTCCGACGCCGCGCCTGACCGTGCGCCGGCTGGCGGCTGGTGAGCCGGAGAACCTGCTCTGGGCCGGTACAGAAGGGGCCCGACGTTTCCTTCCCCTAGCGGAGCTGCTCTCGACCGCGCTGCCGGTTGGGGCGGCGCGCCGCTCCGGGCGTCAGGTCACGGTTGGCGCAGGCGACGCAGTCGAGCTGCCGGCACGGACCTTTCCAGACCGGATTCAGGCGGCCGTGCGGCACGTCTGCTTGGTCTTGGGGGTCTACCCGGCCTCGACCCTCGTCGAGGCCGGCCGGCCGAGCGAGGCGTTCACCATCGAGTCCGTCACGCCACCCCGGCTCGGTGTGTCGCCAGCTCTGTTGGAGGAGGTGTCCACCGAGCGGCTGCGGGCCCACGCGGCAGTCGCCGTGGCGCGCACGCTCCCGGCGTTCGCCGTGCGCGGGTTGCTCGACTCCGCCGACGCGCTCGAGTCAGCACGCAAGGCGGCCCTCACCCTCGCGCGCGGCGCGGTGTCGGGGAGCCCACTCTACCGGCCCCTTGTTTCGCATCTTGGTCCTCGCCGGAACGAACTCGCGGAAGCCCTGGAGCTTGCCGAGGACACCTCTGCGCAAGACTTCTGGTGCGGGGTCGAGCTCACCGTCGCGCGCCTCGCGCTCCTCTGCTCGGTCGACCACGAAGCCGTCCTCCACGCGACGGGCGCCGTTCCCTTCACGGAATCCTCCGACAGCGTCCTCGCCGAGCTGCGACGTTTCGAGCAGTCACCCAACTTCGACGGATTCTGGTACCAGCCCTCGAACTGACGGCGTGTCCTCGGTCGGCTCCGCGCGTGCGATGAGCACGTGCCTCCTACGCGGCGTAGGAGCGGCGATCGTGGTCGCATCCCTCCCGCCGCTCTCCACCGTTGCGCGGTCTTGGACGATGGCGTGCGAGTGGCTCACATCTGCATGCATCCACCCTGGCCGTGACCTCCGCCGCCTCTGCCGTGGCCTCCGCCGCCCCGGCCCCTTCCGTGACCTCCGCCGCCCCGGCCGTGGCCGCCACCACACCGTTCGTGTTCGCTGCCGATGATCGACGCGTAGCGTTCAGCGTCGAGGTAGTGAGGGGAGTAGGTGTCGCCTCGGCGTGTCAGTTGGCGCGCAAACGCGCGCATGTGATTGCGTGAGCCGCACGCGAGCATGTCCCCCTGTGTCAGCGTGAGTTGTCGCCTCGGCCGGGCGCATAGCTCGGCCCCAGACCCCACCACATGACCTCGGGGGCGAGGCAGGCAAGGACCCGATGGGTCGATATTCGAACGAGTTCAAGCAGAGCATGATCCGTAAGCTGATGTTGCCAGGCGGGCCCTCCGCGACGGCGCTGGCGGAGACCAGCGGGGTCTCCCAGGCCACCCTCTCGCGGTGGCTGCGAGAAGCCGCTAGCGTAGCGCTCGTGGCAAACGACACCGACAAGAAGCCGCCCCCTCGGGAGGGCCGCCGCCCGGAGGATTGGTCTCCGGACGAGCGGCTCCGGGTGGTGCGAGAGACCGCGGGGCTGACGGGCGCAGAGCTCGGTAAGTACCTGCGCCGGGAGGGCCTGCACGAGGCCACCGTGAGCGAGTGGCGGGGGCAGGCGCTGGCCGCTCTCGGAGGCAACCGCGCACGGACGAAGGAGCAGAAGCGCATCCGCGAGCTCGAGCGCGAGCTCACGCGCAAGGACAAGGCGCTGGCGGAGACGGCGGCGCTGCTGGTGCTCGCAAAAAAAGTCCACGCGCTCTGGGGGGACGAGGACGACGACACACCGGGGAAGAGCGGCAAGTGATCCTCTCCCTCGTCGATGAAGCCGTCCGCTCCGGAGCGCGTCACCAGAAGGCCTGCGAGGTCGTCGAGCTGCCCGCGCGGACACTCCAGCGCTGGCGCGAGCAGGGCCCCGAGGGCGGGGATGACCGCCGCAAGGGGGCGAAGACGCCGCCGGCCAACAAGCTGAGTGAGGCGGAGCGCGCGAAGGTGGTGGAGGTCGCCACGAGTGCGCCCATGCGGGACCTCTCGCCGCGGCAGATCGTGCCGCGCCTCGCCGACCAGGGCGACTACCTGTGCTCGGAGTCCACCATGTACCGGGTGCTCGAGGAGCACGGCCTGAAGGCGCATCGTGGGCCCGTGAAGGCGCGCACGAACAAGCGCCCGAAGGCCCGCGTGGCGACGGGCCCGAACCAGCTTCTCTGCTGGGACATCACGTACCTTCCCGCTGCGGTCCGCGGGAAGTTCTACTACCTGTACGTTTTCCTCGACGTGTGGAGCCGCAAGATCGTGGGCTGGGGCGTGAACGAGCAGGAGTCCGACGACTTCGCCTGACCGGCGGCGTATTGCGCAGAAGACGGATTGAACGAAGCCGCTCCGCGGCAGGCCTGATGTCGCGCGGCTGAGGGACATCGCGACGTTCAGGGGCGCGGCTGCTTCATCGGACCGACGCTGTGGATTGAGCCCGTCCATCGGGGACGTGGCCAAGCCATGGAGGCGAGCGATGGGCGAAGTACGAGACCGAATGGAGCAGGACCTGTTCCTGCGCGGGGTGGCGGCGAACACGCGGGAGACGTACCTGCGGTACGCGAAGCAGTTCGTGGCGTTCCACAGGCGGGACGCGCGCCAGCTGGACACGGAAGACGTGCGCGCGTGGGTGATGCATCTTCGAGGAGCAGGTCGTGCTCCGAGGAGCATCAACGTGGCGCTCAGCGCGCTGCGCTTCCTGTTCGGGGTGACGTTGCGTCGCCCCGAAGTCATGCACTCGATCCGCCGCGTGGTGGAGCACGACACGCAGCCCGCCATCCTCTCCGGCAGCGAGGTGCAGCGGCTGCTCGACGCCATCGAGCGCCCTCGCGACCGTGCCCTCGTCATGCTGCTCTACGGCTCAGGGCTGCGCATCTCCGAGGCGCTGTCGCTGACGATGACCGACGTGGATTCGGGACGCGGTGTGCTCACCATCCGCCACACGAAGAGCCGTCGCGACCGTATCGTGCCGCTGCCGGCCGTCACGCTCGAGGCGCTGCGAGAGTGGATGCGCCTGCGTCGCCACCGGAGCGAGGGCCTGTTTCCAGGGCGCAAGGGTCGGGCGTCGCTGACGCGCGAGGCGGTGCACAAGCTGCTGCGTCTCGCGGCGGCGCGCGCGGGTCTCACCAAGCGCGTCTATCCGCACCTGCTGCGCCACAGCTTCGCGACCCATTTGCTCGAGCTCGGCGCCGACCTCCGGTCCGTGCAGATTCTGCTGGGGCACCGGTCCATCCAGAGCACCACCCGCTACACGCACTTGTCCGAAGCGCGCCGTCAGTCGCTCGTGAATCCATTGGCCGTGCTCGGGACACCTGACGGGGCACGACTCGCGTAGGACGCCGAGGCGGCAGTCATGGCGCACGAGCACGGGTCTGTGGCCCGGCGCGAGGCTGGGCTGAGTGTGGGTGAGATCGCGCGCGCTCACGGAGAGCGCGTGCGCGCGGAGCATGCGCTGAGCCCGGAGCAGCACAAGGTGCTGCGGGCCATCGAGCGCTGTCGGACGGCGGCGCTCGGCGGGCATCTGCACGCGTGCCCCGCCTGTGGCTTTCAGCAGCCTCGCTACAACTCGTGTCGCAACCGGCACTGCCCGGGGTGCCAGGCGCTCACGCAGCTGCGCTGGCTCGAGGCGAGGCGCGAACGCATCCTCGATACGGGGTACTTCCACGTGGTCTTCACCATTCCCGAGGCGCTGCGCAACCTGTTCGCGCGCGAGCGCCGGGCCATGTACGGGCTCCTGATGGAGGCGGCGCGCCGCAGCCTGCTTGCGATGGCGGCCGACCCGAAGCGGCTCGGTGCGCTGCCCGCCATCACGCTGGTGCTGCACACATGGACCCGCGAGCTGCTCTACCACCCTCACGTGCACGCCGTGGTTAGCGCTGGCGGCTACGACCTCGCCGGTCAGCGCTGGGTTCCGGTGCGCCGCAACGGCCGGTACCTCTTCCCCGTGAGGGCTCTCGCCAAGCTCGTCCGAGGCATGGTGCGTGAGGTCATCCTGCCGGCGCTCGACGCGGGCACGCTGGTGTTGCCGCCCGACGAGGTGGAGCCCGTGCGGCGCGCGCTCTTCGAGACGAGGTGGCACGTCTACGCGAAGGCGCCGTTCGCGGGGGCGCAGCAGGTCTTCGGTTACCTCGGGCGCTACACGCATCGCGTCGGCGTCTCGAACGCCCGCCTCATCCGCTACGACGGCGAGGCGGTGACCTTCGCCACCAAGGACGGGAAGACCTGCACGCTCCACGCGGTGGACTTCCTCGCTCGCCTCCTGCGCCACACCTTGCCCAGGGGCTTCCACAAGATCCGTCATGCTGGCCTCGTCTCCACCAATCACGTCCGCGCCCTCTCCCTCGCGCGCGCACAGGCCGCTCTCGCTGGCGCCTCGACGTCTGCACGTGGGGTGGAGCTCGACGCGCGCCAGAGCCCGCGCACTTGGGTCGAACTCATGCTGGCCCTCCACGGCCGTGACCCATTGCGCTGCCCCCACTGCGACACGCCGCTGCTCGTGCTCCCGTTGTCGACGTCGATGCCGACGCGCGTTGAAGGGATCGACTCGTCATGACCCTCGCTCGCGACGTGCACGTGCGTGCCTCACGCAGCGACAGGCCGTCTGCTGCGGTGGTGGCGCTCGTCCGTCCGGCGATGGCGCCGTGCCGCGCACGTGGGACGGGCGGCGGCGACCCGGTGGATCTCACCTGGCTGCCTCCCCGCACCCGGAAGCGTCTCGTCCCAAGCCCCCGCCGAGGCCTCATCGCCTCGCGGTGCCCGCCGCGATTGGCCCATAGCCGACCGCTCGCGCCTGGGTGATGCTCCGCGGCTCCGTTCAACGGCGCCTCGGCGAACCGCGCCTCACCCGCGCTGGCCGTCCTGCAGCTTGCGCGGGGCGCGCTTCACCGAATCGCTATTACTTAGGTAAACTCCCCGCCACCTCCTGGAGGAACTTCATGTTTCCTACGAGCCGAACGCCGGGCACGCGGAGCGAGCGGCGACGCTGCGGGCCAAGGCGACCGACTGAGGTTCGGCTGTCGTGGTTCGTTGGTGCGCAACGGTCACTGGAGCCGACCGAAAACCCTGGGGTATGGCACAACCTCACCCACCGTACGTTGCGAACTGCATGCATAACATGCATAATGCATGCATGCCTGTCTCCATCACCATACGCGATGTCCCCGACGAGGTCCGTGACGAGCTGGCCGCACGTGCCGCCTGGGCCGGACGCTCGCTGCAGGAGCACCTGCGCGTGACCTTGATCGAGATCGCGCATCGACCGACCGCCGAGGCCCTCGTTGCTCAGATGCGCGCACGCAAGGCGACGACCGGGACCACGATCGGTTCCGCCGAGATCCTTCGGCACCGCGACGAAGACCGCCGATGACTCGCGTGCTGGACGCCTCGGTGGTGGTCGCCGCGTTGGTCGACCAGGGACCAGACGGTCGGTGGGCCGAGGCCGAGCTGCTGGACGCCCAGCTGGCCGCCCCACACCTCCTTCTGGTCGAGGTCGCCAGCATCCTGCGACGCATGGCGCGGGCGGGACAGATCTCGGACGACATCGCCGCGTTGGCACACGACGACCTGTTGCGGCTGCCGGTCGAGCTCTTCCCCTACGAACCCGTCGCAGCCCGAGCGTGGGAGCTGCGGCCGAACCTCACCAGCTACGACGCGTGGTACGTCGCGCTGGCCGAGCAGCTGGAAGCACCACTCGCCACCCTGGACGCCCGGCTCCGTGGCGCCGTGGGGCCCACGTGCGCGTTCCGAACGCCGCCCTGAACACGTTGGCCGTGGCCGCGTGATGTCGCGCCCGCGCACGCTCGCGCCCTCGACGCAACTCGCCAGCTTCACCGCTGCCTCGCGCTCGGCCGCCGTGTACCTCCGCTTCGACCCCGTATTCGACGTGCTCGTCATCCTCGGTCTCAACCTGTCCGCTCGCCGCTTACACCGTCCGCGTCCTTACCGCGCACACCCCTGGACGCCGTCTTCGAGTAGACCGCGCCGGACACGAGCGACGCGCGGCAACACGCCGGACGACGCGCACGAGTGCGGTCAGTTCATCGGCGCGCGGCGACGCCTGCCCAGTCCCCACAATTCTGTCCTAGGGCGTCCACCGAGGTGTCAGCGTGCGTGGACCGAGGGGACGAGCGCGGCGAGGCGCGCCTGCCATGCGTCGGACGCCCATCGCTCGGGGAAGCAGCGCTCCAAGAGCTCGAGCATGATCGCGACCGCCGTCGAAGCCCCTGGGGATGCGCCGAGGAGCGCGGCGACGCTGCCGTCGGCGCTGGTGACGACCTCCGTCCCGAAGCGCAGCTCGCCGCCGCCGCGCCCGTCGCTCTTGAGGATCTGCACGCGGAGGCCCGCCACCTGCACCTCCCAGTCTTCGTCGCGGCCGCTCGGGCAGAAGCGCCGCAGGTGCACCATGCGCTCGGCATCGGACAGCATCGCCTGCCCCGCGAGGTAGAGCGTCAGGTCGAGGTTCGCGAGGCCAGCCCCGACCATGGTCCCGACGTTGTGGATGCCGATGGACCCGAGGAGGTCGGTCCACGAGCCCGTCTTGAGGAACTTGGTGGTGATGCCCGCGTAGGGGCCGAAGAGCAGCTGTCGCTCGCCGTCGATGAAGCGGGTGTCGAGGTGGGGCACCGACATGGGCGGCGCGCCGACCTGGGCCTGCCCGTACACCTTGGCCTCGTGGCGCGCGATGACCGCGGGGTTCGTGCAGCGCATGAACTGACCGCTCACGGGGAACGCGCCGTAGCCCTTCGCCTCTGGGATCCCCGTTGCCTCGAGCAGGTCGAGCGAGTAGCCGCCGGCGCCGATGAAGAGGAAGCGCGCGCGCACCTCGTACTCGAGGTCCTTCGCGAGGTCGCGAACGCCGATCAGCCAGCGATCCCCGTCGCGCGCGATGTCGACGACCTCGGTGCTGAGGTGCACGTCCGTGCGCGGGGTCCGGTCGAGCCAGTCGATCAGCTCGCGGGTCAGGAGCCCGAAGTTCACGTCGGCGCCGCGCCGCATCCGCGTGGCCGCGACACGCTCGGCCGGGTCGCGACCGTCGACGAGCAGCGGCGCCCACTCGGCGATGGCGGCGCGCTCCTCGGTGTACTCCATGTCGCGGAAGCGGGGCGTCTCCCGCAGCGCAGCTGCGCGGTCACGCAGGAAGTCGACGTCGTCCCCGGTGACGAAGCTGATGTGCGGCACGCGTCGAACGAAGGCGGGCGAGTCGGGGAGGTCGCCCGCCGCGACGAGCGCCTGCCAGAGTTCGAGGCTCTGCGCGAACTGCGCGGCGATCTTCTGGGCCTTCTTGCAGTCGACGCGCCCGTCCTGGCCCCGCGGCGTGTAGTTCAGCTCGCAGTAGCCCGAGTGCCCCGTCCCGGCGTTGTTCCAGGCGTCCGAGCTCTCCGCTGCGGCGCGATCGAGGCGCTCGAAGACGACGAGATGCAGGTCGGGATCGAGCTTCCGCAGCAACGCGCCGAGGGTCGCGCTCATGATCCCCGCCCCGATCAGGACGACGTCGCGGTCGTGGTTCGCCATGGGCAGGAGCGTACATCGAGTTGGCGCGAGCTGACTCCAGCCATCCGAACGAGAGGCTGACTCACGGTCCGGCGACGGACGCTCGCCCGATGGGGAGCGGTGCAATCACTGCCACGCGCGACACGTTGGTGTTCACTGCGCGCGACCAGCGTCGTTGTGTGCGAGCCAATAGTTGGCACGTGACGCCATGAAGGGACGCCCGAGCGCAAGATACGCGTCGCGCATGGCCTCGACCGTCGGCGCCCAGGCCGGGCTCTCGGCTCGCGTGGCCTTGAGCACGAGCAAGGCGGCCGCCGGGCGCCCCGCCGCGAGGTGCTGACGTGCGACGGCGATGTGGTCGTCTTCGTACCACGCGGGGTCGATCTCGATGGGCGCGTCGCCGAAGGCCGATGCGTCTGCCAAGACACCCGTGCCGTCAGGCGAGGGCTCGAAGCGATAGCCGCTGGGGACGTGCGGAGCGATGACGCGGGTCGAGCGAGCGCCCGCCGAAATGTCCGTGCGATCGAGGCGTGGGGCGAGCCCCGCGGCGGCGCACACGGAAGCCCAGTTGGGCTTGGTCACGGGAGACGGCATGTGGTCCTTCTCGTACAGCTCCCAGTAGCGCTCCGCGCCCACCATCATGTTCTCGAGCGCCTCACGGGTGCTGTCGCCCAACCAGCGCGCGCCGCCTTCGTCACCGGGGGCGAAGCTCACGCACGAGTACGTCGAGGGATCCTGGTGCTCGTCCAGCACGGCCCAGCCATACGAGAGGCCACTCCCGCCGTTCCAGCCGAAAGGCACCACCTCGAAAGGGTGATTCGGGTACTGGAGCTCGCCGTTAGCGGCCCTGCCGAAGAGCGAAGGATCCAGGTTGGCGCAGTTCAGCACGGCACCGCATGCAGAGTCGATCCGGGACGCCCTCGATGGTTCCCGGCGACGCGGTCGCTCGAGAGGAAACGTGGCGCCCCACTCCATGACGGCCGACAGAATGGTCGGCATGCGATGGACGGGGTGCCCCGCGTGCAGTGTCTCCATGCGCTCGAGTGTACGTCAACGCGCAGACGTGGTCTGCGGATGCACGCGCCTCAGCGCGGCGAGAGGTCCACCAGCAGCGACAGGCCCCCGTGCACGAGCGTCATGTTGTACGTGCCGTTCGCCAAGTCGAAGTCACTGCCGACAACGTGGCGTTCGAGCACGTGCTGCACGCCCAGGTCGACCAACAACGACACATTGCCGCTCACCCGGTACGCGCCACCGAGCCCGCCCACCAATCGGTCACCGTCGGGCGAGGCAGCGTCGATCGTGCTGTCAGGGCTCGCCGCTTGGCGGTACCCGCCCCGCAGCCAAAAGCGCAGGTCGGGCCGGGGTGCCCAGCGCAGGATGCCGTCGAGTCCCAGCGTGTTGCGCCAGCGGCGCGGCAGACGGACCGTGGTGGTGTCCGGGATGCCCACGGCGGGCTGCGCCAGGTCGGGGGAGCGCAGCGTGACCTTGAAGTCCTCCACCATGGACCAGAAGGTGTACGCGACGTCCACGCCGAGCCCGACCTGCTCGCTGACGTCGTAGCTGGCCGCGAAGCGCAGCGAGCGCGGGAGAGGGAAGCTCAAGACGGCGTCGCCGCGCACCCGCGGCTGATAGGCGAGGCCCTGGCTGGCCAGGTCCTGCGTGAAGAAGTCGTCGTCCATGTCCAGCTCGAACCGCCCCCGGAAGTCCATCGGCGCGGAGTGCTGGTAGGTGAGCCCCAGGCGCAGGCCCTCCACGGGCTCCGAGCCGATGCCGACGTTGAACGTGATGGCGTGCGCGAACCCGCGCCGCAGGACGATGCGACGCGCCATCACGTCCAGCTCGCGGACGCCCACGGGTGCGTTCGGGCCGAAGTCGTTGGCCTGCGCGATGGGTGGGTTCGCGAGCGCCTGCGCCACGTCGTCCACCGTCGCGAAGTCCTGCACGCGGCTCAGCTCCGCGAAGCCGAGCACGTAGCTGACGCCCGCGCCGAGCGTGAACGCGTCGTGGAAGCGGTAGGCAAGCGTCGGCGTGAAGAAGACCGTGGCGATGGTGGCCTGCTGCAGCTGAAAGCGCTGCGGTCCGTCGTCGTCGAAGTCGATCACGGCGGCGTACGGCGCGTAGGCGCCAAACCCGGCGACCAAGCCCGAGTCCCCGAGAGGCAGCGTGACGAACGCCGAAGGCGCGAGCGCGATGGGGCGCGCCTCCACCGCCTCGGCGCGTCCCGTGCGCCCCTGGTCGATGGCGGACGGATCGACGGGTAGGGCGAAGTCGAGCGAGTCGGAGCGCTGATAGGTCCCGCGGTACTCGCGCTGGTAGCGGATGCGACCGAAGACCAAGTTGCCGCCGAGGAAGATGTGCCCCCCGTCGTTCGCGTAGGCCGTCATGGCGGGGTTGAAGTGCACGGCGGTGGGGTCCACCGTCGCGGCGGACGCGTCGCCCGTGCCGACCGGAGCGGTCGCGAGCCCCTGGGCGCGCAGCGGGTTCGGGCCGAGCAGCGCGGCCAAGGCGAGGCACGCCAGCGCGCGCCCATGCCAGCGCATGGTGTCGGCCGGGAGTTTCATGGAGCAGCTCATCGGACCCTCGTGATGCGGATGGCGATGCGGCCGAGGCTCGGCTTGTCCAAGACCTCGAGCTGGTAGACGGTGGTGCCCGTGCCCGCGACGTAGAGGACGTCGCCCGGGGCGATGCGCACCTTCTCGTGGCGCGTGTCACGCGCGGCCTCGTCTCGGCTGCTCACACGCACGCGCAGCTCGGCGTCTGCGAAGAAGCCGGGGTTCGCGTAGTCGTACGGACGCACCAGCTGGCCGTCGTCCCCGCGCGCGATGTCGTCCTCCTCCACGTAGAAGAGCCAGTCCTCGCCCTCTGAAGCGCCCTCGCGCGGCTCGCTGCGCACGTAGTAGAAGTCGGCCTCGCCGCGCGTGCTGTCGATCAGCTGCTGCGCGATGTCCAGCAGTGAGTTCGGGTCCGACGCGAGGTTGTCGCGCATGGTCTGCTCGATCAGCGCCGTGTCCGTTCCCACCGGCACGTCACGCAGCGTGAACTCCACGTCGGCGTCGCCCTCGGCCAGCCCGCCGTCGTGCAGGCGCGTCTGCGCCACCTCGAGCAGCAGGTCCCACAGATACGAAGGCGCCGGCGGTGCGCCCACGCCGCCCACCACGTCGATGGTCTGGTAGCCGTCCACCACCTGCGCGAGGAACAGCGGGTCCTCGCGGTCGGGCTGGCGGTAGCTCACCGAGGCCGACTGCGACGCGAAGGTGCTGCGCGCGCCGGACAGGATCACGTACTCGAGCGTCCAGCGCGGCAGCGTCCACCCGAACGAGTCCCCCTCGCCGGCGGGCAAGGGCGCGCGCCCCCCGAAGATGAAGCGCTCGTCCTCCACCATGCGGAAGGTCAGCTCCTCGATGACCGGGTCACCCGGCACCAGGCCATCGATGGTCAGCCAGCGCGGATCGCCAAAGTCGAAGAGATCCTCGATCTGGCTGCGCACCGAGTTGACGCTGGCGACCCCGCCGTTGCTCAGGTCCACGCCCTTGTACGGCAGGGCGTTCGCGTTCGCCCGCACGGTGATGGAGAACCCGTCCTCGAGCACGCGGGCACGCGATGCGCCCGAGATGAAGCCCGGGTGGTAGACCCCGTCGATGAACACCGGACCGTAGCGCCGCGAGAGGCTCGCGAAGTTGTCGGCTGCGTCTGCGAGCGTGAGCGGCAGGGTCCCCGGCGTGACCGGGTAGATGCCCTCCGGGTTGTCCGGGGAGCGCGGCCCGAGGCGCGTCTGCGTGTTCGGGTGCACCGCGATGACGTTCTCCAGCACGGTCTGCGAGACCGCGGCGGGCGTGAGGATCTCGTCCTCCACGTCGACCCCGAGCAGGTCCGCGAGCACCTGCGCCGGGGCCAGGCCCAACAGCGGGGCGAGCCCGATCAGCTGCTCCAGCGCCGTGCCTTCGAGCTGCGCCGTCTCGGGCGTCATGCGTAGCAGCGCCTGCATGTTGCGCGCGGCCGGGCTGAGCTCCGCCGGGTTCACGTCCTTGATGGCCTCGAGCGCGCTGTCCAAGAGGCGCGGCGTCGTGGGCCCGCTGCGCAGGTCGAGGTCCAGTAGCCAGAGCCGGTCTTGGACGTCACGCGGGAACGCGAGGATGTCTTCGCGGGTCAGCGTCTGCTCGAAGTCGGTCACGTCGAAGCGCAGGAAGCGCAGCTCGACGTCGCGGCTCTCCCCCACCGCCAGCTCCGCGGGCTCCGGGTCCGGCGGTGGTAGCCCGTCGACGCACGCGGTGAGCCCGAGGGCCAGGCTGGCGAGCAGCAGCGGGCGCGCCCCGTGTGCGAAGGGTGAATCGAACATGTTCGTCTCCTCGGTGCTCATGGCGCGCTCCGGGTTTGGGGGACCACGCGCAGCGAGACGCCCGTGGCGTCGACCGTCACCACCTCGAGCGCGAACACCGTGCCGGCGTCGTCCGCGAAGTAGACGGTCTGGCCCGCGACGGGGACCAGCTTCTCGTGGGTGGTGTCGTCCGTGCCCGCGCGCGCAGCGCTGCTCGACACGCGCGTACTCAACGACGCGTCGGAGAAGAAGCCGGGGGACGCATAGGCGTACGTGCCCGCCGCGTCCTCGGGCGCTCGGAAGAAAAGGAAGCCGGGACCCCCGTCGGTCGCTGGGACGAAGTAGACGTCCACCGCGCTCTCGATACGCCGATCGGCGCCGATCAGCAGCGCGGCCAGCTCGCTCGCTTGGGCCTGTAGCGTGGGGCGCAGCGCCGCGATCAGCCCCTCGGCGTCGAGGCCCACGGGCAGGTCGCGCAAGAGGAAGTCCATGCTGGCCTGGCCTTCGGCGATGCCGCCGTCGTGCAAGCGCAGCTGCGCGATCTCGGTCAGCACGTCCCAGAAGTACGTCGGCGCGGGCGGGCTCCCGAGGTTGCCGCTGGTGGCGATCGACACCCAGCCGCGGTCCCAGTCGATCACGGCGGCGTCGGCGATGGCGCCCGCGTCGTAGCGGAAGGTGCGCGCATAGCTGGTGTCGCCGTACAGCGGCTGGAACTGCCGGTAGGCGGCCTCCGCCACGATGTGCTCGAGGTGCCACGGCGAAGCCGCGAACGCGCCCCCGTCGCCGCGCGCGAAGCCTGCGTGCTGCGGGTCGGGTCGCGCCCCGCGCGTGCTGGACACCCCCACGAACACTGGGCTCTCCGACAACGCGAAGCGCAGGTCCACCAGCGGCTCGTCCACCATGCCGACGACCGCGAAGTCGTCCGAAAGGAAGTCCAGCTCGAGGTTCTCGTCGCCCTCGAGGCGGAACAGGTAGCTCTTGCCCTCGCGCGCCGCGTCCACGCCCTGGTAGGGCGACAGGTTGGAGCGCGCCGGGATGCTCATCTGGAACCCCGGCTCGAACACGCTGGCGAAGCTCTCGCCCGTCAGGAACCCAGGGTGCCCGTCGCGGGGGCCGTAGCGCGCGGCCACGGGTCGCAGGTCGTTCAGCACGTCGTGCATCGTCAGTGTCAGCGCGGGGTCGCCCGTGCTCGCGTCGAAGTCGATGTTGCCGTGCGTCCCGATCAGCAGGTCGAGCACGGCGTCGGCCACGCGCTCGATGTCCACGAACGTATCGGTCGGAGCCAGGGACACGAGGTTCGCGAGGATGCGCGGCGCCGGGAGCCCGACCGATGGCGCGATGGCCAGCAGCTCCTCGATGCTGGAGCCGCTCAGGTCGGCCGTGTCGGGGGTCATCCGCAGCAGACGCTGCAGGTTGCGCTCGCCCTGTCCCCACGCGCTGGTGTCCACGCCGAAGCGCTCTGGGTCGCGGATGCGATACAGGGCCTGCACCACCGGCGTGCGCAACGAGATGGTCACCACGTCGGTCGTGCGTTGCGCCGACTCCGTCATCACGGCTTCGAGGCCCGCGCGGTCGAGCTGAAGCACGGCGTGGCCGGAGGCGTCCGGCGGGCCGAGCCGAATCAGTCGGTCGCGGATGATCACCACGCTCAGCTCGCTGGCGTTGCCGACGGAGTCCGTGGCGCGCAGCGTGAACGGGTTCTCCCCGGGCTGCAGGCGCACCTGGTGGCGAAACGTGGGCGCCACCAGCACGTCCACCACGCCGCCGCCGCCGTTGATGATCTCGAGGTGCTCGACGCCGTGCTCGTCCGCGACGGTCCCCGTGAACGTCGCGTGCGACTCGTTCGTGCGGTTGGGGCTCGTCTCGGCCAGCGGCGCGCTGAGCGCGGGCGGGGTGGTGTCTCGCACCACGTCGCGCGTCGCCCGAGTCGTCCGCGCGGCGCTGTCGGTGACGCTCACCGTCACCGCCTGGGTCACCTCGGCCGGCAGCGGAAGGACGCCCTCGAAGTCGCCGGCCTCGTCTGCGGTGACGGTGGTCGCGTTCGCGTCCGTGCCGAGCGTGACCTGCTGGGGCGACGCGAGGGGCGCCGCCCCGCGGCTGACGCGGCCGCGCACGCAGATGCTCTCCCGGCCCGTGACCCCCGCGGGGACCGGGCTCCCACACGCCGCGCCGCTGCGGTCGTCGAAGAACGCGAAGCGCAGCCCCGGGGCGTCGCCTTCGTAGCGCGCCACCAGCTCGAAGCGCCGGTTGCGCAGACCGTCGACCTCGGCGATGCGCACCTCCACGCGGTTGTCGCCGTGCAGCAGCGGCAGCTCGGCCACGAAGCGCTGCTCGGGTCCCGGCTCGCCCGTCGGAGTCGCCAGCAGCACGCCGCCGAGCGCGTCCGTCAGCCGCACCGTCAGCGCGACGGGCGGGTCGGTGTAGGCGGCGAGCGAAAGGCGCACGTGCGGTTCGCGCTGCACGTCGCCGACGGTGGGCGCGATGACGCGCGCCGAGATGCCGCTCTGCGTCGTGACAGCGTCCAGCTGCGTCGGGTCGCCGTAGCTGGCGACTGGGGCCTGGTCGACGCAGCCCGCGAGGTCCACGACGGATGCGAGCGTGACGGCGAGGCCGAGGATGCGTGACCGCGCGCGCCGTCCGACGTGCCAGGTGAAGTGAGGGAGCCTGCTCATCGTGTCCTCCGCGAGACGTAGACCGCGATTTCGGTCGGGTCGGCGCCCACCACGAAGCGCAGGCGGTAGACGCCGCCATCCTCGTCCTGCGCGAAGACGGTGCTCTCGCCCACTGCGAGGCGCAGCTTCTCGTGCTCCGTGTCCCCGGAGCCCGGGACCGTGCGCGTGCTGACCATGCTCGTGAGCGCGGCGTCGGAGAAGAAGCCCGGGCGTGCATACCCGTACGGCGCGCCGGGGCGCGGGTCGCCGGCCGCCGCAAAGTACACGGTCGGGACGCCGTCCGCGCCCCGCGCGTAGAACAGGTCCACGCGACCGTTGTTCGCGGCGTAGTCGCCCAGCAGCATGTCCGACAGGGTCGACGCCTGCCCCTGCAGCACCGGGCGCACCGCTGCGCGGATCTCCTCGGCCGTCATGCCCACGCCGATGTCCTCCAGCGTGAACGCGACGTTGGCCTGGCCCTCGGGGATGGTGGCGCTCGGGAGGCGATGCAGCGCCACCTGCGCCACCTCGCTGACCATCTCCCAGATGAACTGCTCGTCGGGCGGGTTGCCGAGGTTGAGCGTGATGTTGAAGTCGGCCCAGCCGGGAGGGTCGCCGTTCTGACCCACGTTGATGCGCGCCAGGCACACGAAGAGGGAGAACGCGCACGGGTTCGCGACGCGCGTGCGGTACTGGGTGCGTGCCGCCGACGCCACCGTGTACTCGGCCTCCCACGAGGGCGTCGACCACACGTATTGCGTGCCACGCGGCGTGCTCGGGGCGTTGGTCTTGCACGGACCGTCGCCCGTGCAGGCGGGGATGAAGCGCGCGTTCTCACGCAGCGCGATGCGCAGGTCCACGACCGGGTTGGCCGTCAGCCCCGTCACGTCGAAGCGGGCGGGGTCGTTGAAGTCGAACTCCAGCACGTCGTTGGTGCTGGGCCCCGTGCGGTCCTCGACGATGGCGATGTATTCCTTGCCCAGCGAGAGGTCCACGCCGTCGCGCCAACGCAGGTTGGACTCCGCCACGATGGTCATCTGGAACGCGTCGGTGAAGACCTCGCTGTACGGCGTCGAGCCTGCCGCGAGGATGCCCGGATGAGACCCAGCGGGGCCGAGCGTCGCGCCGAGCGACGACAGGTCGTTCATCGCGTCGTAGAGCGTGATGATCATCTCGCCGTTGGGCCCCGTGTTGGGGTGTGGCGCGAGCAGGCCGGTCTGGAACGCCGTCGCCACGGCCTCCGTGCCCACGATCTCGCTGGTCCGCGAGATGCCAAGGGTCTGCGCCAGGATGTCGCTGAAGTCACCGGCCAGTCCCAACGACGAGAGCAGCCCCGCGAGGCCCTCGAGCCCCTCGAGGCTGGTGCCGGCGACCGCGACGTTCGCGGGGGTCATGGTCAGCAGGCGCACCAGCGCGTACTCGGCGCTCGACTGCCACGTCCCGTTCGGTCCGCCGAAGGTGCGTCCCAGCGGCGTGAGCGTGCAGTCGTGCTGCGGGTTCTGCGCGTCGTTGCGCCACGCCGTGCCGCAGGCGTTCTTGATCTGGGCCAGCGCGTTGCGGATGAGCGTCGCCGGGTCGAGCCGCAGGATCTCCGTCTGCGCCTGGATGGACGGCAGGATGACCTCGTTCACCCCGTCGCGGTCGAGCTCCATGCGCACCGTCGTGTCCGGGGTGGGGCGCAGAAAGAGGGGGTAGCGCTGCTCCTCGGCCCACTCCGCGACGTACGTGTTGCGGATGCGCACCACCTCGGTGGTGGCCACGCCGCTCACGTCGATGGCGCGGACCCGCAGGAACACGTCGCCGCTCGGGACGTCCACGCTCCGCTCGAAGCTCGCGAACTCGTCGAGCGTGTGCGCCATCAGCGACTCGCCGTACTCGGGCTCACCGTCGCCAGTCAGGTCGCGACCCACCTGGATCTTCACCTCGCGGATGCCCAGCCGGTCCATGGCCGATCCCCGCACGTCGACGCTCGGGGCTGCGATGGACGCGCCGTCCACGGGAGCGGTCACGAGCAGTGTCGGCGGGAGCCGGTCCACTTCGGGCGTGCCAACGAGCGCCAGGGTGGCCTCACCCACGTTCCCGAGCGCGTCGTAGGCGCGAAACGTGAACACGTTCGTCTGCCCAGGGAGCAGCGTCACGCGACGCGCCCAGCTCGCGTAGAAGTCGTCCGTGAGGATCGGCCGCTCCTCGAGCAGCTCCCCATCGCGCACCAGCTCCATGCGGACGACGGCCTCGTCGTCGGTTGCGTGACCCGTGATCACGGCAGCTCCAGACGCGAGCACGCTTCCGTCGGTTGGGGCCACGATGGTCACCGTCGGCCCCGAAGCCCCGCCTCCTGCGCTGGGCCCATGCACCATCACGCTCACCGTGTCGGAGCGATGCCCCGCGTTGTCGTACGCGAACGCCGTGATGCGGTAGGCGCCCGAAGGGGCAGCCGAGCTGAAGGACCACGTGCGGAAGCCGTCTTCGGTGCTCGCGGCGAGCGGAGCGTTCGGGCCGACTTGCACGAAGACCGAGGCCACGCCCGCATCGTCGAGAGCCGTCCCGAGGACAGTCACGCCATCCGAGGTCGATGCCCCCTCGGCGGGGCTCGTGATCGTCACGCGCGGGGGCGCCTCGTCGCGCGGCGGGACGAACGGGTCGACCGGGACGCTGGTGTCCCGCGGCCCGGCGTCGCCACCGGGACCTTGGTCGGCGTGGCCGCTCGGCGGTCCGTCGTCGAGGCCCCCGGTGAGGCTGCAGCCTTGCATAAATGATTGTATTATCAGCGAAAAGACGAGCAAAGACGGCGCGCGACGTCGCATCGACGTGGGGCGCGCACGCGTGGGACGTGCTGCATACATGGAGGCCTCGCGCTCTCGGTGCCCACCGGGCTCCGCGTGCATTTAGCGTTACTCAACGAGAACGAAAAATACGCTACCGGAACTATCGGCGAACGCAAGATCTTTTACGTAACCCGTTGATTACGTAAAAGATCGGGGCGCTCCGGACGGGGCTCAGCGCGCGGCGTCGCGCACGACGGCGAGCATCGCGTGCGCCATCTGAGTCGTCAGCCACACCTGCCGGTCCGCGTCCGCGCGGCTCACGGGGTAGCGCCGAAAGAGCGTCCCGCCCGCGCTCTCGATCCAGCCGACGAGGGTCTCGATCTCGAGGTCGCTCGCGTGCTCGAAGCCCCCCAGGTTCGCTTGCGAGCGGATCACCGCGATGATCGCGCTCACGATCCGTTGCCGGTAGCGATGCGCGAGGGAGTCGACCTCGAAGCACTCGCGATAGAAGCCGAACGCCAACGGACCCATGGCCAGGCCCCAGTCGAAGAACGCGCAGATGCCGGCTTCGATGCGCTCGTCTTCGTCACCGTCGCTCGCGACCACCGTCACGATGCGAGCCATCAGGTCCGCGCTCGCGCGCTCGTAGAGCATCTCCATGACCTGCTCGATGCCGCGCGGGAACCAGCGGTAGAGGGTGGGGCGGGACGTGCCTGCTTCTTGCACCAGCAGGTCGACCGTGATGTCGCTCGAGGAGCGCTCTCCCAGCAGGCGCCCGGCGGCGTCGAGCACACCCGCCTGCTTCTCGGCGAGGTCGCGGCCGCCTATCGGGGGTCTGCCGCGTCGGCGGGGGGGCGGCCGCCGCGACTCCTTCTTGCTGGTGGACACGGTCTCGCTCTCCTGGGTAGTGGGCCGTCGCGGGAGGATACGCGATCGACGCCGCTCGTCGCGCCGGACCTGCGTGAACAGGTTGGCGCCACGCACGTTGCTCACAACCCCGGCATGCGCCGAGATTTTCGTGACGGATCCGCGCGCCACTCTCCGAGCGTGAACGAGCGGCGCCCGACACGGCGCGTCGACCCACCACACGACTTGCGAGAAGCGACCACGCTGTGCGTCGAAGGGATCGCGGCCCCGAAGGTTGAGTGCCGATCTTGTGAGGTGGGGTGGAGCTGGCACCGGGGCGACCCTAGAGCCCGCGCAGCGACGAGGTCGAACGGGCGCGGAGTCTGTGCTTTGCGCTCCGACGCGGCGTGGCTGCGCAGGAGCGGCGCGGAATTGCCGTCTCGCGCAGCAGGCGCGCCGCGCGGAGGTAGTTGGCGATCGGCTCGGCGATCTGGGCGCTTCCACGGCGTCGGAAAGCTCAGCAGCGTCTTGGCACCGTCGTTGCACCACGACCCACGCGTGGACGCTCGGACATGGACTTTGGCGTGGCTTGCGCTGGCCGCTGCCTGCGATGCTGGCGTGGCTGAGCCGCGACGGGAAGTGGAGCCGCCCGAGGCGCGCTACCCGGTGACGATCCCTACGCCGCGGGTGCTGGAGGGGTTGCCGGTGGGCCCGCTCGACGTCTCGGGGCGCCCCACGGTGGTGGCGTGTGGGACGTGCCACGAGCCGGGTGAGCAGCGTGAATTCCCGGAGAACGCGGGCGAGGTCGAAGCACCGCATGCGGGGCTCTCCTCCCGTCATGGGGAGCTGCCGTGTGCTTCGTGCCATGCGCCGGCGGACCGCAGCGCGCTGCACCTCGCGGATGGAACCGACGTCCCACTGACGGACGCGCTGCGCCTCTGTGCGCAGTGCCACGGGCCCCAGTACCGCGACTATCGTCATGGCGCGCACGGCGGTATGCGCGGCCACTGGGATCTCTCGCGGGGGCCGCGCGAGCGCAGCCACTGCGTGGCCTGCCATGACCCACACGCGCCTGCGTTCGGGCAGTTCGAGCCCGTGCCCGGCCCGCGAGACCGCTTTACGGGAGCCGCTACGCCCCACGGAGACGCCCATGACTGACGACATCAGCCGACGCCGGATGCTGAAGGCTGCTGGCGCCACTCTCGGTGCCGCTGCCTTCGCCCGCGCGGTGGCGCCTCTGGCGCAGGTCGCGGAGGCCACCAGCATGGAGGAGCTGCTCACGCAGCACTACAAGGAGCTGAGCGCTGATGACAAGCGCCGGCTCATCGCGCGCCTCGAGTCCGAGACCGAGCACCGCTATGGCGCGGTCGTCACCATCCGCGACATCGAGGCCCGTGCGGGCGTGCAATTCGCCTACGCTCTCAATCTGAGCGCCTGCATCGGGTGCCGACGCTGCGCCGACGCCTGTCATCAGGAGAACAACCACGACAGGCGCACCAATCAGTCGTACATCCGTGTGCTCGAGATGGAGCAAGGATCCATGGACATGGAGCGCGGTACGGTGCACTACGACCACGCCGTTCCGGCCCCCGGCAAGTTCTACATGCCCGTGCAGTGCCAGCAGTGTGAGAACCCGCCATGCACCCATGTGTGCCCTGTGGAGGCCACCTGGCAGGAGGCCGACGGCATCGTGGTGGTGGACTACAACTGGTGCATCGGCTGCCGCTACTGCGAGGCGGCCTGTCCCTATCATGCGCGCCGCTTCAACTGGACGGCCCCCGAGATCCCAGCGGAGGAGATCAACTCCGATCAGGGCCTCTTGTCCAACCGCATCCGGCCGCAGGGCGTGGTGGAGAAGTGCACGTTCTGCCTGCACCGCACGCGCGACGGACGCCTGCCGGCGTGTCTCGAGGCGTGCCCGACCGGCGCGCGCGTGTTCGGAAACATGCTGGACCCCGAGTCCGAGATCCGCTGGATCCTGGACAACAAGCGCGTCTTCGTCCTGAAAGAAGAGCTCGGTACGCGCCCACGCTTCTACTACTTCTTCGACAACTGAGCGTGCCGTGACCCACCAACCCACGAACAGAGATGAGAGCCCCGGCGAGGTCCGCCACGTGGTCAGCTATCCGCGCTTCCTGCTGGACGCGCTGGACGAGGCCACCGAGGGGTCGCGGGTCTTCTACGCGTGGATGTTCGTGCTCACGGCCATCGCGCTGGTGGGCGCCAACGCATGGGCCAACCAGGTGGTCGAGGGCATGGGCGTCACCAACATGACCGACCACGTGTCGTGGGGCCTCTACATCGCGAACTTCACGTTCGCCGTGGGCCTCGCCGCGGGCGGCGTCATGATGGTGATCCCGGCCTACGTCTACGACGACCACGAGATGCACCGCGTGGTGATCATCGGCGAGGTCCTGGCCATCGCGGCCATCGTCATGTGCTTGATGTTCGTGGTGGCCGACCTCGGTCGCCCCGACCGCTTCTGGCACATGATCCCCGGCGTCGGGCGCTTCAACTGGCCCATGTCGATGCTGACCTGGGACGTGCTGGTGCTGAACGGCTACCTGCTGATCAACCTGCACGTGGTCGGCTACATCATCTATCAGCGCTGGCTGGGGCGAGAGCCCAACCCGAAGTGGTACATGCCCTTCGTCTTCCTCTCGATCGCGTGGGCCATCTCCATCCACACGGTCACGGCGTTCCTCTACGCCGGCCTCGGCGGCCGCCCGTTCTGGAACTCGGCCCTGCTCGCGCCGCGCTTCCTGGCGTCCGCGTTCGTGACCGGGCCGGCGTTCATCGTGCTGTCGCTCCAAGTGGTCAAGCGCACCACGGACTTCTATGTGCCGGGCTCTGCGCTGAGCATGCTGGTGTCCATCATCCGGGTCACCGCGCCCATCAACCTCTTCATGCTGGGCGCCGAGGTCTTCTCGGAGTTCTACGCGGGCGGCGCGCACGTGGCCTCGGCGCGCTACTTGTTCCTCGGGCTGCACGGCCACTCCGAGCTGGTCCCGTGGATCTGGACCGCCATCAGCTTCAACGTCTTCGCCGCCGCGGTGCTGTTGACGCCAGCGCTATCCGCGCGCCCCTGGCTGCTGAACCTCGCGCTGATGCTCACCTTCGTGGGCGTCTGGATCGAGAAGGGTATGGGCTTGATCGTGCCGGGATTCATCCCGTCCACCCTGCACGAGATCGTGCCGTACACGCCCAGCCTCACGGAGTGGAAGGTGATGGCGGGCGTCTGGGCGGCGGGGCTGATGGTGTTCACCGTGGGTCTGCGCGTGGCCCTCGGCGCCATGACGGGGGCGATGCGGGCCGACGACGCGCCAGAGGAGAACTCCGCGCTCGCTCCTGACGAAGAGCCCGTGCAGCACGCGAACGTGCGGGGAGGCCACTGATGCCCATCTCTGGCCTGGTCGTGACCCTGGACCGCGACCGCAACGCGTGCGCTGCCGCTCGCGCCGAGCTAGGCGCCTTCCCCGCGCTCGAGCTGGGCGAGTACGCTGCCGGCCGCCTGGCTGCTGTTCTGGAAGCCGAGGACTACGCGGCGCACGACGCGCGCCTCACCGAGCTGCGGGCGGTGCACGGCGTGGTCTGGGTGGACGTGGTCTTTCATGACTTCTCCGACCTGTGCGACTTCGAGCGCCCCCCACGTGGGAGACGCGCTGACCTTTGCTCGGATGATGGAGGTGCCCATGGATCGGCGTGATTTCTTGAAGGCGTCAGCCATGAGCGCGGCAAGCGCCGCCGTCCTCGCGCGCAGCGTGAGCGCCGACGAGCCCGACGCCCTGGACCCCGCCATCCGTGAGCAGGTGGGCAGCGGCGTGACCTGGGACAAGGCGCCGTGCCGCTTCTGCGGGACGGGCTGTCACGTGCAGGTGGGTGTGCGCAACGACCGCGTGGTGGCCATCGCGGGCGACCGCCAGGCGGCCGTGAACCGCGGGCTGCTGTGCGTGAAGGGCTACCATGTGGGGCTCGCGCTCTACGGCGGCGACCGCCTCACGCGCCCCATGATCAAGCGCGGCGACGTGCACGTGCCTATCTCCTGGGACGAGGCGCTCGGCATCATTGCGGACCGCATCGAGGGGAACCCCGCCGGCTTCGCGTTCTATGGGTCTGGTCAGTGGACCATCCCCGAGGGCTACGCGGCGCAGAAGTTCATGAAGGGGGGGCTCGCCAACAACCACATCGACCCCAACGCGCGGCTGTGCATGGCGTCGGCTGTTACCGGCTTCATCTCCACCTACGGCGTGGACGAGCCGGCCAGCTGCTTCGACGACCTAGAGCACGCCAACGTGGTGCTCCTGTGGGGCAACAACCCCGCCGAGATGCACCCCATCCTCTTCTCCCGGATGGTCGACCGGCGCGCGCGCGGCGAGGACCTGCGCATCATCGACATCGGTACGCGTCGCACGCGCACCACGGGCTTCGCCGACGAGTACCTCGAGTTCCGCCCGCAGTCGGACATCGCCGTCCTCAACGGCGTCCTGCACCTGCTCATCGAGGACGCCACGTACGACCGCGAGTTCGTGGAGCGCCACGTGGCGTTCCGGCGCGAGGAGGGCGCTCCGGAGCTGATGGGCGTCGCCACCGACTTCGACACGTTCCGCGCGGCCATGGGCGAGTACACCCCCGAGCGGGTGCAGGAGCTGTCGGGTGTGCCGGCAGCCAAGATTCGCATGTTGGCCGGGCTGTTCGCGGACCGTGACCTGCGCATCACCAGCCTGTGGTGCATGGGCGGCAATCAGCACACGCGCGGCACGGGCGTGAACCGGCAGATCCACGCCATCCACTTGCTGTCGGGGCACTGGGGGCGTCAGGGCGATGGGCCGCAGAGCCTCACCGGGCAGCCCTCGGCCTGCGGTACGGCGCGCGAAGTGGGCACGCTTTCGCACGCGCTGCCGGGCGGCCTGGTGGTGGCGAACCCCGAGCATCGCCGCCACGCGGAGGAGATCTGGAACCTGCCCGAGGGGCGCATCAACGCCACGCCGGGAGCGCACACTGTGGAGATGTGGCGGCGCTTCTCCACCGCGGCCAGCGAGGGGGGTGACATCGACACCATCTGGGTGCAGGTCACCAACCCGGCGCAGTCGCTGCCCAACACCAAGGCGCTGTTCGAGCCCAGCCGTAGCATCCCAGGGAAGTTCCTGATCGTCTCGGACGTGTACCCCACGGCCACCGTCCGGGCAGCGGACCTGATCCTCCCGTCCGCCATGTGGGTCGAGAAGAACGGCATGGTGGGCAACTCCGAGCGACGCACCCAGCAGTGGTTCAAGATGGTGAATCCGCCGGGCGAGGCGCGTGACGACGCGTGGCAGGTCATCGCGGTGGCGCGGAAGCTGTTCGACCGCGGTCACCTCGGTATGCGCGACAAAGACGGGCGCTTTCTGTTCCGCATGAGCGATGCGACGGGCGCCGAGGTGCCGGTCTGGGACTTCCGGCGGTACTACGACGTGAACGTCGACCAGCAGCTGTTCGACGAGTACAGGCGCTTCTCGCGCTACAAGCACAAGGACCTCGCGCCATACGCGGAGTACACGCGCGCTCGCGGGCTGCGCTGGCCAGTGGTCGAGCGCGACGGAGTCTGGGCGGAGACGCGCTACCGCTTCGTCGAGGGCGAGGACCCCTACGTGGAGGCTGGCAAGGGCTTCCAGTTCTATCACTCCACCTCGAGCGACGACCGCGCACAGGTCTGGATCCAGCCCTACGTCGCGCCGCCCGAGGAGCCAGATGACGAGTTCCCGTTTTGGCTGTGCACGGGTCGCGTGATCGAGCACTGGCACACGGGGTCGATGACCATGCGCATCCCGCAGCTGCGGCGCGCCATGCCCGAGGCTTACGTGGAGCTAAACCCGACCGACGCGCGCCGTCTGGGTGTCGAGAACGGAGACGTGGTGCGGCTCGAGACGCGGCGCGGAGCCATCGAAATCGCGGCCTGGATCGACGGGCGCGGCCGCCCTCCCGAGGGCTCGCTGTTCGTGCCGTTCTTCGACGAGCGGCTGGCCATCAACGAGCTGACGCTCGAGGACTACTGTCCCATCTCGAAGCAGCCGGACTACAAGAAGTGCGCGGCGCGCGTGGTGCGCGTCCCGCGCAGAGCGGGGTCCCGTGAGTGACGACGGTTCCGTCAGTGACCAAGGCGGACGCCGCTGGCGCTCGGTGTTCCTCGCTGGCGCCGTGGTGGTCGCGGCCGTGGGGTACATGACCGGCACGCGCCACGCGGAGCAGCCGCGCGGCTACCAAGCGGTGACCGAGCCCGTTCACGGCGCGGCCACAGCGCCTCCGCAGGCCGGCATGGAGTCCGCGCGCTATGCCGACCGGCGGGCTACCCAGCTGCTGGCGCTCGAGTCCATGCGTGCGCAGCCGGGCACGGGGGCCGAGGCGCCTCCCCACGACCCGGTGGCCTACGCGCAGGCTGCTGCGGCGCGGCGCGAGGCGCGTGCCTACGACGGCGCCCCGCCCACCATTCCGCACGCGGTCGATCAGCACGGCGCACCCGCGTGTCTGGCCTGCCACGCCGAGGGGATGCGCGTGGAAGGTCGGGCGGCGCCGCTCATGAGCCACGAGCGCTTCGACAGCTGCCTGCAGTGCCACGCGCTCGCCGAGAGCCCGCTGCCGCGGAGCGCGCCGTTGGCGCACTCGGTCAGCGAGGTGAACAGCTTCCTGGGGTTGACCGAGCCCGAGCGCGGAGAGCGCGCGTGGCCCGGTGCGCCGCCCACCATGCCGCATCGGACGTTCATGCGCGAGCGCTGCGACAGCTGCCACGGCACGCAAGCCTCGGGGCTCACCACCAGTCACCCCTGGCGGCAGAGCTGCCCGCAGTGTCATGCCCCTTCGGCGACTCTGGATCAGCGCCCGCGCTCCACCCTCGCGCCGCTCCCCGGTCTCACCACGGCGGGGGCGCGGTGAGTCGTGACCTGCCGCTCGGGCGGCGCGACTTCCTGCTGGCGCGACTGCGGCCGGTGATCGCCGGACGCGTGGCGGCGGGCCCGACGCAGGCCGAGGCGCTGGCCGCCGACGGGGAAGCTGCGCCCGCGCCACCGTGGGCAAGGCCGAGCGCGCGTCGCCGCGTGGCGCTCCCCAGCATGTCGTTCCGGGCCACGGTCGACCGCTTCGGCTGCCTGGCGGGCGCAGGGCAGGTGTGCAGCGTCTGCGTGGAGCGCTGCCCCGAGCCTGGCGCGCTCAGGCTGGATGGGCTCTACCCCGTCGTGGACGGAGACCGCTGCACGGGCTGCGGCGCATGCGAACCCGCTTGTCCTGCGCCGAGCCCCGCCATCCGGGTGCTCCCGCTCATCCCCTCGAAAAGGACCACACCATGAAGCTCAGCGAGCTCCCGGACGTGTACCGCGCCTCTCTCGACGAGGCGACCTTCGACACCTACCTCGAGGACCTGCGCGCGCTCGACAGCCCCCTCGAGGTGCGCGCCAAGGCCGCTGCCACCGCGTACGCGGAGGAGCGCACCTGGACGCTGGACAAGGCGGTGGGCGCGCTCGAGGCCGGCGCCGTGCGGGCAGTCCAGGTGCGCTATGTGCTCGACGGACAGGTGTGGTGCGACACTATCATGGGCGCGGGCCGCGCCGTGCCACGCCAGCTCGTGAGGATGGCGGCGCTGGTCGCCGCGCTGCTGCTGTGCGCCTCGGGGGAAGCGGGGGCGCAGTCTCCCTCCGCCTCGCCAACGGACGCCACGGCCGCGCCCGCGGAGGGCGACGCGGTGGGCGCAGGCGACGCCGAGGCCACAGCGCAGGAAGACGTTGCGCCCGTGCCGGAGGAGCAGTCTGCACCGAGCGAGCCGCCACCGGAGGCGCCCGCCGCGCCCGCAGCGTGGCCGTTCGACTGGGGGCTCGACGCCTTCACGCGTCCCGAGGTGCGCACAGGCTACGACGAACTCGGCCTCGCGGACAACGACTTCGTCCGCTTTCGCTTTCGCTTCGCGCTCATCCTCACGCCCATCGAGCTGGGACGTGTGCGGCTCTCGGCGCGCATCGAGCCACAGGCCTCGGGGGCGTGGTCCTCGGGCGCCGACCTCACGGACGCCGCTCTCGGTCTGCACCAGGGCTTCATCACGATCGCCACCGACCGGGTGAGCGTGCAGCTGGGTCGCCAGGAGCTCAACTACGGGGAGCACCTGGTGCTCGGGTCCGTCCCCTGGCACCCCATGGGGCGCGCGTTCGATGCGGCCAAGGTCCGCGTGGACCTGGGCAGCGGGGCGTGGCTCGACGTGTTCGGGGCGCAGCTGGTGGAGGGGGCCACCAACAACTTCGCAGACACCGACGCGTACCTGCTGGGCGCCTACGCGGCGCTCGGACCGTTGCTCCATGAGGGGCTCGCGCTGGACGTCTACCTGTTGGAGCAACTGCGCGCCGCGGCCAGCTCGGGGGGCATCCCCGGCACGCCGGGACTCCAGCGCTCCACGCTGGGCGTTCGGGCCAGGCAGCGCATCGGCCTGTTCGACTATCGCGCCGAGGCTGGGGTGCAGCTCGGGCGCACCGGGGCCGCCAAGCTGCGCGCGTTCCAGTTCGACGCCGAGGCAGGCGTCACGCTCGCGCAGGATCATCTCCGCCTCGCGCTCGAGGGCTTCTACGCGTCTGGCGACGACCCAGGGACCGCGAAGAACGAAGCGTGGGACCAGCTCTACCCCACGGCGCACATCTGGCTCGGCTTCGCGGACATTATCGGGGGTCGCTCGAACGTCGCAGGCGCGGTCTTCCACGCCGCCGTGAACGCCAACGCCGAGCTGCGCTTCACGCTCGACACCCACCTGTTCGTGCGGCCAGAGGCGGGCGCGCTCAGCGGTGACGGGCTGGCTGGCTTCGAGGCCGACGTCGGCGCGCGCTGGCAGATCGGCACGGGTCTCGCGTTGCGCGCCAACTACAGCCTCTTTCGTGCCTTCACCGACGCCTACCCGGTGGACGAGCTGGCCCACTTCGCAGAGCTGGAGCTGCGCTACACGCGCTGAGCGACCGCCGTGGGAAGGCGGCGCTCGGCGTGGCCACTCCAGTCGAGCGGGCGCCTCCTCTTCGCTGCTATGCGGGGTCACGCAGCACACGGGCCGCCGCGCGCAGCCCGCTCGCGAGGCAGTCCGGAACGCCGATTCCGTCGTAGCCGTTGCCGGCGAGCTCGATGCCCAGCTCGCGTGCCCGCGCGCGTGCGTCGGCCACGTGCGCGTGGTGTCCCGGGGCGTAGATGGGCAGCGCCCGCAGCCTGCGCTTGGTCCGCGAGAGCGTGGGCTCCGCCGTGATGCCCACGAAGTGCTGCAGCTCCGCGCGCGTGAACTCCACCAACTCGGCGTCGCTGCAGCCGGGCGGGGCCTCCATCACGCAGCGCACCAACACCTCGCCGCGCGGCGCGCGGCCGTGCCACTTGCGGCTCGCCCACGTGCACGCGACCAGCGCGCGGCCGAGCGCAGGGTCCACCAGGAAGCCTGTGCCGTCTACGCCCGCGGCCCAATCGCCGTCTCCAGTCGCGCCCTTCGAAATGAAGGGCAGGTCGGCGGCGTGGTAGCCCAGGGACACCACGTTCACGTCCGACGCCCGGATCATGGCGAGCTGGTCCGAGAGCGTGGGGTCCAGTCCAGCGACGAGCCGCGCGCCCATCCAGGTCGGGCAGGCCAGCACCACGGTGTCGGCCTCGATCTCTCCGTGTCGGCTGGTGATCACGCGCAGCTGCCCCACGCTCGTCCGCCGAATGCTCTGTGCCGGGACGCCGAGGTACGTCCAGGGGGCCACCTCCTGCGCCAGCGCCTCGACGAGCGTCTGCATGCCACCCGAGAGCGTCACCAGTCCTCCCTGCTCGCCGCTCCGTGGCGCCAGCATCAGGGCCAGCCCCACGCTCCCGTAGCGGCGCTCGTGGTCGGCGAGCTTGGGCATGGCGCCCTGCATGCCGAGCGCGCTCGTGGGCGAGCCGAAGACCCCGCGCAGCATGGGCTCCACGATGTGCTCCGCCACCTCCACGCCGAAGCGACGCCCCATGAAGCCGGCCACGCTCTCTTCCTCGGTTGCGCGCGTCACGAAGGGCTCGAGCAGGAGGCGCAGCTTCGCGCTGGGGCTCAGCAGGCGCGATCCCAGCAGCTCCCGCACCGCGCCCCGCTCGAAGCGGAAGAGGCTCGCGGGGAGCGGCTCGAGGCCCCCTCGGCCTGCGATGTAGGCGCGGCGCGGGGCGCTGCCGCTGCGCACGAGCTTGCCCTCGAGGCCCAGCCACGCGAGGTGCTGTGTCATCTGCGACTTGCTCGAGAGGAAGCTATCGGCGCCGTGCTCGATCACCCAGCCGCCCGTACGCTCCGTCTCGACCAGGCCTCCCACGCGAGCGCCCGCCTCGAGCAGCGTCACACGGGCCCCGGCTCGCCGCAGCCGCGCTGCCGCGCCCAGCCCGGCCACGCCAGCGCCGATGACCACCGCGGTGGTCAAGACGCCCTCGCGGTGGCCGGCTCGTACGGGCAGGCCGGGTCCTCCGCCAGGAAGCTCCCGCTGGCAGCGTAGGCTCTCGCCCGCGAACCGCCGCAGACCTTGCGGAACTCACAGCTCCCACAGGCCCCTTCGAGCAGGTCCGGCTCACGCAACGCTAGGAAGACTGACGACCGCTGGTACGTGGCGGTCAGACCTTCCGCCCGCACGTTGCCTGCCACGACGGGCAGGAAGCCGCTCGGCTGGATGTCCCCGACGTGCGAGACGAACGCGACGCCTTGACCGTCGTTGATGCCGCGTCGGACGCGGCCGATGGCGTCCTCGCCTCCGACGTCGCGCAGCCCCACGACGCTCTGCTGCTTCGTGTTGCGCTGGAGCAGCACGCGCCGGAACTGCGGCGCCGCGGTGGTCTTGATGTCGAACGGCGCGCGCGCGGTCAGCAGGGCCAGCCACTCGAGCTGGCGCTCGACCTCGTCGGTCGGCAGCGTCTCGCTCCCAGTGGCACGCCCCACGGGCACTACGAAGAACACGCCCCACAGGTTGATGCGCCGGTCGGCGAGCTGGGTAGCCAGCAGTGGCAGCTCGCTCACGTTGCGGGCGCTGACGCTGGTGTTGGCCTGCGTCGAGAGCCCCAGCGACCGCGCGTGGTCCAGGATCTGATGCGAGCGTGCCCATGACCCGACCACACCCCGAAAGCGGTCATGGGTCGTGGCGCTGGCGCCGTCGATGCTGATGGCCACCCGCGCGACGCCGGCGTCGCGCAAGCGCTCGAGCCATTCGCGTGTGACCAGCGGTGTGGCGCTAGGCGTGAGCGCGATGCGGAGACCCAGGTACGTGCCGTGACGAACCAGCTCGACGATGTCGGAGCGCTTGGCAGGGTCGCCGCCTGTGAGGACCACCAGCTTGGTACCCATCGCTGCGGCCTCATCCAGCAATCGCTTGCCCTCGCGGGTGGTCAGCTCGCGCGCGTCCCGCGTGGGTACCGCGCAGGCTCGGCAGTGCAGGCACGCCAGGTCGCAAGCGCGCGTGGTTTCCCAGAAGAGGATGAAGGGGGCCTGGTCGAAGGGGACTGCTGTGGGCCTGGGCATACAACCTCGCTTTGGTGCCGAACAAGGGGTCTCAGTCGTCGCGCTGCAGCTCCTCTTCGAGGGCCAGCGCCAGGGGGAACAGCACCCCGTCCTCGATCAGGACGTGACGCGTCAGGTCGACGTCGAGCCCGCGGAGCCCTTCCATGAGCTCGCGCCACGGCTCGTCGGCATCGGAGGGGCAGGCGTAGCCTCCCGTGAGTGCGCGAATCGACTCGAGCAGCGAGTCCTCCACGGCGTGCTCGGCGCTCATGATCTGGAGGGGATGGCGCAGTGAAGCAAAGGGCGCCTGCGGCCGCTCCCCACCACACTTCGCGGCTGCGTCGAGCGCGAGCAGGAAGGGGAACAGCACCCGCTCTTCGCGGGCGAGGTGCGCTTCGAGCTCGTCCGCCAGGCTCTCGGCGTACTCGGATAGGCGAATGAGCTCCGGCTGCGTTCGACCGTGCATGCGAGCCACGTCGCCGGCGAGTTCCGCCAGCCGGGGAGCCTCGTGCCGCTCGAAGTCGTGATGGTCGCGGAGGATGTGCCCGATGAGCGCGCTCACCCCGAGTTCGATGGGACCGCAGTCGACGGCGCGGCGGAGTTCGCTGACCAGCGCATCGAGGGGCACGTCGTGCCGGTGGCAGAGCTGACGCAGGGTCTCGTGACGTAGCGCGCGGGGCAGCGCCTCGGCTAGCAGGGGCGCCCCCGATCCGCCCACGCGGAGGGTCAGTTCTTCGAGCGTCAGATCGGGATCGATGACCATGACACTCGAAGGATTGGGCCCTCGCGCGTGCGCGACTATGACATGCGTCATGTCCATGCCGGAAAACGTGCTAGCGTCGCGCGCCATGTCGCGCCCGCTTCCCCAGAAGACCGAGACGATGCTCCGTCGTCGGATGCGGGGCTGCCGGTTCTTCGCCGACCTGGATGAGCGCGAGCTGCTGGAGCTCGAAACTACCTGTTCGCTCTCCACGGTGCGGCGTGGCGAGTTCCTCTGGCGACATGGCGCCGACTCGCACAGCTTCCACTACATCGTGTCCGGGCTCGTGGAGATCCGGCGCCCCACGCCCTCGGCCGAGGTCACGCTCATGGCGTTCTTCGGGCCTACTGAGTGTCCCGGCGCCCCCGTGGTGCTGGAGCGTCGCCGCTACGGCGCCGACGCCGTGGTGGCCAGCGCACAGGCGGTCATCTTGTCCATCAACGCCGTGACCCTCATCGAGCGCATGCAGCGCGACTCGCGTGTGGCCAACGCCATGAACCGCACGCTGCTCGCTCAGTTGCGCCTGCTGCACGGCAAGATCGACGTGATGGCCGCGGGGACTGTGGCGCGTCGCCTCGCGCTCTTCCTGCTGAACCTGGCCGACCGCTTCGGTGACGAACTCGAGGGCGGCGAGACAGTCATCCCCTTTGGTCTGAGTCGTCAGCAGATCGCCACGTACATCGATGCCCGCGTCGAGACGGTCATCCGCACGCTCAGCGTCTGGAAGAAGAGCCGCGTGGTGCTGATCCACCGCGACAGCATCGTCTTGCCCAGCATCGACGTGCTGCGTCAGTCGGTCGCCGGCTGAGCTGACGCAGATCATACCCGCCGGTTCGGCTTCCCCCCACGCTCAGGGCTGGAGGCTGAACATGACCATCTCATTACAGACGACCATCGGCGAGCTCGCGTCCGCCATCCCGCACGCGGCGCGCGTCTTCGAGGCGCACCGCATCGACTACTGCTGCGGAGGGCGCCGCAATCTCGGCGACGCTTGCGCCAAGGTGGGTGCGGACCCCACCAGGGTCATCGCGGAGCTCGAGGCCCCCGCGCGCCACGAGGATGAACAGACCGACTGGCGCGTGGCTCCCCTCGCAACTCTCGCCCAGCACATCCTGGACGTGCACCACACGTTCATGTGGCAGGAGCTGCCGCGCATCGAACAGCTGATGAAGAAGGTGGCGCGGGTGCACGGGGAAGCCCACCCCGAGCTGCTCGAGCTGTCTCCCGTGGTCCTCGGCATGCTGGACGAACTCAACATGCACCTCCTGAAAGAGGAGCGCGTGCTCTTCCCCTACATCCAGGCGCTGGCTGCGGCGACCGGGCCCGTCACGGGACCCTTCGGCACGGTGCTCCACCCCATCAGCATGATGAACGCCGAGCACGAGGACGCGGGCGAGGCGCTCGAGACCATTCATCGGCTGAGCAACCAGCTTCGCGCGCCGGAGGACGCGTGCGGGAGCTACCGCGCCCTGTACGCAGCGCTCGCCGCAGTGGAGCTGGACCTGCACCAGCACATCCACCTCGAGTCCAACGTGCTCTTCCCGCGCGCGCTCGAGCTCGAGCAGGTGCTGAACTCCTCTTCGGCTCGAGGTTGACCCCGCCATGCTCTCGAAGTCGGCAGCACGCATGTTCTTCCTCGTCGGGACGGGGCTCTGCAGCCTCTCGTTCGTTCTTCTGACGGTGGACACTTTCCGACAGATCCCGGGCCAGACCAACGAGCATCTGCTCACGCCAGCGGCCATCCGCGGCAAGCACCTCTTCGACAGCTCCAACTGCATGGGCTGTCACACCATCCTCGGCGAAGGGGCCTACTACGCCCCCGAGCTCACGCGCGTGCACTCCCGCCGCGGGCCCGAGTTCATCTCCGCCATCTTGCGCGACCCCGAGGCCATGTACCCCGGGCGGCGTCGCATGCAGCAGTACGACTTCACGGAGCAGCAGATCAGCGATCTGGTCGCGTTCTTCGCTTGGGTGGACGAGATGGACCTCAACGGGTTCCCGGCAGACCCACCATTGGCAGCGCACATGGGCTCCGCCGTCCAGGTGCCCGTCGCCGACGGGCGGCCTCCCATCTTCGACCAGATGTGCACCGCCTGTCACGCCGTCGGTGGCCGTGGCGGCACGGTCGGGCCGGCCCTCGACGGCGTCGGCAGCCGCTTCGACCAGGACTACCTGAGCCGCTGGCTGAGCAACCCCCAGTCGGTGCGGCCCGGCACCGCGATGCCTGACCTGCCGCTCACCGACGAGCAGGTCGCCTCGCTCACCACCTATCTCGCCACTCTCCACGACGGAACGAGCGCCCCATGAAATACGAGTCACAGCGCATCGCGTACTGGTTCTTCGCGACCTGCATGCTCCTCTTCGGCCTGCAGATCGTCTACGGCTTCATCATGGCGTTCGCGCACGCGGGAATGGATGGGCTGCACGACGTCATCCCCTTCCACACGGCGCGCGCCACGCACACCAACCTCTTGGTGATGTGGAACCTGTGCGGCTTCATGGGGGCGGCTTACTACATCGTGCCCGAAGAGGCCGAGCGTGAACTCTTCTGGCCCAAGCTCGCGGTGGTCCAGCTGGCGGCGTTCGTCGCGGTGGGTGTGACGGCCATCATCGGGTTCCACTTCTCGTGGTGGGAGGGCCGCAAGTTCCTCGAGATCCCGCGGCCGCTCGACTACTTGGTGGTGGTCGACGTGCTGCTCTTCATTGCGAACATCGGGATGACCATCCTCAAGGGCAAGCGCGTCACTACCACCGCTTCCGTTCTCTTCTTCGGCCTCCTGATGGCGGCGCTTCTCTATCTGCCGGGCATGATCCCCACGGACAGCCAGACCGAGGACTCGTACTGGCGCTGGTGGGTGGTGCACCTCTGGGTGGAGGGTGTGTGGGAGCTGATCATGGGCGGGATCTTGGCGTTCCTGCTGATCAAGCTCACGGGCATCGATCGTGAGGTCATCGAGAAGTGGCTCTACGTGATCGTCGGACTCACGTTCCTCTCGGGCATCCTCGGAACGGGCCACCACTACTACTACATCGGCACGCCGCGCTACTGGCTGTGGATTGGCGGCATCTTCAGCGCCCTCGAGCCGCTCGCCTTTCTGGGCATGGCCATGTACGGCATCACCATGGCAAAGAAGGGAGGGCGGAAGCATGCCAACCGGGTGGCCCTCGCGTGGACGGTGGGCTGCTGCGTCATGTCGTTCGTGGGCGCGGGCTTCTTGGGCTTTGCTCACACGCTGCCGCAAGTGAACCTATACACGCACGGCACGCTGGTCACGGCGATGCACGGGCACATGGCCTTCTGGGGCGCGTACGCGATGTTGATCCTCGCCATCATCACCTACGCCATGCCGCTGCTGTCTGGGCGCAAGCTGTATGACACTCCGAGCGCAACGGTCGCGTTCTGGACGTCGAACATCGGCATGATCGCGATGACCCTGGCCTTCGGGGTGGCCGGTGTCTCACAGGTGGTCCTCGAGCGCCGCATGGGCATGGAGTTCCTGGCCGTTCAGGAGGAGGTGGAGGTGCACTTCTGGGGCCTCATCCTCGCAGCTTCGCTCTTCACCGTGGGGGTCACCGCCTTCATCTACAACTTCATTCGCCACGGGCTCCCCAAGGGTGAGGTGCAGGGTGGCGCCCCCGCGCTCGACGAGGACGAGGACGAGGGTGCCGGCGCTGACGCCGCGTCGGGCAGCGCGCTCGACGCCGCCGAGGCGTGATGCCGTACTACCGAGCCACCGGTCGCGAGGAGGAGGTCTTCCTCGCGGCCTACGCCCAGCGGCTCCCCGTGCTGCTCAAGGGGCCCACCGGGTGTGGCAAGTCACGCTTCGTGGAGGCGATGGCGCACCGCCTCGAGCGCGAGCTGGTCACAGTGGCGTGCAACGACGAGACCAGCGCGGCGGACTTGCTCGGGCGCTGGCTGGTGCGCGGTGGCGACACAGTCTGGCAAGACGGTCCCGTCACGCGCGCGGTGCGTGAGGGCGCCATCCTCTATCTGGACGAGGTGGCCGAGGCGCGCGAGGACGTGATCGTGGTGCTCCACCCGCTCACCGACCACCGCCGCGAGCTGTTCGTGGACCGGCACGCCGAGCGGCTCATCGCGCCCCCCGAGTTCCAGCTGGTGGCTAGCTTCAACCCGGGCTACCGGCGCGGGCCCAAAGAGCTGAAACCGTCCACGCGGCAGCGCTTCGTGGGCATTGACTTCACCTACCCCGAGGCTGCGGTGGAGGCCGAGATCGTGACGCGCGAGGTGGGCATCGAAGCCGCCGTGGCCAAGCGCCTGGTGGGGCTGGCGCGCAAGGTCCGCTCGCTCTCCGAGCTGGGCCTCGCCGAGACGGTCTCCACGCGGCTGCTGGTGAACGCGGGGCGCCTAATCCGCGCCGGGGTGGACCCGCGGGTGGCGTGCGTGCACACCGTGGTGGCCCCCCTCACCGACGACCCGGAGGTCGCAGGGGCTCTCCGCGACGTCGTCCACCTGGTGTTCTGAGGGGCGCATGGCCTGGGACGAGGCGCTCTTCGGCTGGCTCTACGACGCGGTGCGCAAGCGCCGTGGGGCCGTGCCTTCGAAGGAGCAGCTACTGCGCGAGGTGCGCCTCGAGCCCCTGGTGCCGCGCCTGCGGCTCTTGGCGAGCGCGCTGGGCGAACGCTCGCTCGAGGTACGCGAGGCCGAGGGCGACGGGTCATACCGAGATGACGTTATCTTCCTTCCCGCGAGGATGGAGTGGGCGGCAGACCCGGAGCGCAACGAGCTGGCGTACGTGGTCCGTGTGGCCTTCGTGACCACCGCGATGCGTTGCGCACCCGTGTTCTTGCCAGCGGACGCGGGGCCCGACGAGCGCGCTATCGCCGCCGTGGCGGTGTCCGATGTCGTCCTGCGGGTGCTCCAGGAAGAGCTCCCTGTGGCGGCCGAGGGCTGCGTTGCGCTCGGCGCCGAAGCGCTTGCGGGGCGCGTGGGGTCGCTAGACTCGCGTCAGGGCGCGCTCGACACGTGGGCTGCGGCCCGCCTGGGTCTGCCGCTCACAGAAGAAGCGCGGGCCTTCGTGGAGCACGCCCACGTCCTGCCCTGGCCACAGCAGGTGGCGCTGTTCAAGGCGCTCCCCGGGCCGCTGCGCAGCTTCCCCCTGTTCGGTGGGCTGGGCTCGCAGAGCAGCAGCGTGTGGGCGAGCGTGCGCGGCCCTGCCAGCCAGGACGCGCTTCCGAGCGGCACCGAGGTGAAGGGCAGGGCGGTGGAGCACATCACCCGCGTGGAGCTGCCGGACGAGCCGGACGAGGTGAACCCCCTGGTTCACTCCTTCGAGAAGGTGCACACGGCCGAGACCTACACCGGTGGGATGAAGGAGTTGGACGGCGATGACCAGCTGGCCGATCACGCCCAGGCGCTCGAGGAGCTGGACCTGCGCGAGGTGGTCCGGAGCGTCGAGCGTGCGCGCTCGCTGCTGCGCGTGGACGTGATGCTGGAGGGTGGCGCGGGCGACGTGGCGGACGGTGTGGCTTCGCTCGGGATCCCGTATCCCGAGTGGGACGAGCGCCGGCGCAGCTACCGTGAGGGGTGGTGCCACGTGCAGGCCGGGCGCGTCCGCCGCCGCGTGGCTGCCGCAGCCGCCGAGCAGAAGATGGCCGCGCGCCTGCTCCCGCTGCGCAGAGAGGTGGAGGCCGTCCGGGCCGAGCTCGAGCAGCTCGAGGTGTCACGGCGTTGGCGCTCGCGGCAGCTCGACGGGATCGAGATCGACGAGGACGCCATGGTGGACCGGCACGCCTGCCTCGCGGCCCGCACCACGCCTCCCGACCGCCTCAACCGGCAGCGCCGGCGCAGCGCACCCACCCTCGCGGTGCTGCTGCTCGTGGACAGCAGCCTCTCCACCGACGGCTGGGTGGACGACACCCGCGTGCTCGAACTCGAGATCGACGCGGCGCTGGTGCTCGGCGAGGCCCTCGCGTCGTTCGACATCGAGCTGGGCGTCGGGGCGTTCCACAGCCACACGCGGACGCACTGCCGCTTCGACGTGGTGAAGGGGTTTCAGGAGCCTTGGCGGGGGGCGCGCCATCGCCTCGCGAGCGTCGAGCCAGAGGGCTACACGCGCATTGGGCCCGCCATCCGGCATGCCACGGCGCTGCTCTCCCGTACCCAAGCCCAGCGGCGCCTGCTGCTGCTCCTCACGGACGGGAAGCCCAACGACTACGACCGCTACGAGGGCCGCCATGGGGTGGCGGACGTACGGCAGGCCATCCGCGAGGCCGACGCGAAGCGTGTCCACGTGCACGCCTTCGCCATCGATCACGACGCGCGTTTCCACCTCCCGCAGATGCTGGGTGGTGGCCGCTACACCTTCTTCAAGCACCCGCGCGGCCTCTCGGCGGCGCTCGGCGAGGTCTTGCTGGCGGCGCAGCGCTGACCTGACGCAGATCATACTGCCGCCGCCCGTCGAGGCCTACGTTCGCGTCAGGAGATAGACGATGCGAACCACGACCTACACGAGACTGGGTGTCATCCTCGCGCTGTGTGCTGGTGCCGTCGCGTGCTCGGAGGCCGCCCCGGCCGAAGAAGCCGCGGAGACACCCGCGCCTGTCCTCGACCCGGAGGCCCTCCCGGCGCCCGTGGAGCGGGTGGACCCCACATCGCTGATCGAGGTCGTGGCCCAGCTGGGAGTGCCCCCCATGGCAGCGCCCCCCACCGGCCGCACCAGCCCGGCCCGCGTCTCGGTGACGCTCGAGGTGCGCGAGGAGACGCGCGAGATCGCCGACGGCGCCACGTTCAACTTCTGGACCTTCGGCGGCACCGTGCCTGGCCCGATGATCCGCGTTCGCCGCGGTGACTACGTGGAGATGCACCTCGCGAACCACCCGGACAACACGATGCCGCACAACATCGACCTGCACGCGGTCACGGGACCCGGCGGTGGCGCCACCAGCTCGTTCACGGCGCCCGGCCATCAGACGCAGTTCTCGTTCCAGGCGCTCAACGCAGGCGTCTACGTCTACCACTGCGCCACCGCGCCCGTGGGCATGCACGTGGCCAACGGCATGTACGGGCTCATCGTGGTGGAGCCCGAAGAGGGCTTCCCCGAGGTGGACCACGAGTACTACGTGATGCAGGGCGACTTCTACACCACAGGCAACTACCGCGCGGCGGGTCTGCAGCCGTTCGACATGCAGCGCGCCATCGACGAGAACCCGTCCTACGTCATCTTCAACGGCCGCGACGGTGCGCTGGTGGGCGAGGGCGCGCTGACCGCCAACGTAGGCGAGAACGTCCGAATTTTCTTCGGGAACGGTGGCCCCAACCTGATCAGCTCGTTCCACGTCATCGGCGAGATCTTCGACCGTGTGTGGCTCGAGGGTGGCACGCGCACCACGCAGGACGTCCAGACCACCCTGGTGCCGGCCGGCGGCGCTTCGGTGGTGGACTTCGGCGTGCAGGTGCCGGGCACGTATATCTTGGTGGACCACTCGTTGCTGCGGGCGTTCAACAAGGGTGCGCTCGGCATGCTGCGCGTGACCGGCGACGAGCAGCTCACGGTCTACTCCGGCCAAGAGGTGGACGAGATCTATCTGGGCGACCAGGCGCCCGAGGTGGTGGCCGCGCTGGCGGCGGCGCCCGAGGGACAGGAGCCGCTTGCTGTGCGAATGAGCCGGGGCGAGGCCACCTACCGCGGTGTCTGTGCCGCCTGTCACCAGCGCACGGGCGAGGGCCTCCAGGGAGTCTTCCCGCCGCTCGCCGCGAGCGACTACCTACGACGGCCCGAGTCCGAGCTGGCCACCGTCGTGCTCGCAGGGCTCTCGGGTCCCATCACGGTGAGCGGGCGTCCGTACAACGGCGTCATGCCCGCCTTCGCCAACCTCACGGACCACGAGATCGCAGACGTCCTCACGTACGTGCGCGCCAGTATGGGCAACCGGTTGCCCCCGGTCAGCAACGAGGTCGTCGCCACCGCTCGCCGGGACATGCCCCGCCCCGCTACAGGCGCACATCCGTGAAGAACGGCCTCGCGTGGACCAGCATCATGCTCGGGCTCGTCGGCAGCGTCGCGCTCGCCAGCGCCGCTCAGACAGCCGGAACGCCGCTGGTGCCCGTCGCCGAGGCCGTGCTCTTCCCCTTCTACGGCCGCGGGACAGCCACCGAGGCGGTCTTGGTGCCCGCCTTCGAGATCGAGCGGACGCCAGTCACAAACGCCCAGTTCCTCGCCTTCGTGCGGAGCGCGCCGCGCTGGCAGCGAGGCACCACGCCGCTGCTCTTCGCGGACGAGAGCTACCTCGCGCACTGGGGTGGGCCACTCGACCTCGGGGACGCCGATCCGCGCCAGCCGGTCACGCACGTCTCGTGGTTCGCCGCCCGCGCTTACTGTTCGTCGCTCGGGCGACGGCTGCCCAGCGAGCACGAGTGGGAGCTGGTGGCCCAGGCGGACGAGACGCGCCTCGACGCGAGCCGTGACCCCGCCTTCGTGGCCCGCATCCTCGCCTGGTACGGCACCCCGCGCGGCACCCTGGCGCGCGTGGGCGCGGCACCCGCCAACCGTCACGGCGTGCACGACATGCACGGCCTCGTGTGGGAGTGGGTGCTCGACTTCAACGCCGCCATGGTGGACTCCGACAACCGCGAGCGCGGTGACGGAGAGAGCTCGCAGTTCTGCGGTGGCGGCAGCGTCTCGGCGCGCGACGCCGCCGACTATGCCGCGTTCATGCGCTACGCGTTTCGCTCCAGCCTGCGCGCGTCTTACACGGTCCCGAACCTGGGCTTCCGGTGCGCGCGATGAAGGGACCCTCCATGACCAAGATGAACCCTGCAGTCCTGCTCCTCCTGCTCGCCGGGTGTGGCGGCCACGAGAGCGAGCACACCGGTCATGACGACCACGAGGCGCATCCCGCTCCAGCGGCCAGCGGAGAGGGTGAACCGAGCGGACACGCCGCGCACGAGCACACGGCGCTGGCCGCCATCGAGGGAATGGACCGTCGAGCGACGCTGCACGACCTCGACGTGGCGTTCGCTGACTCCTCGGGCGCGAGCGTGCGCCTCCGGGACCTGAGCGGGGCGCCTGCGCTCATCACCATGTTCTACGGGAGCTGCACCACGATCTGTCCGCTGATCCTCACGGATCTCGCCCGCGTCACGGAAGAAGTCGGCGATCCGAGCCTCCGCGTGGTGGCCGCCACCTTCGACCCCGAGCGCGACACGGCCGAGCGCCTGGGCGCCATCACGCGCGAGCGCGGCCTCGACCCTGTGCGCTTCCGCCTGGTGCGGGGCGACGAAGAGGGCACGCGAGATCTCGCGATGGCGCTCGGCATTCAGTACCGTCGGCTGCCCAGCGGCGAGTTCGCCCACAGCGCCCTCATCACCCTGATTGATGCGGAAGGTCACGTCGTGACCCGCCACGAAGGCGTTGGGCAGCCGCTGCACACCATCATCGCGCAAGCGCGCGCGCTCGCCCCGGCTCCAGCACCAACGGCTGGCGCCAACACCATCACACCTTGAAAGAACCCAGCATGTCCACGAACCAGCCCGTCCGTCTCTCTCGTCGCGTCTTCCTCGCCCGCGTCACCGCGTCTGGAGCCGCCCTCGGTGCTCTCGGCGCGCTCGGCTGCGGTGGGAGTGAGCCCGAGGCCCTCACGTGCACCGGCGCCGTCGACGCCACGGCGCAGGCCACCCGCTCGGCTCTCCACTACGTCGACGCATCCGCCGACCCCAGCAAGCAGTGCATCGCCTGCGCGCTGTACCAGGGGAACGCTGCTGCGTGCGGCACGTGCGGCGCTGTGCCGGGGCCAATCCACCCGCAGGGCACCTGCGACGCTTTCGCGCCCAAACCGGTCTGAAGAGCGTTGGGCCGACCATCCGGGGCCGCCACGCGAAGCATGCTTCACCACTCACGGGACCCGCGCGTCCATGTCCCAACGGCTCGAGCGCCCCGCGATGGCGCGGCCGCGTCGGCGCGTTGGTAGAGGTCAGCGCGGTGCGGTCAGCACGTCGGCGGCGCGGTCGAGCAGCGACTCGAAGAAAGATGGGCCGAAGACCGCGATGGTCGAGGCCGCCAACACGCCAGCGATGGCGATCACGGTCGCCGCGGTCAGCGTCGAGCGTGCATCGCGGGGCGCGCGCACCGCATGGCGACCGGCCAGCAGCGCGACGAGGCTGTGGAGCGTGACGAACGCGAGGGCGAGGGGGCGCACGGTGATCACCGCGAGCCCGAGCGAGATGAGCCCGAGCGAGAGCGAGAAGATGAATGACACCAGGCTCGTCGCGACGCCCACTACGAGAAGTGCCGCGGAAACGACCAGCCATCGGCGTCCGCGACGGAGGGCGCGCTCTCGGTGAAGACCCACGTCCACGCCACCTTCCACCGCGCCTGGCGCGCTCGGAGACGTGCGTGGGCGGGTCGCCATGGTCACGACCAGCAGCGTCAGGGCGAAGCCGAGCAATGCGCCACCGCACAGGCCCGTCCCGAGCAGGAACTCCAACACGACGCCAGCGTCCTCGCTCTCGACTCCCATCCCCATGACCAGACCCGTGACGCCGAACACGAGGCCCGAGAGCATGGCGTTGGCGGTGGCGACGGCGACCGCGAAGACGCCACGCCGCTCGGGTCGCTTGCGAACCTGCGAGACCCCCAGCGCCGCCAACGGGGCGCCCAGCAGCAGCGTGGGCAGCGCCAGGCAGCACAGCGCGCCGAGCACCAGGAGAACGTAGTCCATGGGGCGAGCGTACGGAGGCGCGTCTCCGCAATCCAGCGGCGTCGACGCCCGCGATGCGGCGACGTCAGCGTCAGTAGTTGCGCATGGCGCCGACGTCGAGCACGTGGTGCCCCGCCTTCTCCAGCATCCCCGCTGCGGCGCAGCTGCGCCCACCGCTCTTGCAGTAGACCACTACGTTCGACCGGCCGCGGATCTCGCCCATCCGCGCGCCCAGCTCCTGGACCGGGATGTTGAGAGCGCCCTCGACGTGCCCCTCGGCGAACTCGGCGGGGGTGCGCACGTCGAGCAGCAGCGCGCCGTCGGCGACCAGCTGTCGGGCACGGTCGTTGGAGGGGGAGGGGGTGCGGGTGAACCAGGACATGGGGGGCTCCTTGTGTGGGAATCGTCGTTCGCCCGTAGGAGCCAGGCATCCACCACGAGGGTTCACGGAAATGTCGCGAACGTGCGCGCGCGCTCGGGTTGCGTGCCCGACGTAACGCCCTGCGCTCCCTCCGCGCTCAGTCGCCCCTTCGTCGACGGCGCGCCAGCAGCCTCCGGTTTGCGACTCACGGCAGCCGCGCGCAGTCCCACGGTTCGTCGTCCCCTGCGGGAGGGAGCGCCTCGAACGTCACGCGCAGCGCCGTCCGCGCGCGGTGCAGCCGGCTCTTCAGGGCGGGCACGGTGATGCCCAGCCGCTCGGCAGTCTCGGCGGCGCTCAGGCCCAACAGGTCGCGCATCACGATGACCTCGCGCTGGGCGTCGGGCAGACCGCACAGCGCGCGTCCGATGGCGCGGCCCACCTGCGCGGCCTCCAGCCGCTCTTCCGGGGTCGCCCCGTCGTCCGCCTGGTGCGCCACCGAGCTCTCCGGCAGGTGGGGCTGATTCTTCAGTCCCCGGCGACGACGGTTGCACGCGCTCCGCGCCAGCGCGAACACCCAGCTGGAGAGCGCCGCGCGCTGCTCGAAGTCGCCCAGGTGCGAGGCCACGGCCAGCAGCGTGTCCTGCATGACGTCCATGGCGTCGGCTTCGTGCCGACACAGCTGCTGGCCGAAGCGCCTCACCGAGGGGCTCAGCTCGGTGAGGAGTGCCTGCATCGCCGCGCCGTCTCCGCTCTTGGCCCGCTCGATGAGCGCCTCGTCGCTACGCGCCGCTGACTTCCGGTTCACCATGGGCGTCACCGTAGCAGCTGGCGTCCCCACGCGAAACGCGCGCCCGCGCCTCCTGGTGGCTGCGCAGGGAGTAGTAGAGCAGCGGCACGGTCATGCGCGAGAGCAGCAGCGAGGCCACCTCGCCCGCCATGAGCGCGATGGCGAGACCTTGGAAGATGGGGTCGAACAGGATCACGCCGGCGCCCACGATGACCGCCGCCGCGGTCAGCACCATCGGCCGGAAGCGCACCGCCCCCGCGTCCACGACCGCGTCCTCGAGCGCCATGCCCTCGGCCAAGCGCAGCTCGATGAAGTCCACCAGGATGATGGAGTTGCGCACCACGATGCCCGCGCCCGCGATGAAGCCGATCATGGACGTGGCCGAGAAGAACGCGCCGAGCAGCCCGTGCGCCGGGAGGATGCCCACCAGCGAGAACGGGATGGCCGACATGATCACGATGGGCACCAGGTACGAGCGGAACCACGCGAGCACGAGCACGTAGATGAGCAGCAGCACGACCCCGAAGGCCACGCCCAGGTCGCGGAAGACCTCGTACGTGATGTGCCACTCGCCGTCCCACTTCACCGCGTAGCGGCTGGTGTCGCTGGGCTGCTCGGCGGTCAGCTGCGTCAACGCGTACCCTTCGGGCAGCGCGATGTCGTCGAGCGCCGGCCCGAGCTCGAGCATGGCGTACACGGGGCTCTCGATGGCCCCAGCCACGTCGCCCGTCACGTAGACCACGGGCAGCAGGTTCTTGTGGTAGATGCTGTGCTCCTGGACGCCGTCCTCCACGCGCACGAGCTCGCGCAGGGGCACCACGCGTCCGTCGGCCCCCGCGATGGGTGTGGCCAGCAGGCGGTCACGGTCCGAGCGCGTCGCGCGGTCGAGCTGCACGCGGATGGGCACGTCGCTCGGCATGCGCTCGTCGTGCAGGCGTCCCACCTGTTCGCCCGACACGGCCAGGCGTAGCGTCCGTGCGATCTGCGCCTCGCTCACGCCGTGCAGCGCAGCCTTCTCGTCGTCGACCACGAAGCGGCGCTCGGCTTGGGCGGTCTCCATGAACACGTCCACGTCCACCACGCCGTCGAGCGCGGTCATCGCGTCACGGATCTGTCCGGCGAGCTCGATCTGCCGCTCGTAGTTGGGCCCGTAGACCTCGGCCACGAGCGTCTGCAGCACCGGAGGCCCGGGGGGCACCTCGGTCACCTGCAGGGTCGCACCGAAGCGCGCAGCCACCGGCAGCAGCTCCTCGCGCAGCGCCCGCGCGATGTCGTGGCTCTGGGTGTCGCGGTCGTGCTTGGGCACCAGGTTCACGACGATGTCCGCCATGTGGCTGCCCTGGCGCAGGTAGTAGTGGCGCACCAGGCCGTTGAAGGTGATGGGGCCCGACGTGCCGACGTAGCTCTGGTAGCTGACCACCTCGGGGCGCTGCCGCACCACGTCCGCGAGGGCGCGAGTGACGCGGGCGGTCTCCTCCAGGGTGGTGCCCTCGGGCATGTCCACCATCACCTGGAACTCGCTCTTGTTGTCGAAGGGCAGCATCTTGACCTTCACCCAGCCCACCGCGACCAGCGCCAGGCTGCCCAGCAGGAGCACCTGGATGCCGATCAGGAAGGTCCAGCGCGCGCGTCGGCTGCGGATCAGGAACCCGACGAAGCGGCGATACGCGCGTGTCGAGGCGCCCTCGGGGGCGTCGTGCCCGTGCCCGCCGCCGTGCTCCCCCTCGCCGGCGTGACCCGCGTCGCGGCGCTTCAGGAGGCGCACCGAGGCCCAAGGGGTGACCGCGAAGGCCACGATCAGCGAGAACACCATGGCGGCCGCCGCGCCGACTGGGATGGGGCGCATGTAGGGCCCCATCAGGCCGCCCACGAACGCCATCGGCAGGATGGCCGCGATGACCGTCATGGTCGCGAGGATGGTGGGGTTGCCCACCTCGTCCGTGGCGCGCACCGCCACCTCGAGCAGCGGGCGTCCCTGGTTCTCGGGCAGGTGGTAGTGGCGCGCGATGTTCTCGACCACCACGATGGCGTCGTCCACCAAGATGCCGATGCTGAAGATCAGCGCGAACAGCGTGATGCGGTTGAGCGTGTAGCCGTAGAGGTAGAAGACGGTCAGCGTGAGCGCGAGGGTGGCGGGGATGGCCAGCATCACGATCAGCGCCTCGCGTCGGCCCAGCGCGATGAGGATCAAGAGGGCCACGCCGACCACGGCGACCCCCATGTGCAGCAGCAGCTCGTCGCTCTTCTCGGCGGCGGACTCGCCGTAGTCGCGGGTGATGCTCAACTGCACGTCGCTGGGGACCAGCGTGCCGCGCAGGGTCTCGAGGCGCGCCATCACGGCGCTCACCACCGCGACCGCGTTCGTGCCCTCGCGCTTGGCAATGGCGAGGGTCACGGCGGGCCACTCACTCTCTCCTGCGCGGGCGGCTACTTCGTCGTGCTCGGCCGCAGCGCCTGCGCCGAAGCGCACGTACGAGGCAGGTTCGGCCCCGCCGTCCACGACCTCGGCCACGTCGCGCAGGTACACGGGGCGTCCCTCCCAGGCGCCGACGACGACGCTGCGCACCTGGTCTGCGTTCTCGAGCGCCGCGCCCGTCTCGATCAGCAGCTCGCGCCCGCCCTCGGCGACGGACCCCGCCGGCATGCGCGCGTTCTGCGATGCGAGCGCCTGCGTGATGGCGAGCGGCGACAGGCCGCGCGCGCCGAGGCGCTCGGGGTCGATCAGCACGCGTACCTCGCGCGCCTCGCCACCGATGACCTGCACTTCCGTCACGTCCGGGACCTGCTTCAGCTCGGCGCGCAGCTCGTCCGCCACGCGGCGCAGCTGGGCGCTGTCGTAGCGCTCGCTGAACAGCGTGACGGCCAGCACGGGCACGTCGTCGATGAAGCGTGGCCGGATGAGGGGCGCAGTGGCCTCGCTGGGCAGTCGGTCGGCGTGCGCCGCGAGGTGGTCGCGCACGCGCAGGATGGCGTCCTCCTCGCTGGCCCCGACGCGGAAGCGCGCGATGACCAGGCTCTGACCGGGGCTCGAGGTGGAGTAGACGTACTCCACCTCCGGCACCTCTTGCACCAGGCGCTCGACGGGGGACGAGACGCGCTGCTCCACCTCGCGGGCGGTGGCGCCCGGCATGCCGATGAAGATGTCCACCATCGGGACCTTGATCTGTGGCTCCTCCTCGCGCGGGAGCAGCTGCACGGCGAAGGCGCCGAGCGCGACGGCGCTGACGATGAGCACCGGGGTCAGCTTGTTGCCGATGAACGCGCCGGCGAGGCGGCCGGCCATGCCGGACTTGGGCTGCTCGGAGCTCATGGGCGCACCTCCACATGGTCACGGTCACGCAGCGTCGCGGGGGCATCCACGACCACCGTCTCACCTGGCGACAGGCCGGACAGCACCGCCACCTCGTCGTCCACGGCTGCACCCAGGGTCACCAGGCGCAGCTCGGCGACGTCGTCGTTCACCACGAACACGCGGTCGAGGGACGCCCGCGCGGAGACGGCGGCGCGGGGCACGGTCAGCCGCACCTCGGCGGGCCGCGGGAACAGCACACGGGCGAACATCCCCGGGTCGACGCCGTCGAGCGCGTCCGCGGGCAGGTCCACCTTGACCATGAACGCGCGCGCGGCGGGGTCGACCAGCGGCGATACCTCGCCGACGGTGCCCGTCAGGACACGTTCGGCGGCCTCCACGCGCACGGTGACGGCCTGACCCACGGAGACCGTACCCACCATCGACTCGGGGAGGGCCACCTCGACGCGCCGTCCGCCGTCTTGCTCCAGGATGTAGAGGGGCATGCCGGGGGCGCTCAGGTCGCCCACCTGCGCTGGGCGGGCGAGCACCACCCCGTCGAACGGAGCGCGGACGCGCGTGTACTCGAGGGCGTTGCGCGCGCTCTGGACCATGGCCTGGCTCTGGGCGATGCGTGACGAAGCGCGGTTCATGCCGGACTGGCTCGCGGCGAACCGGGCCTCGGCGGCGCGGAGCGCGGCTGCGGCTTCGTCGGCGCGCTGCTGGGGCACGGCGCGCTCGGCGGCCAGCGCTTGGATGCGCTCGTGGGTGGTGCGCGCCAGCCGGAGGTCGGCCTCGGCCGCATCCGCCTGCTGCGCATACTGCACGCGCGCGGCTTCGGCCTCGAGCGTGCCGGCGCGGGCCTGAAGCAGCCCGGCGCGGGGGTCGGCGTCGTCCAGCGTGGCCAGCAGCTGTCCGCGCGTGACGCGCTGGCCCACGGTCGCGTCGAGCGTGCGGACGTAGCCCATCATGCGGCTGGTGAGGGTGGCGGTGTTGAGCCCGCGGACCGTGCCCGTGCCCGTGTAGGAGGCCGCGACCGGACCCTCCGTGGCTTGGGCGACCTGCACCGACACCGCGTCTGGCTCACCGCCGCCGTGCTCGGGCGCGTCGGCCTGCGCCGAGCCGCAGCCGAGAGCGAACAGCGCGACGAGGGCGAGCGAGGAGGGCGCGAGGAACGTACGAGGGACTAGGGACGACATGGGCTTCATCGACTTCGTGGGATGCGTGGGGTTCATGGGGACACCTCTTCTTGGGTGACGGAGGTTCGACCGAGGGCGACGCCCAGCTCGATGCGCGCGAGCTCACGGGCGTGGCGGGCGGCGAGCAGGTTGAGCTCGGCGTCCAACAGAGCTGCCTCGCTGCGCACGAGCGTGGCCGCGTCGCTCATGCCCCGCTCCAGGTGGCGCCGGGCGAGCTCGCTGGCTGCACGCGCCACCTCGACGGAGCGGGCGGCGACGGTGAGCCGGGCCTCGCTCGCCTCGAGGGAGAGCTCGGCCTGCCGGATGCGGAGGCGCACCGCGGACTCGGCGCTCGCGCGGCTGGCGTGGACAGCGTCCAGGTCGGCCTCGGTGGCGCGGCGCTGGGCGAGGTCGCGCAGGCCGTTGAACAGGTTGACTTGCAGCACCAGACCCACCGTCCAGCTCTCCCCGTGGCTTCCGTCGACGAGCCGGGAGCGGTGGCTCTGCAGCTCGGCGGCGGCCGACAGGACGGGGGCAAAGCGCGCCAAGGAGGCCCGGTGAGCGGCGAGCGCGGCGGCCTCGGTGGCGCGGGCGCGCTGCACCTCGGGGTGCTCGTCCAGGGGCAGGCGCTCGACGTCGACCCGCGCGCTCGATGTGGCATCCGAGGTCTCGGGCACCGGTGAGACGAGCGCGCTGACCTGGTCCAAGGGGAGCCCCAGAGCGTCGTGCAGCGCGGCCAGGGCGGACTCGGCTGCCAGACGCGCCTCGATGGCGCGCTCCGCCGTGACGGCGAGGTGCAGCTCCACCATCAACAGGTCTTGGTCAGTGGCCATCTGGTTCGCGACCAGCGCGCGCATCTGCGCGGCGTCCGCCTCGGCGGCTTGCACTGCCTGCTCCGCGACGCGCGCGCCCTCGTTCGCCAGCTGCGCCCCGTGGTAGGCCCGGGCGACCTGCGCCGCCAGCTCCAGCTCGGCTTGGGTGAGCGAGGCCTCCGCCGCCCGTTCGGCTTCACGCGCGGCCCGCGCGCCGAACCAGCCCTCCGCGTGGATCAGGGGCACGCGCAACACCAGCCGCGACGCGTGGTCCGTGATGGCGCTCGGCCCGTTCAGGGCGGGCAGGGCCAGGTCTGCCGCGCCAAAGCGCCCCTGCAACAGCCGCGTGCCGAACGCGAACACCGGCTGGTCACCGCGGGTGAACGACTGCTCGAAGTCCAGCCTCGGAAGCAGGTTGCCGCGCGCGGCCATGGCCTCTGCGTCCCGCCGAGCGAGCTGCGCACGGGCGCCGGCCAAGCGCGGGTCGTGCTCCTGGGCGAGCTGCAGGGCGTCGCCCAGCGTGAGCGGATGCGCCTCCTGGGCGCTGGCCCTTGGGGCCAGCAGCGACAGGGACCCGGAGAGGCCGGTCAGGAGGAGCGCGTAGCGAGCGAGGGGGGACATGCCCGTACGAGCCAGCGAGCCCGGAAAAGGGTTCGCGCCTCCCTGAGATTCACGTCCGCGCCCCGTGCCACCGCTGAGAGCGAAGAAGCGACGATGTCAGATGTCCAGCACCACCCGAATCGGGAGCGTCTCCACGTCCGTCCCCAGCTCGACCACGTAGGCTCCCTCGGGGAGCGACCACGCCGCGGCCGCCGTGTCCCACACGCGCAGCGTGTCGAGCGGCACCGTGATGCGCACCGTCTCCGTCGCGCCGGGCGCCACCTCGACCTGCGCGAAGCCCGGGAGGTCTCGGGGGGCTCGCGGTCCCAAGGTGTCAGGCGCGCCCACGTACACCTGCACGGTCTCGCGGCCGCCCATGGCGCCGGTGTTCGATACGTCCACGGAGGCCACCAGCTCCTCCCCCTCGACCATGACCGTCCCGTTCGAGAGGGTGAAGGTCGTGTAGCTCCGTCCGAATCCGAAGGGTAGAGCGGGGCCACGGCGTCGCGCTGTAGCAGCCGGGTCCACGGTGACGAGGGCGCGAACCAGGCCGAGGGAGCGCGCGCATAGGAGGCAGGCAACGCCACGCACAGCACGCCCATCCCGCACTGCAGCTCCTTGGCGATGCGCTCGGCAGCCGCGACGTCGACCTTCGCGCCAGCGAACCAGCGCTGCAGGGTGCGGGGCTCCACATGCACGCGAGACGCCAGCTCACGCTGAGTGAGGCCGCGCGCGCAGCTGGTCGCGCACGAAGCCCGTCTCGAGGGTCACGTGCTTCGGTCGTCGTCGCTTCTCGGCACTCATGGTCCTGCCCGGCCGCGCCTGCGGGGGCGAACACGATGAACGATCTCCAGCACGCGTCCAAGGGTGCACCCGTTCGAGGTGGCCCCGGCGTCGTCGTGGGTGGGTCGGGGTGGCCCGTACCCCCGGAATTAGCCCCGCCGCGCGAGGTCGTCGAAGCTCGCGAACGCGGTAGCATAGACACCGAGGTCGTCCTCCATCCGACGGTTCGACAAGCCCCAGACCTGACACAGGTAGGACTCGTATGCGCCCGCGAAGAACTCGTCTTCGTTCGAGAGCTCGTAGCTCGTCCCAACGTGCGGAGCGTTGATGGCTACGGCGTGCATGTCGGCGAAGGTGTTGTCCTCGGGCAGACAGAAATAGGCCAGGTGCGCGAACTCGTGGGCGAAGACGAGCCCTCCGTCATCCGCGAAGCCCAGCAGATCCTCGACTCGCGATGTGGCGAGGCGTTCGTGAGAGGAGGCGACTCCGCCGAGCGCGGCGAAGTTCCGATGGTCTTCGAACGTGGCGCTGGTCAGCTCCGCGAACTCCGGGAGGTCCACAGTCCGCACGTCGATCGGCAGGAACCTGAACGTCGCGCCTTCCTCGCGCAGCGCTGGCAGGACACCTCGGAGGGGGTGGACCGAGGCCGCGACGATCCTCCGCTCCACCTCCGTGAGACGGGGCCAATCGACGACCACCTCTTCGATTCCGTGCGGGACGCATGGGTCTGGGAGAGTGTGGATCTTGTCGAAGGTGCGCGTCACCCGTACCGACCCCACCGCCGCCAAGCCACGGTAGGCCGCGAAGCAGCGCCCATCGAGCTCCCGACAGCGCTCGAACAAGCGGTTCGCCTCGGCCACAGCCCCCGTCCTCAGCTTGGCGGCGCCGAAGCGGGCGACTGACCAAGGGTCGCGGTCGTCGTATCCGGCCGTGAGTGTGGTGTGCGGATCCTCGACCGCCACCTGCTCCGGCACGTAGGCAGACTCCACCATCAGCGACTCCGCGAGGAGCCGGAAGTTCACCGCGGCGCGCGGGTGGAGTCGACCGGCGCGCATGGCCGCGACCACGACCTGCTCGGCTCCTCGCGTCTCGGCGACCAGCGCGTCGTGCAGCGGTCCCACACGTTCCGCACGGTCATGCGCCGCCTGCCACTCGAACCGGTCGAGCGACGAGCGCATGACGCGGTCGTCGTGCGCCATCAGCGCAGCCAAGAGGGTGATCGCCTCCTCGGGTCGCTCGAGCGCGGCGAGCGCTTCGGCTCTCACGGCCGCCGTATCCACCCAGTGGGCCTTCTTCATTCCGGGCATGTCCAGCACCTCGAGCGCGTCGGCCGCGCTCCCAACGGCGACGAGCCGGGAGGCGAAGCGCACCACGTGGGGCACGGCCTCGTCCGTGAGCACCACGAGCTGCTCGCAGATGGACACGCATCGCTCGAGGTCCCCCAGCTCGGCGTACACGTCGTCGGCCATCATGAGCGATTCCTCGGTCTCGGGTCCGACCGCGAGCCGCGCATCCGCGATCCGGCCTGCGGCGGTGGCATGACCGTCGAACAGCAGCTGCCTCGTGACGCTGGTGAACACGGCGTCCCGCTCGTCTGCAGGGAGCCCGGCGAAGACAGCCTCGGAGCCTACGTCTCCCGCGAGCAATTGCGTGGCAGCAGCACGTTTGCGGCCACTGCGACCGAACCATCCGAACATCCCAGCTCCTCTTCCGAGTCGTCACCGACGGTGGGACGGTATGTCAGCTCGGGGTGCGCAGGAAAGCCCGTTCAGGGTGCCCGGTGCGTACGGTGGGGGGCATGGCGCTAGATGATTCGTCCGCACCCCGAGCTGCCGCCCCCCAGCGGGCGTTGGGCAACACGAGCGACATCGAGACGGGGAGGCGACCGCGTCGATGACGGTACTCACGCACGTCGCCGTTGCCTCCCGCACGCCATGGACGCGACGTGGCACGACGGAATGGTCCCAACGTGGGCTAGGCAGCGTCGTCGTTCGACTGGTATCTACCCACATGCCTGCTCTCCCCCGTCTGCGCTCGGCCATCGCGGTCGCCCTCTCGACCAGCGCCGCCTTCGCAGCCGTCGGGTGCGGTGGCGATCTTCCTCGGTTCCCCGACGCGGGCCCCGCGATTTGTACGTCCGCTGCGAGCTGCGACGACGGTGTCTTCTGCAACGGCGCCGAGACCTGTGCGCCGAGCGATCCCAGTGCGGACGAGCGCGGCTGCGTCGCCGCGAGCGCTCCCTGCGCGAACCTGACCTGCGACGAAGGACGCGATGTGTGCGTCGACTGCACCGATGGTGACGAAGACAGCGACGGACACACCGCGGTGGTGTGCGGTGGCGACGACTGCGACGACGGCGACCCCAACCGCTTTCCGGGCAACGTCGAGCTCTGCGACCTGAGCGGGCATGACGAGGACTGCAACCCCGTGACCGTTGGAGACCGCGACCTGGACGGCGACGGCGCCGTCGACGCCGTCTGCTGCAACGACTTGCCGGCGGGAGGGACGACCTGCGGCGATGACTGCGACGACCTGGTCCGCAGCGTCCATCCGGGTGCCACCGAGGTCTGCGACGGCTTCGACAACAACTGCAACGGAGACATCGACGAGGGGGTGGACGTCGCGGGCTATGTGGACCGCGACCGGGACCAGAGCGGCGACCTGCTGATGGAGGCGCGGGCTTGCTACGGGGCGCCACGCTTCGCGTTGGTGGCCGGTGACTGCGACGACACGGACCCGGCGCGCGCCCCGCGGACCACGGAGACCTGCGACGGCGTCGACAACGACTGCGATACGCGCACCGACGAGAGCGCCACGGCGGTCACGTGGTACGCGGACACGGACGACGACGCCTACGGAGACCCCCACAGCAGCCCCGTGCTGGCTTGCCTGCCTCCGGCCGGGGGGGCGAGCTTCGTCGCCAGCGACTGCGACGACACCGACGACACCATCAACCCTCTCGCCGACGAGCTCTGCAACGGCCTCGACGACGACTGTGATGCGCGCACGGCCTACGTCATCGCCCCTGGCGACCGCGAGGACGACGACGGTGACGGCTACGCGGACGTCGCCTGTGGCGGCGACGCGGACGACTGCAACGACCGCGACCCCTTCACGTACCCCGGCGCCGTGGACTTCGTGGACGGTCGCGACAACGACTGCGACGGCGAGATCGACGAGGACGAGGGTGCGCTGCGGGCGTTCTACGAGGACACCGACGCGGACGGATACGGGGATGTGACGCAGCGGATGAACGCGGCCGAGGCGCCCGCCGGGTACAGCCCGCTCGCTGGCGACTGCGATCCCATGGATGGCATGGTCTTTCCGGGCGCCTTCGAGGTGTGCAACGGGGTGGACGACAACTGCGACGGACGCGTGGACGAGGGCGAGGTCTGCGGCGTGGTCGGCGTGTTCCACACGCAGGGGGGCACGCTCGAGCTCGTCGGCGACTTTGGTGAGGTGGGGAGACTGTCCATCGTAGGGGGCGCGTTCAGCGTGCCCACGATCGTGCGCCTCGCGAAGCTGCCCCTGGACCTGGCCCCGGAGCTGCCGTCTGGCGTGGCCTCCGACGGGACGCGCTGGGTGGTGGAGATCGAAGGGCAGCCGAGCGTCCCCCTCACGCTGGAGGTGCCCTTCGTGGGGGCGCCCCTGACCCCCACGCTGCTGCGCTTGGACGACGCGAGCGACCCTCTGTGGAGCACGGTGCCCGACACGCCGTTCGCGCAGGGCGGGGTGCAGCTCGCGCTGAGCGCAGGCGGGGTGTGGTTGGTGACCGATTGGCAGGGCGCCACGGGGGTGGCCGCGACCGCCGGTAGCGAGGAGGCGTGGGGCAACACCTGGAGCTACGGCACGCTCGACGCCAACGTGGATGAAGACGAGATCACCCCCGTGTTCTCGGGGAGCGGACCAACCACGCAGGGGGGACAGGTCGAGGTCTTCGAGGACGGGAGCTACCGCTACCTGAGCCCCGCGGGGTTCGTGGGCAACGACACCTTCGTGTTCACGGCCGGGGCTTTCGGAGGCTCTACGCAGGCCATCCAGACGGTCGTGGTCAACGAGCGCGCCTGGTACGTGGATGGCGGCGCGGGCGTCTCGGGTGACGGCCGGGTCGACAGCCCCTTCACGACGCTCGCCGAGGCGCAGAGCGCGGCCGACGAGGATGACCTGTTGCTGGTTCAGGGGACGGTGGCGCTGCCGAGCTTGGCCACACTGACGCTGCGCGATGGACAGGTGTTGGATGGCGGCCGCAGCGAGAGCGACTATGGCCACGGTTTGCGTTTCGGGGGAACGGCGCCCGCCAGCATCTCGAACGCGCAGATCCGGATCAACGAGCGCAACGTGCTGCGCGGGTTCGACGCCACGGCCCCCACGAGCGGCACGCTCATCTCCAGCCAGGACCTGCGGCTGCGCTCCGAGCTGCGCCTCGAGCAGCTGAACCTGCAGGCGCCGCCCACGAACACGGCGAGCGGCCTCGTGCTCGACAACGCCAGCGTGGGTGCGGGCAGCGTGGTCATGCGCGAGTGCAGCTTCGTCGGTTTTGGCGGTACCAGCCTGTCGCTTCAGGGCGGGTTGTTGGCCGTGCGGGTGGACGACCACCGGCCGAGCGACCCAGTCTCGAGCGTCGAGGGCGACGGGGGCATTCAGCTGAGCCTGGGCGAGGCGGGGCCCGAGACGGTCGTGGACGTGCATCTCGCGCGCGTCGCCATCGGTGGGACCTTTCGGTTGAGCGGCGCCGCCGGGGTGTTCGAGGTCGCCGCCGGCTTCGAGGCGGACGGGGACGTGCGCATCAATCCGCCGGCGAGCGAGCCGCTGCAGGTGGACATCACCGACCTACGCCTGAACGTCGTGGGCGGCGCTACGGCGTTCAGCGATGGCTCGAGTGGCACGGCGGCCCCGGGGACGCTCTACACGTTGCGCGGGGTCGACCTTACGCTCAGCGGCAGTGGCGGGAGCGGGGGATGTGGGGCCCTCTTCATGAGCCGAGCGCCCATCGAGGTGCTGCCTGGTGTCGCCATCACGCGCAACGTCGTGCGCGCCATGGACAACCGCGCTGCGGTGTGCGTCACGGGCAGCGCCACGCTGGGGCCTGCGGGGGTGACCTTGGACGAGGTGGACACGGGCAGCGCCAACGACGCCATCCGTGTCACGCCCGCGACCAGCGCTTCGTCGGGGCCGTTCGTGTTGGCGGGCAACGGGACCGCGGGCAGCGCCGGCGTGGTCGCCAGCCGGGTGCTCTTCGAGAACGTCGCGAGCGTCGTGCTGCGCGACCTCGAGGTCAACGCGACCGGCGAGGCGGTCACCGTCTTCACGGACGAGGCCGGCCTGCACGCCGCGCAGCTCGGCAACCTGAGCGGTGCCTTGACGGTGTCGATCGTCGCGGACGGAGCGCCCGGCACGCGCCTCGACGCCACATTGAGCGACCTCTCCCCCCAGACCTCGACTCGGCTGACGCTCCGCTCGCGTCTACAGGCCGACCTCACCGTGGCCGTGACCCAAAGCCAGGTAGCGTGCATTGGCTCCGGCCCGTGGCTGGACCTCCAGGCGCACGACACGTCCTCGACGCACCTGAGCCTGGACGCTGTCAGCGTTGGCGCTTGTAGCACCAGCAATGCCGCGGAGCTGTGGGCCTTCAACACGAGCGAGTCCTGCTTCTCGAGTGTCGACGCCAGCTACGCCACTGGGCGCAACCTCGTGCTGAGGAACGCACAGACGGGGACCGTCGTGGTCCAGCAGCTCAGCAGCGCGACCACGAACGCCGCGACCCTGCGGTCCGCGCTCGAGGCCGCCGGCAACTCGTTCGCCGCGATGGACGACGTGGTCATCAACCTGGCCAGCGGCTCGGCCATGCCCGGGACGTGTCGAAGGCCGGCTCCATAGCTCGCGCCCTCCGCGACAAGTCACCCGTGGAACCCTCCTTGGGAACAACGTCATGAGCGACGACGACTGCATGCCGGAGGAGCTCTCGGAAGACCAAGTGCGGGTCATCAACCTGACCCTGCAGAGTCGTCGGTGGGGACAGTGGTGATCACGCCCTCCGGTCGACCCGCTCTGCGCTGACCGTCCGGGGATCCGATTGGGCGGGAAGAGAATTGACCATGGCTCGGCCATTCGCCCGGGCCCACCTTGTCTGCGTGGGTATGAACAAGACAGCAGCGCTCGTTCTCGGGGTCCTATGCTGCGCCGCCTCTCCTGCCTCCGCGCAGGGGTGTCCGGCCGACACGAACATCCCGGACTGGGTCTCCATCACGACCAGCAACCAGGGGCCGGGCTCCACGTCCGACCCGGAGCCGGGCGCCATCGCCATCTGCTCGGCCACGGACGGCTTCGGCGACACGGACGACCACTACCGCGTGGCGTTCCAGCCGCGCGACCACGACTTCACGCTCACGGCCATGGTCAGCAGCGTGGACGCCGAGGGCTCGGGAGGGCTCGTGGCGCTCGCCGCACAGGGGGGGCTGCATGCCGCGCGCGTGGCCGTCGAGGCGTACGTGGCGCCCAGCGGGAGCGCGTTCCTCCGCTCCAGCATCCGGCGCCAGGCGGGTGGGGCGGTCGACACGCCGATCGCCAGTGTTCCGGTGACGCTGCCCGTCGTCCTCGAGCTGGTGCGCGAGGGAGACGTCATCCGGACGGGCGTCGTGGGCGGCGCGACGCACTTGAGCGCCGTGGTCGACCCCCAAGGCGACCTCATGGGTCCAGTGCGGGTGGGTGTCATGCAGACCTCGAACGACGCGCAGGCGCTGCGCAGCGCGACCTTTCACCGCATCGCCTTGAGCGCGCCGGAGCCGGGCGCTGAGATCGCGTGCGTCGAGCCGCAGGCGCTGCACGCGGGCGCTCCGCTCACGTTCCGCGGGGTCAACCTCGACCGCATCGAGAGCGTGCGCATCGGCGGAGTTGTCGCCGCCTTCGACGCGGCCTCGTCCTCTCGGCTGGTGGCCACGGTCCCCGACACCTCCGCGTCTGGGCAGCGGGGCGACGTGGAGGTCGCGCAGGACGGCCGCTATCGTCGCGTGGGTGCGGCGTCGTTCGTGGGGACGCGCATCCGGCGCGGCGACGTGGACGAGGACGGCGCGGTCACGACCGAAGACTACCGCGCCCTCTGCCACCACGTGTACCGCCGCGCGGCCCTCGAGTGCTCCGAGGCGGGAGACGTCGACGGTGATGGCGATCGCGACGCCGACGACGTCAGCCAGCTCGAGCGCTTCCTGCGGACGGGGGAAGAGCCGCCCGCGGCCCCCTTCGAGCAGCCCGGGTTCGTCGAGGGGTCGTTGGCCTGTGGCTTGCCCGCCGGCCCTCAGATCCACACCATCCGTTTTGCGGACGGTGCGCCCCTCGACCGACCGGTCCGCGAAGGGGACGACCTGGTCATCGTCGGGACCGGGCTGCCCATCCCCGACCGTGCCGTCGTGCGCTTCGGGCCGACCGAGGCCGTGCCCGCGGCATCGTCCACACCGGAGCGCCTCACGGTGCGCGTCGGGACGGTCATCGAAGCGGGCGCGCACTGCCCGACCATCTTCGACGCCGAGCCCGCCGCGCCGGGTGAGACGCGCTTTGGTCCGGCGTTCGGCGTGGCGCCCGGTTCGGACCTCTGCGTCGAGTTCGAGGCCAGCCGCATCGACCGTCACCTCGCCGGCCGCATGGTCGATGGCCAGCTCGAGATCGACGTCCCTCGCGACCTGCTCCAACCGGGCGCGCGACAGACGGTGTCGTTCGCGCTGCACCTGCCCTATGTGGTCGGCGGGACGCGCGGCCCTCGCACCGCTACCTTCGACTTCGTCGTCCCCAACGGGTCGTATGACGAGGCTCTGGGCGCGCTTGGGCGGCGCCTGTCGCGTGCCATTCACGGCGCGTCGACGGACCAGTGCGACTGCGAGGTGGCAGTCACCGACGTCGTCTCGTCCGAGCTGCTGATCCTACCGCCTTGCGACCTCTTGCCGCCCGTACCCCCCGAGCCCGTCGTCCCCGGCCTGCCCGGTCAGGTGCGTCCGACGCGCATCATCTGGAGCGGCATCGACATCATCCAGCAGATCCCGGTGCCGGGCTGCGGCGGCATGATCGACCGCGCGACTCAGCCACGGCGGTTCTTCTGGTGCGAGCTGGAGAAGGTGGCCGAGATCCAGGGGCTGGATGCTCACCCTGCGCACTGGGGTCTGCCCCTCTGGGAGTCGTATCAGGGCGTGCTCGACACGCTGCCCGTCCATCCGGAAGAGCGCAGCACGCACCAGAAGTCCATCCTCACCAGCCCGGGCGTGCACGACGTGCTGGAGACCTACTACCAGTCGCCCTGCGCCATGGCGCTGCGCGCGACGCAGTGCAAGGGCAGCCCGAACCAGTGGTGGATGCCGCCGTTCCCCGAGGGCGAGCACGTCCTCAAGACGTTCTGGCAGCCCCTCCAGAACCTGCCCACTTCGGCCGACGCCAACACGCTCTACAGCTACGACCCGCCCAACGAGCCGCGCATGTACCTGGTGGGCATGCACATCGGCTATTCGATCGGGACCGCCAACGGCAACCTGGAGATGTTCGACACGCCCCCGGACTACTTCGTGTGGTCGACCTTCTGGCTCGACGCGGGCACCGACACGCTCACCAAGGGCGGCCAGCCGCTCTCGACGGTCTACAGCCCGCACTGCACCACGGGCAGCGCCACGGACCGCCCGAGCTCGCTCAACGGTGGACCCTTCGCCCTCTTTGCGATGTGCACCGACTCGCGCCCCGGAGAAGAGGCGTGCGGCAACCCCTGGGCGCCAGGCGAGTGCCCAGCGAACGGCCCGACGTCCTGCACAGGCTGTCACACCCAGATGGGGACCACCCACTTCGCTGGCAACCAGAGCAGCCTCGCTACCGAGGCGGTGGGGTTCGGCTGGTTCGCGAGCATCGTCGCCCAGCGCGCGGCGAGCGCGACGGCGTGCCTCCCGCTGATCGAGGACGACATCACCCAGTTCGCGGCAGGCTGGAACCCCAACGGCTTCCCGAACGCTCCCAACTGCGCCCTGGGCTTCTGAAGGCGAGGACCCATCGATGACCAAGCTACTCCGAACGCTCGTACCCCCCCTCCTCCTCGTCGCCGCCCTCGGCTGCGTCTCCAGCTCCGTCGACGACGAGCCCGATCTCGGCTCCACCTGCCCGAACGTGGGGCAGGTGGCGGTCGACGAGGTCTGCAACGCCTTCGACGACGACTGCGATGGGGTCATGGACGAGGCCGTGTGCGATGACCCGTGCGGGGTCTTCGACGAGGCGCCGCTTGCGACCGGGCGGTGAGCCACGCGAGACGCATCGCTCAGAAGGGCCATCGTCCCATGGGACGAGCCGATGTCGTGGGCGTCGTCTCGCCAGCTATCGACGTGCGGCAGCTGCCGCCTGCTGTTGGCGCTGCTGCTGCTGCGCCTGGGCCGCGGCCGCCGCGATGACCACGTGTCCACCGGTCGCGCCAGCGCCCCCGCCCGCTTCGGCGTGCAAGGCCTGAGGAGGCTGACACACGCACGCCGGGAGCGCGTTGGACACGAGGACCAGCGCGCCCATCTCCATGCCCATCTCGGCGCAGCGAGCCTGGCACGCGCGGGGGCCCTGGTTGTGCCGCTCCAGGTCGGCGGTCTCCACATAGCCGCGCGTGCAGCCGGCCAGCACGAGCGCCAGCAACGCCAAGAGGTGCTGATACCCGATTCTCCCCAGTCCGATGTATCCCATCTGTGCAGTGTGCCAGCGCAGCGTGGCGCGTGTCGACTGCCGACTTCGGACGCCGTGCCGAAGGACTGGCGCGCCAACCCTCAGAGCCGCTGCGCGCGCAGCCACCCGTCCAGCTGCGCGGGGTTCTGCGCGCCGCTCACCCGGGCCAGCTCGCGGCCCCCTCGGAACAGGATGAGCGTCGGGATGCTCTGGATCTGATGCCTCTGCGACACGCCCGGGTTTGCGTCCGTGTCCACCTTCGCGAAGCGCACGCGCCCCTCCCAGTCGGAGGCGACGCGCTCGAAGGCGGGGGCCATGGCGCGACAGGGCCCACACCACGCGGCCCAGAAGTCGACCAAGAGCGGGATGTCCGAGCGCTCCTTGTGCTTGTCGAACGTGGCGTCCGTGAGCGCGACGGGACCCAGTCCAAAAAGGGGCGACTTGCACGCGCCACAGCGTGGGTCCTGCCGCAGGCGCGCCTCGGGCACGCGGTTGATCTGCTGGCAGCGGGGGCAGACGACGTTGGCAGTCGTGGGCACGGGTCCTCCTGTCGTTCGGTCACTATGAGGGTGGGGTCGCCACCACCGTAAGAACGAACGCGCAGCCCGCTACCCCCGGGCTGCGCGACTCCCCGTGGGGCCATCCGTCAGAGCGTGTCCCAGCCGAACTTGCCCAGCTCGAAGGCGTGGTCGGAGAGCGCCTTGATGTGCTCGTCGTCGTTGTCGTCGATCTTGCGGAAGTTCGCGCGGATGCGGCTGCCGGCGCGGCCCGCGAAGACCTCGACGATGCGCAGCTGCGCCTCGACGTCCTTGGCCTTGGCCTCGATCGCGCTGTTCACGCGCGCCATGACGCAGGCCCACACGAACAGGTCGATCATGATCTCCGCCAGGCGGTTCGACGCGAACTGCTTGCCGATGATGTCCTTGCCGTGCTTGCGCAGGATGCGGTCCACGGCGCTGGCCAGCTCACGCGTGGCCTGCTCGAACGCCTCCGCGTGCTTGCCCAGCTCGGGGGAGAGCTTGGTGAAGTGGGTGCCCTTGACGCGCGCGCCCGTCGCCAGCTGCGCGTGCTTGGCCGCGTAGTCCTGCAGCACGCCGAAGCCCTTGATGGGCGCGGAGAAGATGGAGTTGCGGACGCTCATCAGCTCCTTGAGCTGTGAGGCCACACCGTCCATGCCGTTGAGCGCGATGAACAGGCGCAGGATGTCGTTGGTGCCCTCGAAGATGCGGTTGATGCGGCAGTCACGCAGCATGCGCTCGTAGGGGAACTCGCACATGAAGCCGTTGCCACCCGCGATCTGCAGGCCCTCGTCCACCGTGCGCCAGAGCGCCTCGGTGGCGTACACCTTCGAGATGGCCGCCTCGACGGCGTAGTCTTCGAAGCCCTCGTCCACCAGGCCGGCGACCACGCTCACCACGGCCTCGGCCGCGTAGCAGTCCACCACCATGTGCCCGATCTTGCGGCGCACGAGGCCGTACTCGGCGATGGGCTTGCCGAACTGCTTGCGCTCGCTGGCCTGCGCCGTGGCGAGCTCGATGATCTTCTTCATGGCGCCCACGGACCCACCGCCCAGGCCCGTGCGGCCCGAGTTGAGGATCTTCATGGCCACCTTGAAGCCCTGGCCCACCTCGCCCAGCACGTTGGCCGCCGGCACGCGCACGCCGTCGAACGCGACCGTCGTCGTGGAGCTCGCCCGCAGGCCCATCTTGTCCTCGTGGGGGCCGATGCTGATGCCCTCCATGTCGCTCGTCACGAGGAAGGCGGTCATGCCCCCCTTGCGCCCCTCGTCGGTCTTCGCGAACACGGTGAAGAAGCTCGCGATGCCCCCGTTGGTGATCCACAGCTTGTTGCCGTCCAGCACCCACTCGTCCCCCTCGCGCGTGGCCTTGGTCGTGATGGACGCGGCGTCCGAGCCCGCGCCCGGCTCGGTCAGGCAGAAGGCGGCGATCATCTCGCCCGTGGCGAGCTTGGGGTAGTAGCGCGCGTGCTGGTCCTCGTTGCCGAACAGTAGGAGCCCGCGCATGCCGATGGAGCTGTGCGCGCCGATGGTGACCGCAGTGGACGCGTCGTAGCGCGCCACCTCTTGCAGCGCGCGTGAGTAGGCCATGCTGCCGAAGCCGAGGCCGCCGTGCTCCTCCGGGATGACCAAGCCGAAGGCGCCGAACTCCTTCAGCTCCTCGATGAAGCTCTCCGGGAAGTGCCCCTCGCGGTCCCAGTGCCGGAAGTCTTCGGCGTGCGCACCAAGCATCGTGCCCAGCGCCTCCGAAACGCCACGTAGCGTTTCCTTCTCGTCCTCGCTCATCTCGGGGAAGGGCAAGAGGACGTCTTCTTCGATCTGCCCCATGCACAGAGAACGCATGAAGCTGACGGACTTGTCGGGTTCGGAGTGAGGCATGTGGACACGCTACACCCGTTCCCGCGCCCGTTCTACACCGTGAGCTGGTAGCATGCGTAGGCCGCGCGCGACGCGCTGGCCAGCAAAAGGGAAGTGCGCATGGGTCAGGGCGGAAGCAAGTTCGGCGGGATCATCGGGTTGGTCGTGGTCGTCGTCATCCTCAATGGGTTGTCGTACGCGCTCGACTGGGGGATCACGTTCTACTGAGCGAGGTCTCTTCGGAACGGGCTCAGCCGGGCGTCACGAAGGCCGCTCGCTGGTCCCGCGTCGCCGACGTCGCGTTCGCGCTGACTGCGCTGCACGTGGCAGTGCGCGCCGTGCTCTCTGCCGCGACGCGCCCGGCGCTCCTCACTGGAGGCGTCGTCGCGCTGCACCTGGTGATGGCCGGGCTGTTCGCATGTCGGCGGCCCGAGCGTGACCGTGCCCCGCTGCACACGTGGATGTCCGCGCTCCCATCGCTGGTGCTCGGAGCGCTCGTCACGATTGGATCCGGGGATCGGATTGGTCCTCTGGCCGCAGCGCTGTTCGTGCTCGGCGCGCTCGGTGCCGTGGCCAGCATGCTGACGCTCGGGCGCTCCTTCGCGGTCCTCCCTGGGGCGCGCGCGTTGGTAGTGCGAGGTCCGTACCGCGTCGTGCGCCACCCGATGTACGCGTCGGAGCTGCTCATGTTCGCGGCGCTCGTCGCGCCCCTCGGCGCGCCGCGTGCGCTGGTCGCGCTGGTGCTCGCGGCGCTGGCGCTGGCGCTGCGCATCCGCGCCGAGGAGCACGTCCTCGCCGTGCTCCCGGGGCACGGCGCGTATCGCCAACAGGTTCCCTTCCGCTTGGTGCCTGGTCTCTGGTGAGCGCGCCGCTCGGGTGTCCCATGGCGCCGGGACGCCGACGGAAGACCGAGGGTAGACCGAATCCCAAGATCGGCCGCTAGAATCCCACGCGGCGCTCTGGATGCCGAGTGACGACCTTTCTACGTTCCGGGGGATGCACGCGCGAACCCTCGTCGTCCTCGGAGACCCCCGTCCACGGCCGCTCGGAGCACGTCGTCATGTGCGGCGCGCCGGGGGGTGGTGGTGAGTAGGCTCGACGCAGCGCAGCTCTACGAGCGCTTCTACGGAGACGGCCGCTCGCGCCGGGGCGTGTTCGAGGCCATCGCGGGCTGGCGCGCGCCCGCGCGCGCCCTCTACCCCGGGAGCTTCATCCACGTCGCAGCCTCGTTCGAGATCCCGCACGTCACGTATGTGGACACGGACCGTCGCGCCCGTCGGTTCTTCGCGGCACGCGAGCAGGTGCTCGCGGTCGTACGCGCAGAGAAGCGCTACGACGGACCGCCGAGCTTCGACTTCATCGGAGGGAGCTACGAGCACCCACTCGACTTGCCGGACGCGAGCCACGACCTGCTGGTCTCCCTGTACGCTGGCTTCATCTCGAAGCCCTGCAAGCGCTACCTGGCAATTGGCGGCGTGTTGGTGGCCAACAACAGCCACGGCGACGCGGGCCTCGCGGCCATCGACCCGGACTACGCGCTCGTGGGTGTCCTCGCTGGGCGCACCGACCGGCTACGCGTGTCGGAAGACGCGCTCGATACGTACCTCGTGCCCAAGTCGGGCACGCCGCCAACCGAGGAACAGCTGCGGCGGTTGGGGCGCGGCGTCGCGTACACGCGCCCCGCGGTCGCATACCTCTTCAGGCGCCTGCGGTGACGCACTACGCGCCGGCGCTCCCGCGGTCTTCACTCGGCGGCGGCCGCACGCCCCGCGCCGTTCGCTCCGGGCGCACGCGGTCGCGCATGCGGAGAGGGCGGCTATGCACCCCGCCTGACGCGACGGAACGCGGCTGGTGTCACCCCATAGGCCGCCTTGAACTGACGCGCGAGGTGCGTCTTGTCCGTCCACCCGACCCGCGTGGCGACCTCCTCGAGGCTGTCGTCCGTGTGCGCGAGGCGCGCGGCCGCCTCGGCGACGCGTCCCGCCGTGATCCACTCCCCCACCGAGAAGCCCGTCTCCTGCTTGACCACGTTGGCGACATGGCTCGGGGTACGGTGCACGGCCTTGGCGACGTCGCGCAGCGAGATGGGCTCGAGGCCGTGGCGCTGGATGAACGCGAGGGCGTCTCCCACCAGCGAGGTCACCGCCGAGCCGCTGGCATCGCCCGGCATCGCGCGGCGCGCCTCCGCCAGCAGCAGGACGACGAGGCTGCGCGTGACCTCGGGGGTCGCGGCGTCTGCATGCGCGAGGGCGTCCTGCAGCTCCGCGTACAGCGTGAGGACGCGTGGCTGACGGTCGTCGGAGACGTCGAGCACCGGCAGCGCGCCGTGCCGGACGCGTCGGAACGGGCTCATCAGCGCGTGCCCTTCGTCGAGCCCGAGGCACTGCGGGCAGAACCCCAGCAGCCAGTAGTCCATGTCGCGCCCGTCGAGGGCACGGTGGGGCACACCCGCTGGCACGACCGTGAACGTGCCAGCGGTCGCTTCGACCGGCCCGCCGTGCTCCATGCGGTGCCACCCGCTCACCATGTACGTCAGGCCGTACTCCGTGTGGGTGCTCGCGCCGTGCGGCTCCATGTGCGCCACCCGATCGCGGAACACGGTGATCGACCCGGTGTGCACGTGGTGCTGGGGAGCGTCGTGCTGGCCCATGCGCGCACCCTGTCCCGAAACCCGATGAGGCGGCAAGAACCCGTTCGCCGCGCGAACCCGCACAGGAGATCATGGAACCCAACGAACGAGACGTGACGCGCCACCTTGTCGAAGATCCGTGGGCGGAGCAGGCCCCGAGCTGGGACTCGGATCCTGTCGTGCGCGCGTACGCGGACGCGGCGTGGTCGTCACTGCGAGCGCACGGCGAGCCGAGAGCGGGCGCGCGTGTACTCGACTTCGGTTGCGGCACGGGGCTCTTGAGCGAGCGTATGGCGCCCCACGTGGCGGAGGTGATCGCGGTCGATGCGTCCCCGGCCATGGTCGCCGTGCTATCCGAGAAGCGCATCCCCAACGTCCGAGCGGGTGTCGCCTCGTGGACCCCAGCGACCATCGATCGCGACGACCTAGCCCGTGGGCCGTTCGACCTCGTGGTCTGCTCGTCGGTGTGCGCGTTCTTGGACGACTACCCGGGCACCGTGGCGATGCTGGCCCGCCGTCTGGCTCCGGGCGGCGTGTTCGTTCAGTGGGACTGGGAGCTGGACCCACTGGCGGCGGAGCCTTTCGGCCTCACCACGTCGGGCGTCCGGTCGGCGCTCGAGGGCGCCGTGCTCGACGTGGTGTCCGTGGGCACTGGCTTCGACGTGGCCATCGAAGGGGGGAGCATGCGGCCGCTCATGGGTGTCGGGCGCAGGCGCCCCTGAGCGCGCGCTTCGTCCGTGATCTGGCCGAGCAGGCAGGGCACCATCGGCGTATGTCCGACGACACTGCCTCCCCCGCCCGCCAGTCGCTACGCTTCGAGTACTGGTCCGACCCCTTGTGCATCTGGGCCTACGTGGCCCAGAGCAAGCTCGAGCGCGTGATCGCCGAGTGGGGCGAGCACCTGACCATCGCCTACCGCATCGTGCCCGTGTTCGGCAGCTTCCCGCGCCGCTTCTCGACCGGTGCCTGGGCGGAAGGCGGGCACGAGGGGCGACGCGAAGCGACGGCGCGCGTGGCAGGCACGCACGGCTGCGAGGGGGTCACGGGCGAACTCTGGACGCGCGACACACCCACGTCGTCTTGGTCGTGCGGGGCCGCCGCCAAGGCGGTGTTCCACATGGAGAGCCTGGGCGAGTCCGCCGCAGGCAGCGGCGCCGGCTACCTGCGCGCGCTGCGCCGGCGTGCGTTCGAAGCGAACGAGAACGTGTGTCGGCGCGCGGTGCAGCTATCGGTGGCCGAGGAGTGTGGCGTCGGTCCGCAGCGGCTCGCCGAGTGGCTGGACGATGGGCTGCCGTTCGCGCTGCTGGCGGAGGACGACGAAGATCGCAAGGCCCTCGGGGTGCGCGGCTCCCCCAGCTACGTGTTCGACGGAGGGCGCGCGACGCTCTACGGCAACTTCCCGTTCGAGGTGCTGCACGCCACCATGCAGGAGCTGCTACGCGGGCTGGGGGTGGGGGTCTCGGCCTGCTGAGACGCGCGCGCCTCCCCGGGCCTTGCGCCGGCCTGGCGCGGGGTTGACCATGTCTCTGTGAACGCATGGTCGCTCTTTCGTTCGGGCCGGGCCCTCGGGCTCGCCCTGGTCGGTCTCTCTGTCGCCTGGGTCACGGGCTGTGAGTCTGCCGGGGGAGGGTCGGCGGGCGCTCCCGGCGTGGTGCATGGCGTGGTGGTGGACCCTATCCACGAGCGCCCTGTGCCTGGGGTGCGCGTCTCAGCGCACGACATGGGCGAGGCGACGACCGACGCGGAGGGGCGCTTCTCGCTGACGCTCCCCGCAGGCACCCATACGCTGTGGTTCGCCGGGGACGACATCCTGAGCGGCACCCGCGAGCGCGTGCATGTGCGCGCCGGCAAGGAGGTCACGGTCGAGGCCGACGTGTTCCCCCGGGTGCCTTCGGAAACGGCCATCCACGCCTACTTCGCAAGACGCGGCCCACGCCACCACGACCACCCGGCGTACGTGGATCCGGACGCAGCCCGCACGCCTCCAGCGGATGCCGTCCCACCGAGCGCGTCCCCCGGCACGGGCGACGGCGGCGACGAGCACACCGACCCAGGAACCGTGGGAGGGGCCGTCGCGCCACTGGTGCAGCTCCCGGCCGTGATCCGCGTCTGGCGCAGCTCACAGTCCGGGGCGCTGGCGCCTTCGGCCGGCAACGGCTGGGCCGACAACAGCTGCAACCCCGCCGTGACCGTGGAGACCATCCCCCTCGAGGAATACGTGGGCGGCGTCGTCACGCACGAGTGGATCCCCAGCTGGCACGAAGAGGCCCTGCGCGCCGGGGCCATCGCGACACGCACCTACGCCGTGCGCTGGGCCGAGCGCGGCGGGCGCTGGGACTGCGCCGACGTGGACGACGGAACGGTCACGCAGGTCTACCGCGACACACACACGGTGGCGGGTGATGCGGCCGTCCAAGCCACGCTCGGGCTCGTCGTCACGCGTGACGGATCCATCATCACCACCGAGTTCAGCGCGGAGAACACGGACCCGACCGCCTTCGGTGTGGACGACCCGACCTGTACCGGCACCACCCGCTTCGGTCACGGGCGCGGCATGTGTCAGTGGGGCACGCAGCGCTGGGCCAACGGCACGTGCGCCAACGCGCCCTGCGACTTCGGGGCGTTCGGGGCCGAGCCCAAGCAGCACGTGTGGATGGTCGAGCACTACTATCCGGGGGCCACCGTGGAGGACGGCTACATCGAGCCGGTCGAGCCGTGTGCGGTGATCCCCGCCGCTGGCGGCCAGCTGGACGAGGAGGGCCCGTGCTTCACGGCCTTCGGCAACCCCATCTACTGGCGCGAGGAAGCCGCCGGAGAGAGCGGGCATCTGTACTGGACCAACGCGTTCCAGTCGGACGCGCCCGGAAACTGGGCCCAGTGGCGGCTGCACTTCGAGGCGCCAGGCGAGTACGAGGTCGAGGTGTACATCGACGACACCTTCGGCGTGTACGAGGCGGCGCGCTACGTGGTGGAGCACGCCGACGGAGAGGACGAGGTGCTGATCGACCAAGGAACGTCGAGCGGCTGGGTCTCACTCGGCGTGTACAGCTTCGACGACGCGGGCAGCGTGCGCCTGCTCGACAACGTCGTGGGCAGCGTGCCCGGCAACCAGCACATCGTGGCCGACGCGCTGCGGGTGCGACCCATCGTCAGCCCCATGCAGGACGCGGGCGTCCTGGGCGACCAGGGCGGTCTGGTGGGCGATGCGGGCGGTGGCGAGGATGCAGGCCCTGGGCGTCGCCCCAAGTCCGGATGTGGCTGCCACGTCAGCGCCGACTCCGCCTCGCCGTGGCCGTATGGTCTCGGATGGCTGAGCTTGGGCGTCGTCGTCCGCGCGCGCCGACGCCGCCATCGCCGCGTCTCCGGCCGGCGGCAATGACGGCGTCGTGTCTGCGCCGGACGCGCAGATCGGGTGAGCACGCGGAACTCCGGCTGCTGCGTGTTGTCGGACGCCCCGGAGAACCCGCGCCATGCCCCTGTACACAGCCGAGATCCAGCTCCGCCTCCCGTGTGACCGTTCGTTCGACGAGATGTCCCCGACGGAGGGCGGACGCTACTGCGAGTCGTGCGACCTGACCGTGCAGGACCTCGGCGCGCTCGACGAGTACCAAGCGCGGGCCTTGCTGCGTCGCCGTGACGAGGGACGCGTGTGTGTCGCCTACCGCCCTCAGCGCGACGGGACCGTGCAGACGGCCCCGGTGCGCGTGGTCCCGCAGGCTGCCCTGTTGCGCAAGGCGCGCCCGGCGGTGTTCGCGGCCGCGGCGCTGCTCACCGCGTGTGGGCCCGTGGTGGACGCGCTCCCATACGCCGTCCAAGAGAAGATCCCGCTCTCGGTGGACGAAGCCCTGCGACACCCCGTGGACTTCGCCGCATGCGTCGCGAGTCCCACGTGCCAGGTCGGGCGGGTTCACGCCGTCGGCGGCGCCATGTAGCAGCCGGTCGAAGAGGCGAGCATGGCAGGCTCAGGGAGCCAGCAGCTTGTCCACCCACGCGAGCATCGCGTCGTCCTCGAGCACGTCGGCCGCGATGCGCGTGAGCACGGGTGGCACCTCGCGCTGCACCTCGGCCAGGAGGCCGTAGCGCTCGAGCAGCTCGCGTAGCGGCTGCTGCCCCTCCACGGCGAGCACCGCGCGAAGCTCGTCGCGCACGGTGTCCTGCAGCTCCTGCCGCGCGACGTTGTGCGCCAGCAGCGCGGGCACGAAGGCCTCGACCTCGGCCCGCGGGAGCGAGTCCACCTCGCGCAGTACGTCTGCAAGCAGGACGCCCCGCAGGTGCGCGCTGGCATGCTCGGCGATCTGCGCGACCAACGCGCGCCCCTCGTCGCTGCGCAGCCGCTCGATGAGCGCCGCCCGCACGTCACTGGTGGCGGTCTCCGCGAAGTCACGCGCGATGCCCTGTAGCTTCTTGTCCACGCCGCCGATCAGCCCCTTGCCCACGCTGCTGAGCGGGCTCGTCGCGCCGCGTAGCTTCTTCCCGAGGCCCAGTGGGTCCGGAATCGAAGGACCGTCACCGCCCAAGCCGGGGATGGGGAGCCGCTTCGCGAAGCGCAGCAGGATGTCCTGCATCACGGGGCTGACGAGCTTGCGTACCAGCGCCGCGTCCACCACGCCCACCGCCCACTTCGCCTCGGGCAGCCGCACCTTGTTCAGGATGGCGAGGATGGTCGCGTCGCCGCCGGGCGGCAGCAGGTCGCCCAGGGTCTCGCCGTTCGCGCTGCTGCGGGCGATCTGCCGGTCGAGCCCGGGGTGGATGTGCTCCTGGACCACGCGCTCCACGTTCGCCTCCGTGACCGCCGCGGTCACCAGCGTCACGATGGTCTCGATGGCGCTGTCGTCCAGGAAGCGCGTGAGCGGGCGCGCCAGCAGCGCGTCCAGCGTCTTGTCCGCGCCTTCGCGCAGCAGGGCTTGGTCGCTCGCGAGGAGCTTGTCGACGAGGGCGCGCGCTTGGGTGGTCATCTGGCGAGGCTAGCCGCGACACCCCAGAGGTTCAACGCGAGGCCCGGTCCTCGTGTGTGCCCACCGCCCCGCGCGTGGGCCGCCACGTCGCCAGCGCGCGGCCTCAGCGAGCGACCTGGCCTGAGCCTCCGAGGTTCACCGCGTCCCGTAGCCGCCCCCCTTGGCCTCCTCGGCGCGGTCCGTGGCGAGCGGCGGGGCGGGCGAGAGCGCGCTCACCTCCGCGCGCAGCTCGGCCGTCATGTCGAGCTCTACGCTGGCCAGCGCGGGCTCCAGCTGCGCCACGCTGCGCGCGCCGAGGATGGGGCACGTCACCGCGGGGTGCGAGCCCACCCACGCCACGGCGAGGCTCACTGGGTGAAGCCCGCGATCCCGCGCGAACCCCGCGAAGGCCTCCGCCGTCTGGTGCTCGCGCGGGTCACCGTAGCGCGAGGCATACATGGCGTTGTCGCGGATGCGCCCGCTGGGCGCGCCGTCTGCGCTGGCCCCGCTCGTGTACTTGCCGCTCAAGAGCCCGCCGCCGAGCGGGCTGTACGGACACACCCCGAGCCCCATGGCCTGCGCCATCGGCAGGATCTCCACCTCGGCCTGCCGCTTCACCAGGTTGTACATGGGCTGCAGGCACGCGGCCTTGGCCCAGCCGTGCCGCTCCTCGACACCCAGCGCCTGCATGGTCTGCCACGCGCTCCAGTTGCTGATGGCGGGGTGCAGCACCTTGCCCTGCTGCACGAGGAGCTCCACGCCGCGCAGGGTCTCCTCCAGCTGTGTGCGCTCGTCGAAGCGGTGCAGGTACAGCAGGTCCAGGCGGTCCGTCCCCAGGCGCTTCAGCGACGCCTCCACGGTGCGCGTCAGGTGGTAGCGGCTGCTGCCGCGGTCGTTGGGCCCGGGACCGGTGGGGAAGTAGGCCTTGCTCGCGATGACCAGCGCGTCGCGCTCGTGCGCCATCAGCTTCCCTAGGATGCGCTCCGACGCACCCCCCGAGTACACGTCCGCCGTGTCGAAGAAGTTGATGCCCGCCTCGCGGCAGCGTGCGTAGAGGGCCGCCGACGTCTCCTCGTTCGCGTCGCCCCCGAACGACATGGTGCCGAAGCACAGCTCGGAGACGCGGATGCCGGTGCCGCCCAGAAAGACGTAGTCCATGCCGCGTGGTAGGCCGCGTGGGCCCGCGGGGTCAAGTGCGACTGCCCGGCCCGGGGGTCCCCGACAGCGGTCCATCGCGCTCACCGTCTGCGCGCGCCCGTGCTTCGCGCTATCGTCCGCCGCAACGAGCATCACCTCGAGGAGACTCCCCATGAGCAAGCGTGACGTAGTGATCCTGGGCGCGGCCCGCTCCCCCATCGGCAGCTTCGGCGGCAGCCTGTCCGACATCGAGCCCCACGAGCTGGCCGGCACGGTCATGAAGGAGGCCGTCGGCCGCTCGGGTGTCGACCCGGCTCGCGTGCAGTACGTGACGGTCGGCAACTGCGTGCCCACCGGCCCTCGCTACGCCTACGTGGCGCGCGTGGCGTCCATCCAGGCGGGCCTGCCGATGGACTCGGTGGCCATGGGCGTCAACCGTCTGTGCTCGTCGGGCCTGCAGGGCATCGTGACCACGGCGCAGAACATCCTCTTGGGCGACGCCGACTGCGGTGTCGGCGGCGGCGTCGAGGTCATGTCGCGCGGTGCGTATCTGTCGACAGCGATGCGCAGCGGCGCGCGCATGGGGGACACCACGCTGGTGGACTCCATGGTGGACGCGCTGACCGACCCGTTCGGTGTCGGGCACATGGGCATCACGGCCGAGAACCTGGTCGAGAAGTGGGGCATCACGCGCGAGGAGCAGGACGCGCTCGCGGTCGAGTCGCACCGGCGCGCGGCGGCGGCCATCGCCGACGGACGCTTCGACGAGCAGATCGTCGCGATCACCAAGAAGACCCGCAAGGGCGACGTGGTGGTGGACAAGGACGAGCACGTCCGCCCGGGCACCACGCTCGAGACGCTCGCGAAGATGAAGCCGGCGTTCAAGAAGGACGGCACGGTCACGGCGGGCAACGCCTCGGGCATCAACGACGGCGCGGCCTTCATGGTGCTGGCCGACGCGTCGCTGGCGAGCGCGGGGGGCCACGCGCCGCTCGCCCGTCTGCACTCGTACGCGGTGGCGGGCGTGCCCAACCACATCATGGGCGAGGGCCCCATCCCCGCCACCAAGCTCGCGCTCCAGAAGGGCGGGCTCACGCTCGACCAGATGGACGTGATCGAGTCCAACGAGGCCTTCGCCGCGCAGGCCATCGCCGTGTCCCGCGGCCTCGGGCTCGACCCGGAGAAGACCAACCCGAACGGCGGCGCCATCGCCCTCGGTCACCCCATCGGCTGCTCGGGCGCGTTCCTCGCCATCAAGGCGGTCTACGAGCTCCGCCGCACGGGTGGGCGCTACGCGCTGGTGACCATGTGCATCGGCGGCGGCCAAGGCATCGCGGCGGTCTTCGAGAGGCTCTGAGACGCGGGCGCGAAGAGTTGTCGCGGCGGTTGTAGGCTGCGATTGGGGGGCACCAGGCTGAAGCCTGGTGCCCCGAGGCTGCAACGTGACCTGCAAGTCCGCCCCACTGCGGGGGCGGACTACTTGGTAGCGGACGATGGATCGAGGGTTGCGTTGTGGCACGTCTCAGATCGCGCCGCGCTGGCCCCAGATGCGACTGTCGGGTGTCGAACGCGACACGGAGACCATCCGTATCGCTTCGCTCGCCCATCGACCCCCGCGCAGGCCCCAGCGCCGACCACCACGTAGTCCGCCCCCGCAGGGGCGCGGACTTTCAGCGCGCGCTGCGGTTCCGGGGCACCTGGCTTCAGCCTGGTGCCCCCCATCTCCAGCTCCCTCACTGGCGGTAGCCGGACGCCCCCCGGGTTGTTGCCCCGGACCTCCGTCACCTCAGTCCGCGGTACCCCCGCTCGCCCGACTGGAGACAGCCTCGTCAGTCCAGCGTGCCCCGAGCACGCGCAGCCGTCAAAACTCCACGCGCACCATCATCGCTCGCCGCGTGGTCTCGGGCGGCGGGCTCAGCGCGAGGGTGCTGACGGCGTCCACGAGCTCCGGGGGGAGCAGGTAGACCACGGCGCGCGCCACGTTGGGGGAGCGGAACACCGCCTCCTCCCACGCGTTCATGAACGCCTGTGTCTCGCCGCTGGTCAGGCCCAGCAGGCCCAGCTCGGCGCGCACGGCGCTGACGGCGCTCTCCACGGGGATGCTCTCGCGGACCTCCGCCTGCGTGCCGGCGGGGACTCGCCCGAAGCGTCGCACGTTCACCGCCGGCGCGGCGCGGCGCTGGTCCCTCGCCATCGCCGCGTCGCCGCGCTCGACCAAGAGCGCGTAGGGGATGGCGTAGGTGCTGCGGTTGGTCAGCACCGCACCGCCTGGAGAGGGGCCCACCGTGATGGGCAGGCTCAGCCCGCGCCCGCCGCCGCGGTAGAAGAGGTGGTTGTAGTCGTTGCCGCCGACGACCAGGCAGCTGGCGTCGCGCGCTTCGTAGAGCGCCAGCTCGGCGGCCTCGCAGTAGTCGTCCGAGATGCCGGCGCAGCCCGGTGATCCCGCCGTGGGGTAGGTGGTCGCGCCGCACGCGCGCCCGACCAGCTGCACCTGGGGCCACTGGACGTTGGCGTCGGCCATCGGCGTGGGCGGGAACCGCTCCAGCATGCTGCCGTAGGTCATGGTCGCGCCGACGCTCACCTGCACCTCGCCTTCGAGGAGGTGGAAGTACAGCACCGGCTTGCGCGTGGCCGCCGGCGGGTGCGGTCGCACGGTCGTGCCGCCGCCGGGCGCGGGCTGCGGTGGGCGCGCGAGGTTGGCTTGCCCGGGACCGGCTGCCAGCTCCGCCACGCCGTCGCGCCCCACGTCCACGAGACCCCACTCGTGCACCTCGTAGCGTCCGCGCGACGTGCTCGAGGTGGCCGGCTCCGTGGTCGTCGTGCTGGGCGACGTGCCCTCGGGAGGCGTTCCGGCCCCGCACGCGCCGAGGAAGGTGGAGGCCCCGCCGTAGAGCAGGGAGAGGACGAGGGGGTGACGCATGGACATAGCTGACCCCCGATGGACCCGGGCCGCAACGGGGACCTTGGCAAAAAGCGAGAGGCCCACGACCCCGCGTGGGGGCCATGGGCCTCGGCTCGGCTGTGGTCAGCGGGGCGCCGACCGCGTCACGTCACTCCGCGGCGGCGGCCACCACCGGGAAGGTGATGCCGGGCGCCAGGATGGGCGAGGTGCTGCGCTGGTTGGACAGGCCCAGGAAGCCGCTGCTGCCGCCCACCGGCGTGGAGCCGGCGCAGCTGATGCCGCCCTCGGCGTGCAGGGCGCAGCAGAAGTTCCAGCCGCAGCCCATCTCGACGATGTTGCCGAGCGCGGCCACCGGGGGGTTCTGCTCGCGCAGGTAGTCCCAGGGCGCCATCACGTCGTCGGTCTCCGACTCGTTGTGGCCCGTCTGACCGAAGTCGTTCGCGCCCCAGCACATGCCGTTGCCGTTGCGCAGCGCGGCGCACATCGAGTCGCCCATCTTGCCGATGCTCGCGACGTTGCGCAGCCCGCGCACCGCGACGGGGGAGGGCGAGTTGGCCTCGCGACCCGACTGCCCGTTGGTGAGCTGCCCGTCGTCGCCGCTGCCCCAGCAGGACACGGAGCCGTTGCGGCGCGTCGCGCAGTAGTTGTAGCTGCCGCCGCCGATGTCGACCGCGTCGCTGATGCCCGAGACCTCGACCGGCGTGGCCGAGCGGTCGGTCGCGCCGTTGCCGAGCTGGCCGTAGCTGCCCGAGCCCCAGCAGAGCACCTTGCCGCCCGCGAGGGCGCAGGCCGCGTCCGTGCCGACGATGACCTTGGTGGCACCCGTGATGCCCGCCACGCGCGTGGCGGTCATGTTCGGGTCGCCGTTGGCGCCGAGGGGCGAGCCCGCGCAGCTGACGCCGCCGTCCTCGTGGATGCCGCAGACCGTCATGGAGTAGGCGGTGCCGCCCACGCTGAACTCGCGGATGTCGGTGAAGCCCTCGACCGGGATGGGCAAGCTCGACTCGATGCGGCCCGTGAGCTGGCCCCAGCACGCGATGGTGCCGTTGCGGCGCAGCGCGCAGGTGCGGGTGAGGCCCGTGGAGACGTCCACCGCGTCGGTGATGCCCGCGACCGCGACCGCGGCGTCCGACGGGTTGGCGCGCGTGGAGCCCGTGCCCAAGCGGCCGTCGCTGCCGTCGCCGAAGCAGTAGACCTGACCGTCACGCACACCGCACACCGTGTGGCTGCCCACTTCGAAGGCGGTGCGCGCGGGGATGCCTTCGGCGACGGGCGGGAACGTGGAGGGCACGCTGGCCGTCGCGTTGAGCGCGGTCACATCCGGCAGGATGGCGGTGGCGTTGGGCAGCGAGTTGGGCTCGCCGTTGCCAAAGCGGCCGCTGCCGCCCGTGCCCCAGCACCACAGCTGGTTGGTCGCGTTCAAGGCACACGCCGAGGCGCTGGTGCCCGAGGCGTACGTGTCGAAGCGCAGGGCGCCCGTGAGGCCGTTGACGGCGGTCGGGGTGAGCACCTTCTCCTCGCGCGAGCCCACGCCCAGGAGCTCGCCCGTGTAGTTGTTGTAGCCCCAGCACTGCACGGCGCCGCCCGCGACGAGCACGCAGGTGCGGTTTCCGGAGACGCCGAGCTGCGTGACGCCCGTCAGGCCGGCCACGGCGGTGGGCGTCGTGATGTTGCCTTCACCAGCGCCGCTCTGACCGTAGTTGTTCTGGCCCCAGCACATGACGCCCGCGCCCGTGACGGCGCAGGTGTGGTTGCCACCGGCGTCCACCATCGTGGCGCCCGTCACGCCCGCGGCGACGATGGGCACGTTGCTGTCACGCGGGTGCTCGCCACCCTGGCCGAGCTGCCCGCTGCTGCCGGCACCCCAGCACACCACGCTGCCGTCCGCGCGGCGCGCGCAAGCGTGGGCGCGACCGGCCGAGACCTCCACCGCGTCCGCGAGGGCCGCCACGGGGACGGGAGTGGAGCTGACGTTGGTGGTGCTGTTGCCGAGGCGACCGTTCGCGCCGTCGCCCCAGCAGCTGACGGCACCGCTCGCGCGGCGCGCGCAGCTGAAGCCGTCACCCAGCGCGATCTGCGTGGCGTCGGTCAGGCCCTGCACCTGTACGGCGGTGTGCGTGACGTTCTGGTGGCCGGCGCCGAGCGCGCCCGAGGCGTTCTGGCCCCAGCAGAAGACGCCGGTGGCCGTGAGGGCGCAGGTGTGGCTTGCGCCGCAGGCGATCTCGCGCGCGCCCGTCACGCCCTGCACGGGCACCCAGGTCCAGCGCGTCTGCGCGGTGCCGTCTCCGAGCTGTCCGTCGAGGTTGGCGCCCGAGCAGAAGATCTCTCCGGTGGGCTTCATCACGCAGGTGTGATTCGCGGCGTTGCACACCTGCGCGACGACCGGCGGAGCAGCGGGCGCAGCGGGCGCGCCGCCTCCGGCCGGGGCTTGGGTCTGGGCGCCTGGCGCTGCGGCGGGCTCTTCATCTCCGCCACCGCAGCCGAACACCAGGGGCATGGCGAGAGCGAGGGCGATAGACGCTTTGGTCATACGCATCGTGTCATTCCTTGTCTGAGGTTGGACCCACCCTGCACCTCCGTACCCTTGGTAGCTCGCGCGGGCGGGTCGCTTGGTCTGCGATGGGGTACCACGTCCCTGCGATTTCTTGGGGACAATTTCCGGGATCGTTCCGCGTCCACGAGCGTTCTCGCGTTACGATGAGCCCATGGAGAATGATCCATCGGTCCAGGAAACGGACGCGCGCGAGCGCATCATGGCGTACGCGACCCAGCTGCCGTTCTTGGTGCGCTGCGGCTTCGAACTGCGCGAGTGCCAGCCGGGGGAGGCGCTGGGCGTGGTGCACGTCACCGACGCCCTCGCGGGCGGGACGGGTCAGCTCAACGGCACCGAGCTCTACGGCCTGTTGGACTGCACCGCGTGGTTCGCCGTGGCGCTCCAGCTCGCGCCGGAGGAGGCCGCTGTCACGCACGACGCGCACTTTTCCATCCTCGCGACGGCACCGGTGGGCAGCGACGTCACGTTCCGCGCCCAGGTGGACAAGCGCGGCCGCACGCTGGCGTTCGTCGCCGTCGAGGCGCGCACGGGCGAGCGCATCGTGGCGCGGGCGACAGTCACCAAGTCCATCATCCCGCTCTCGCAGCGCCTGCGGCACAAGAAGACGTGAGGTTCGGGCGCCGGACGTCCCACGTCCGTGAGCGCCCGACGACCGTCCCCACCCCCTGGCGCATCCGGGGCAGGGCCGGTAGCTTTGGCGCATGCAAGTGGAAGGACGTCATCGCGCCAACCGGTGGCGCCCGGGACCGCTCGTGCGGGTCGTGTTGGCGGCGGTCATGGCTGCGCCGTGCGCCGTCGAAGCACAGTCTGCCACCCGCTTCGCCCTCGCCGGGCACGGCACCCTGGTGGCCATGGGGAACGCCGGTCACGACCTCAGCGCCCTCGGAGACGATCCGGCCACGGGGTTCGGGGCAAGAGTGATCTACGGTGCCGTCCCGGAGGGAACGCTTCGCCCCTCGGGCGGGGTCGGTGGCCGCTTCGAGATCCTGCCGACGCCCTGGTTCTCGATGGGACTCCTCGTGTCGTACGCGCGACAGCGCGCAGCCGTGGGGCCCAACCAAAGTTGGCGCGACGTGGACGTGTGGCTGGCCGCGCGCCTGCCTGTCGACGCGGGACCTCGCCTGGTGCGCCTCGTCCCGTACCTGGCCACACCCGTCGGACTGTCCATCATGGTCGGCCGCCTGGGGGGCTCGAGCGACGCGCGCCGTCTTGGGTGGAACCTCGGTGCCCTGGTGGGGATCGAGATCGAAGCGACGGAGGGGTTCGCGGTCTACATGGAGACGGGCTGGCTGATGCGGCAAGCACGGCAGGAAGAACAAGATCTCCTGGGTCGCTCTCGGCTCACGCTCACCAGTCATCAGTTCGTGCTGCACTTGGGGCTGCGCGGCTCGCGCGCTTCGTAGCGTTGCTGGTCGGCGCACCTGCCTCTGGCACGTTCGCGGGCCTGCCCATTCCACGCTCCTGCCGTGACGGCGCGCCGTTGACCCGCTATCGGCACCCGGTGCTGCTGAGCCCGTCGCATCGTGTGGAGGGCTTCACCTGTCGCTCGGACGAGCAGACCCACTGGCTGCAGCGGCGCGCCCGTCAGTCCGCGAACACCCACTCTACGCGGGTCTTCGTCGTGAGCGTTCACCTCGTACCGGAGCTCATGCCGAGCCCAACGGACGTCCTGCACCTCCTCCTGTTGATGCAGGACGCGCGTCGGACGCTGCTGGGCAAGTAGGCCGACGAGACTGCGACTCCAGATCGCCGGAATCCGTGAGATTCACGCGCGCCACCGTTGCCATGGGAGCGCCTGCTCCCGTACCCTGCGGCGGCTACGGAGAGACCATGACCGACACATTCAGCGCATTCGGTGAGTACGACAAAGACGGCAACGGTGAGATCGACCTGCTCGAGTTCCGCGAGCTCGTCGCCGCGCTCGGGCTGGAGCTCGATCGGGCCCAGGCCGAAGCGCTCTTCGACAGCATCGACACGGACGAAGAAGGGACCATCGACTACGAAGAGTTCCAGACCTGGTGGACCTCGCGCGAGAAGTGAAGGACACGCCCCACAGGGCCCCTGGCCGCATCGACCCGGCCCAGCTGGAGCGGCTGATCATCTTCCCGCTGCCGCGCGTGGTGCTCCTCCCGGGCATGCCGATGCCGCTGCACATCTTCGAGCCGCGCTACCGCAAGATGACGCGCGACGCCCTGGAGCAGAACCGCTACATCGCGATGGCCACGCTCGACCCCGACGGTGAGCTGGACGGCGCGCAGCGTCCGCGTATCCGTGCGCTGATGGGGGTGGGGGCGCTGACCGAGTGGGAGGAGCTGCCCGACGGGCGCTATCACATCCTGCTCGAGGGCATCGGGCGCGCGCGGCTCGTGTCGGAGCACCGCAGCTGCGAGCCCTACCGGGAGGTGCGCGCGGAGCTCGTGCCCGACGTGCAGGGTGACGCGCGGGCGACGCGCGCCTCGGTGGACGCCGTGAGGGGCCTGATGATGAGCCTGCGGGTGCGCAACCCCAAGCTGGCGGAGCTGCTGCGCGAGGAGCTGGAGGAGCACCCCGACCCGGGCGAGTTCTCGAACCGCCTCGGCGCGATGATGCACGGCGACGTCGAGTCGCAGTACGAGCTGTTGGGCATGACCGACGTGTCCGAGCGCATGGACTCGGTCGTGGAGCACCTGAGCGACTTCCTGGCGCGCACGTCGGGTGCTGGGGAGGACGAGCTGAACTGAGGCGGGCGAACGCACGGGGCGTGCGGGCGCCGTTGTGCCGCTGGTGGGACGGGGGGCGGAGCGGGGACGTCGGTGGTGATTGGGGGGCACCAGGCTGAAGCCAGGTGCCCCGAGGCTGCAGTGTGACCTGCAAGTCCGCCCCACTTCGGGGGCGGACTGCAGGGTCCCGAGCCATGGAACATAGGGGCGTATGTCACGTCTTGCGTTGCGCGCCGTCGCATGGGCTCGATGGCTGGGACCGGGATGGGACGCACGGAAAGCCGGGATGGGCTCGACAGCCTATTCAGCGACGAACCCGCAAGGACGCCCAAGCCCACCAGCACGTAGTCCGCCCCCGGAGGGGCGCGGACTTTCGGTGAGCATTGCAGCTCCGGGGCACCTGGCTTCAGCCTGGTGTCCCCCAACATTGTCGGCCACATCCGCGGTGCGAGGTGCTTCACGGGGTCGAATCACACGAGCGTGCGGGCGTGCGTGGGATGCGCCCCGCTACTGGCAGGTCGCGGGACGCACGTTCGCGGGGAAGCGCCCCGTCACGTTGCCGGGTGGGCCGTAGTTGCAGACCCAGGTCTCGCCGCCATCACAGACCGCCACGCCACAGCCCAGCTCGGTGCTCTCGGACCACACCACCTGCGTGAAGTGGCCTGTGTTCATCGAGAAGCCGGGGTGCGCGTAGTCGTAGGCGCTGACCTCTTCGTACCACGCGCTCACGACATAGCTGGCGTCGTGTGAGCCTGCGGGGGCGAAGCGCATGAGGTTCTCGCCGTAGCGGCTGCGGCTGTGGCGGAAGGCGCAGCCGCTCTGGGCCAGCTCGTTGGCGTAGCGCTGCGCGACGTCGGCGATGGCCGCGGACCAGCGCATGGGCGGGGCGCAGTGCCGCGCGCGGTAGGCGTTGTGGGCGGCGAGGATGGTGGCGGCGGGGCCGCTGGGGGCGCCACCCCCGCTGGGGCCTGCGACCGGCATGCCGCTCGTGGTCTGGCCCGCGGGCGGCGCGGCCACTGGCGTAGCGCGTGGTGCGTCCCCCGTCTGTTGAGGGGCGGCGACGGGGGTGCCGCTCGTCGGCGGGGCAACGGCCGTGGCCTGCGCTGACTGGGCGACGGGCGCGGCCTGTCCGGGGTGGGCCACGGGTTGCCCACGATCGGAGGGTCCCGCGACGGGCGTTCCGGCGCTGCCGCCTGCTCCGTCGGGCGCGGCGATGGGCGTCCCGGCGGGTGGCGGCGCGATGGGCGTCGCCTGGCTGCTCGCGCCCGAGCCACAGGCGGCGATGGCGGCGAGCGACACGGCGAGGAGCCACAAGGAGCGGGGCGAGCGGGTCATCACGCCAAGATACGCGCGTTCGCGCGGAGTGTCCCTCGCCGTGGAGTTCCGGCGGTGCGTGTGCGACGTCCCCGCGGAGCGCACGCCAGCGGGCGGTGCCCTCGGTGACCGCAGGCGTTGACATGCCCACCAGCCCCCTCGGACACTCGCGCCATGACCGACTCGCACGCGTTCTATCGCGAGCTCGCCGCGGTGGAGCGCTTCGTCGACGTGGCGGACCTCTCCCTCTACGCCCAGGTGCCCGACGACTGGTCCGTGATCATCACGGACGTGCGGGGCTCCACACGCGCCATCGAGGCCGGGCGCTACAAGGACGTCAACAGCCTGGGGGTCGCGTCCATCGTGGCCGTGCGCAACGCGCTCACCGACGTGGACGTGCCCTTCGTGTTCGGCGGAGACGGCGCCACGCTGCTGTGCCCCACGGCGCTGCTCGAGCCCGTGAACGTGGCGCTGCGCGGCCTGCAGGACCTCGCGACGGGCGCCTTCGACCTCGGCATGCGTGCGGGCATCGTGTCGGTGGGCGAGCTGCGGCGCGCCGGGCACCCGTTGCTGGTGGCCCGCTACCGCGCCAGCGAGCACGTCTGCCTCGCCATGTTCGCGGGCGGCGCGCTGGCCGAAGCCGAGCGCCTGGTGAAGCACACGGAGCTGGGTGCGCAGTACGCGGTCCCCTCCGCTGGCGCGCGCGAGGCCGACTTCACCGGCTTCGAGTGCCGCTGGCAGCCCGTCCCGAGCCGCGCGGGGCACTTCGTCAGCCTGCTGGTGCAGGCCGCGTCGTCGGACCCCGCCGAGGCGGCGCGCGTCTACCTGCAGACGATCGAGCTGGTGGACGAGGTCCTCGGCGTCGGCGCCCGGCCCGTGCACAGCGACGTGCTCGCGCTGGCGAGCGGACCCAAGGCTTTCGAGCAGGAGGCGCGCCTCGTCAGCGGCAAGCGCGGCGGGCTCGGACTGTACCTGACGCGCCTCAAGATCCGCTTCATGGCTTGGCTCGGGCGCACGCTGATGCGCACGGGGAAGGAGCTGGCGGGCTTCGACGGCAGCACCTACGTGGACGAGGTGGTCGCCAACACCGACTACCGCAAGTTCGACGACACGCTTCGCATGGTGCTGGACGCGTCACCCGAGGCGCTCGCCCGGCTGCGCGAGCGGCTCACGGCAGAGCACGCCGCCGGGCGGCTGTGCTTCGGCATCCACACGTCCGAGACGGCCCTGATGACCTGCGTCATCGACGGCTACGACGGCGACCACGTGCACTTCGTCGACGGCGCGAACGGCGGCTACGCGCTGGCCGCGAAGGAGCTCAAGGCCCAGCTGAAGGCGCGTTGAGCGAGGTCTACCCCAGCATCCGCGGTCGGCGGACAGCCTGCCGACGAGCGAAGGCTCTGAGGTCTTGACACCCCCCGGCTTCGTCGACCGCCCGAATGGCATTTTCACGACGGGCTCGGGGCGAGGGGGATCGAGCCACACGTGACCCTGGGCGCGAGGCGGAAGCGGACGGTGCGCACGCCATCCGTGAAGCGCGGTTGCAGTTCATCCATGGCCTCGAGGGCCTGTGCGATCCGCGCGTGCGGCGCGGGCGGGAGCGGCAGCTCGATGGTGACGACGACGTGGCGCTTCTCGAAGCGGAGCGTCCCGGGGGCCTGCAGGAGGGCCATCAGGGTTCGCGCGCGCGTCGAGGCATCGTGCTCACGGTCGGTCGAGGAGAGCGCGTCCCCGAGGCGGTCGACGAGGTCGCGCACGGCGTTGTCGACGAGGTAGCGCATGGGCACCACGAGGTCGCGCTTGGTGGTGCAGAGCCAAGCACGCTGGGCGTCGGGCTCGACGGCGCATCGCTCGACGCGAGCGGGGACGTCACGGATCTGCTTCTGTGTGGTCTGTTGTCGAAGGTGCGCGACGACGTACTCGCTCGTCCACTTGCCGCGTTGGGTGCAGCGCTCTGGGCATGACTCGATCTCCGAGACCGTCTCGTTGAGCTGCTCGAGCTCTTCCTTCAAGCGCACGTACTCCGGGTTGTCGATGATGCGGTCGTCGGGGGCACGCGTTGCTTTGCCACGGTCGGAGAGTTGGTCGATGCCGGCACGCTGCCGTCCCGACTTGAAGGAGTTCTCCTGCATGCCGCGCAGCGCGCGGAGCGTCTCGACGACCTCCACGACATCCATGCTCGTGTCGACGTTCGTGCAGAGCGGAAGCAGCTTGTCGCCGTCGCGCTGCACGATGAGCCGGCTCGCGTGCGTCATGCGCGGGTGCTCGAAGACCGCACCGCCGATGCCATCCTGCGCTGGCGCGATGGTCGCGAGGTCGGGGAGATTCACGGAGGCCGGCACCCAGGCGATGTACTTCACGCCGGTCGCGTTCAGCTTCTCGAGCACATCGAAGTCGAAGCCACCTCGGTCGGACACGAGTACGACGGTCGTCTCCGGAAGCGCCACGCGCAGCTGCTCGGCCATCGGGCCGAGACAGGCCGAGAGGTGGCTGCCCGCGGGGACCGGCTCGCGGAACCAGGCACGACCCATCGCGTCGGTGACCACCACGTCGGCGAGGCCCTTCTCGGCGAGGCGGCGCTTGCTGTTCCAGCCCTTGTCGATGCGCTCCTTGCCTGTGTACGTCTTGAAGTGGATGTCGACACCGAAGACGCGGACGTCCATCGGAGCGCGGCGGGCAAGGTGGCGCGCGAGCTCGCCGTGCAGCGCGACGCGATCATAAGTGGCCGTCATCTGGGTGAGCGCGCGATGCATCGTCCGCACGCTCGGGCATCGCTCGGTGCCGAGCACCACCCCGAGCCCGTACGCATCGCGCTCGTGCAGAGACTCGAGCGAGTGGTACCCCGCCGCGATGCCCGCGCAGAGGGTCATCGCGATGGTCGGCGCCGAGTACACCGCCTTGTCCGAGCGCTTGGCCGAGGCCACTTTCAGCGCCGGGACGATGCCCAAGTCGCACAGCGTGCTCGTCAGCAGCACCAGGCCTGCGTACTGCGAGCGGTGCTCGGTCCCCGCCGCGAGCGGCATGCCGGGGCGCAGCTCTTCGTCGTCCTCCGCATCGCGCGCAGGACGCGTCTCGGGCTCGGCGGCAGGCTCGTCCGCGGGGCTCGGCTCAGGCTCCACCGACGTCAGAGGAAGCTGCGCCGGGAGGTGGGTGCGCAAGCGATGACCGCGCCCCACGGACCCCAATCCCTCCGCGTCGAGCGTCGCGATGACGCGCGGCAGGGACAGCCGCATCGTCCGCGCCACGGTGTCCAGTGATGCCCCGGCGCTTCGCATCGCGATGGCGCGCGAGCGCTCCTCCGCGCTCAGCGGTGAAAGCCCTTCGCGCGTTGGCGCGCGCACCAGACCGGCCGTGCCGCCCTTCTCGTAGCGTCGACGCACTCGCGTGACCTCCGACTCGCTCACGCGGCACACCATCGCAATGCGCTTGCCTCGAAGGCCGATCCTCCGGAGCCCTATGACGGCCAGATCTCGGTGGGTCAGGTCGTCCTCCTGGTATTCGTAGACCACGTGGCCGTGCACCAGGATCCGCACCTGACCCCCGCTGAACAGGCTCGTCACCGTGGTCGGATCCACTCTCTCGAATAAAGCGGTCTGGCTCGATGACGTCGGCATCCCCTACCAACGTACCGCAGCGGAATTAATGCCACGATGGTGTCGAATTTTGACGCCGCGTTTCCTCGACGAATCAGCCGGTCAACCGGGGGGTGTCAAGACTTCAGAGGCTCGCGGGCAAGGCACGCGGCTCCCATGTTTGTGGATCGCGCTCAAACGTGGTAGCCGGCCTATTCGAGCGAACATGGGAGCGCTTTGTGCCTCCCGCGCGTTGGTGCACTTTTGCACGTCACGACACGCTTCGCAGCAATCGGAACGCAAGTGCTGCGTTCTTGCGACCTCGCCTGAGGAGCCATGTGAACAGCCAGGAATGCAAGTACCCCACTCGGCTACGAGAACCTGCCGACCCGTCTCCGAGACTCGAACCCGTCATTCACTCTCGAAACCACCATCGATGGGACGGGCCGCTCGACGAGGTGTCTCTGTCTCGCTACGAGCGAGACGGATATCTGTGGTTCGAAGGGTTCTTTTCGCACGATCGGATCCAGCCGTTCTTCGAAGAGCTCGTGGAGATCTCGAACGACGACGAGCTCATGAGGTCCGACTTGGTCATCCAGGACCCGAAGAGCGGACGCATTCGCTCCGTGTTCGACATGCACCGAATATCGGAGCGCTTCGACAAGCTGACTCGCGACCTACGCATCCTTGGAATGGTTCGTCAGCTGTTGGGCAGCGAAGTCTACATACACCAGTCGAGAATCAACGATAAGTTCGGGTTTGATGGGAGCGGATTTCAATGGCACTCGGACTTTGAGACGTGGCACGCGGAGGACGGGATGTCCGACATGCGTGCGGTGAGCGCGTCCATCATGCTCACCGCGAATGACGAGTTCAATGGACCGCTGATGCTCATTCCAGGGTCTCACCACTACTTCATCCCCTGCGTCGGTGAGACGCCGAGAAACAACTGGGTCCACTCGCTCGAGCGCCAGGACACGGGCATTCCCGACAAGCACACCCTGTCGATGCTCGCCCAACGCGGGGGCATCCAGGCGCCGAAGGGGCCAGCCGGGTCTCTCCTGCTGTTCGAGTGCAATACACTGCACGCCTCCAACGAGAACATGTCGCCGTGGCCGCGTTCCAACCTGTTCTTCGTGTACAACAGCGTGGACAACGTGCTGCACGCTCCCTATGCCGCTCCCACCCCCAGGCCGAACCACCTGGGAAACCGGAGAGACGTGGCAGCCCTGCAGATGCACGACGACTTTCCGGAATTGGCGGGCCAGGGAGTGCCTCAGCTGCGCCATGCTGAGCAGTGGCTCCGTGATGGATAGGCGGGGTGCGGTGCTGGGGCCGCGCGCGGCGCCGCTCAGAACGCGAGCGGGATGGTCAACCAGAAGGCGTCCTGCGGCTCGCCCAGCGCGCTCGGCAGGCCCGGCTCCTCGGCCGGGCGTGGCCCCAGGCGGCGCAGGCGTCGCAGCCCCACGGCGCTGAAGATGATGCCGATCAGCGCGGGCGGGACGATGGCGATGAGCGCGGCGGCGGCCCGCGTGCCCGGCGTGGCTTGCTCGTCGGGGATGCGCAGCAGGCGCACCAGGGCGACGATGGCGGTGCCCAGGTAGAGGCCGCCGCGGATGCTCAGCGCACGGGCCCGGCAGCGGTCCTCGGGCCAGCGGTCGTACGCGCTGTCGCGTCCTGGGTCGCTGTGGAGGCGCACGCGCAGGCCCACGCCCGTGAGGGACACGGCTGCGCCGGCGAGGACGATGCCCACCCCTGCGTGCGCGTGCTCTTCGCGCGCGAGCAGGGGCAGGCCCGAGGAGCTCAGGATGAGACCGCCCGAGATGAGGTTGCGCGACTGGCAGCGGCGCGCGCCCCAGGTGCCCGGGTCACGGGTCTGCCACTGCGCTGCGGCGTCGCTCGCGCAGGCGAGGCACAGGACCGCTGCGAGGGTGGCGTGGAGGGCGCGGCGCGCAGACTCACGATTCACGGAGCGAGCGGCCCGCCCGTGCCCGGCCCCGCGCCACCGTGCGCGGCCAGCTTGCGCCGCAGGTGCGCATGGGTGCCGCGTCGCGTCAGCTCGCGGGCGAAGCGGGTGTAGTCCTCGGTGCGCCCGAGCGCTTGGGTGACCATGGTCAGGTAGGCCACGCAGTGGTCCTCGAGGATGGCGTCGCGCGTGCTCTTGTAGGCGCGCTGGAGCGCGTCGAAGGCCTCGCCCATGCGCCCCTGCTCGTACAGCAGCGCCCCGCGCGTGGCCTCGAAGCGCGCGGCCGGACCCGAAACGCGGATGGCCGCCTGCACGGCGTGCAGCGCATGACCGAGCAGGTCCGTGTCCTGGCTGTCGAGGGCGATCAGCGCGGCCACGTGCAGCAGCTCGGCCTCCATCAGCGCGTCGCGCGGGGCGGTCTCGCGCAGCGCCTCGAGCGCCTCGGTGGCAGCGTCGGTCTCGCCTCGGGCGGACAGCACGCGCACCTGCAAGAGCGCGGCGTGGGCGTTCTCGGGCAGCGCGGCGATGGCTGCCTCCGCCTCTCCTTGCGCGTGCCCGAAGTCCCCCGCGTGCAGCGCCTCGTCCACGCTGCGCGTCGCAGCGGCCGCGGCCAGGTACGCGAAGTGGGCCTCCGTGAGGGACGCCGCGCGCAAGATGCCGAGCCCGTCGTTGGGCGCGCCCGCCAGCGCGTGCGGGATGAGGTTGGTGAGCCCCCCGAACGCCAGCGCCAGCGCCGCGCTCTGGCTGGCGATGAGCGCGTAGTCGTCGGCCTGCACGAAGAACGGGTCCCAGCCCCACGCGAGCGCGATGACGGCCGCGACCAGCAGCTCGGCCAGCGGGCCCGCCGCGTACACGAAGGCGCTCTTGGCGCGGGCCAGCTCGCCGCTGCGCGGGGTGGGCACCACGTAGCCCTCGGCCAGCAGCGCGCGTACGACCACGCGCGTCTCCCCGACTCGGAAGCGGAACAGCTCGGGCCCCAGCCCCAGCACCATCTGCGTCACCCGCCAGCCCACCAGCTTGGCTGCCAGCGCGTGGCCACACTCGTGGATGACCAGCGCGGGGGCCCAGAACAGCAGCAGCAGCGGGAAGGCCAGCTTGCGCGGCTCGAAGGGCACGAGCACGTCCGCGATGAACAGCCCGAAGAGCAGCAGCAGGAAGCCACCGGCCGTCCACCGCTCACCAGGCGACATCGGCCGCCTGGGTGCGGGGTCGTACAGCATGCTTCAGTCCCGCGATATGAAGATGCGCAGGACGTACCAGAACATGAGGGCTACGGAAGAGAACAGCGCGAGCGACGCGCCCACGTAGCGGTCCTCGGGGTAGTGGTGGATGACATTAGACGTGTCGTACAGGATGGCAGCGCCGGCGAAGACGACCATGCCCACGCTGAAGAACGTGCCCAGCTGGAAGCCGAACAGGACGCCCGCGACGATGAGCAGCAGCACGCCGAAGCCGCCCCAGAGCAACACGCCGCGCAGGAAGCTGAAGTCCTTGCGCGTGATGAAGGCCACGGCCGTCAGGCCGACGAAGCCGATGGCCGTGACGCCGGCGGCCGAGCTGATGACGCCCTCGGCCCGCATGTTGGCGATGAGCAGCAGGGGCACGAAGATGATGGCTTCGGCCAGCACGTACGCGCCGAGCGCGGCGTACTGCGCGATCTTCGACTCGGCCGTGATGGCGATGCGACTGCCCAGCCAGCTGACCACCATGAAGGCCCCGAGCACCAGCAACCAGCTCACGCCCATCATGGCCTGGGCCAGGGGCAGGGCGAGGCCGCTCGCGAAGATGAAGACCTCGAGCGCGACGAACGCCATGATGGCGCCGAGGAGGTGCAGGTAGGTCTTGACGATGAACGTCGACCGGTCGCCAGTGGCGGTCTGTGATGGAGCGTACGAGTACTCTTGCATGGGTCTCTCCCTTGGGATGTTGAGGGGATCGTAGGCAATCTCACGGCAATCGCAAGGTCGCCAGGCCCGGCGCGGTGCTCACGGCTGCGTGGGGGCGCTCGCGCTTCGGCGTCCCGACCCCACGGGTCACTACCGCACGCAGCAGAATCCTTCGAGGTCGATGTGTCTCCAAACGCAACACGCCCCCACGGCGGACCGCAGGGGCGTGTGCGAGTTGGCGCAGGGACGCGCGCCGAGGCTACTTGCGGGCCTCGCGGCGCGCGTTGACCTCTTCGCGAACCTTCTCGACGATGTTGTTCGGCACGGGCGCGTAGTGGCTGAACTCCATGGAGAACTGACCACGGCCCGAGGTGGCCGAGCGCAGGTCGCCGATGTAGCCGAACATCTCTCCGAGCGGCACGTCGGCCTTGATGCGCACGCTGCTGGCGCCGGGCTCCTGGCTCTTCATCATGCCACGGCGGCGGTTGAGGTCGCCGATGACGTCACCCACGTTCGCGTCGGGCACGAACACGTCCACCTTCATGATGGGCTCCAGCAGCTGCGGCCCGCACTTGGGCAGCGTCTGGCGGTAGGCGGCCTTACCGGCAGCCTCGAACGCCATCTGCGACGAGTCGACCGCGTGGAAGCCACCGTCCGTGAGCGTCACCTTGAAGTCGAGCAGCGGGAAGCCGATGAGCGGACCCTTGTCCATCATGACCTTGAAGGCCTTCTCGACGGAGGGGATGAACTCCTTGGGCACCTTGCCGCCGATGACGGCCGACTCGAACACGTAGCCCGTGCCCGGCTCGCCCGGCTCGACCGTGTAGTCGATCTTGGCGTACTGACCCGAACCACCAGTCTGCTTCTTGTGCGTGTAGCTGTCGCTGACGGGCTTGGTGATGGTCTCGCGGTAGGCGACCTGGGGCTTGCCCACGTCGGCCTCGACGCCGTGCGTGCGGCGCAGGATGTCCACCTTGATGTCCAGGTGAAGCTCGCCCATGCCCTTCATGATGGTCTCGCCCGACTCCTGGTCGACCTCGACGTGGAAGGACGGGTCCTCCGCGACCATCTTGCCCAGGGCGACGCCCAGCTTCTCGCTGTTGGCCTTGTCGCGCGGGATGATGGCCACCGAGATGACCGGCGCCGGGAAGACCATGGGCTCGAGGGTGGCCGGGTTCTTCTCGTCCGCGAGGGTGTGACCGGTGCGGACGTTCTTGAGGCCGACGGCCGCCACGATGTCACCCGCCTGCGCGGTCTCGATGATGGTGCGGTCGTTGGCGTGCATCTCCACCATGCGGCCGATGCGCTCGGACTTGCCCGTGAAGGTGTTCACGAGGCTGTCGCCCTTGTTGATGGTGCCCGAGTAGATGCGCAGGAAGGTCAGGGCGCCGAAGCGGTCGTCCATGATCTTGAACGCCAGCGCGCGCACGGGGCCCGTCGGGTCCACCATCGCGAAGCTGCCCGTGGGGTTGCCCTCGAGGTCGATCTCGGGCTGCGGGTCCACCTCGGTGGGGCTGGGCAGGTAGTCGACGACGCCGTCGAGCACCTGCTGCACACCCTTGTTCTTGAAGGACGAGCCACAGAACGTGGGGAAGAACGCCAGCTTGCGCGTGCCCTCGCGGATGCAGCGCTTGATGGTCGCGATGTCGGGCTCGGTGCCCTCGAGGTAGGCCTCCATGACCTCGTCGTCCTGCTCGACGGCGGTCTCGATCAGGTCGTTGCGGTACTTCTCGACCTTCTCGACCATGTCGGCGGGGACCTCGCCCACGGTGTAGTTCTCGGGCAGGCCGGAGTCGTCCCAGATGTACGACTTGCGCTCGAGCAGGTCGACGACGCCCACGAAGTCCGCCTCGGTGCCGATGGGGAGCACCATGACGAGCGGCTTGGCGTTGAGGATGCTCTTGACCTGGCCGACGACGCGGTAGAAGTCCGCGCCGGCGCGGTCCAGCTTGTTCACGTAGATGATGCGGGCGACGCGCGAGTCGTTCGCGTAGCGCCAGTTGGTCTCCGACTGCGGCTCCACGCCGCCCGAGCCGCAGAACACACCGACGCCGCCGTCGAGCACCTTCAGCGAGCGGTAGACCTCGATGGTGAAGTCGACGTGGCCCGGCGTGTCGATGACGTTCAGGCGGTGGTCCTTCCAGAAGCACGTGGTCGCGGCGGACTGGATCGTGATGCCGCGCTCCTGCTCCTGCTCCATGAAGTCCGTCGTGGCCGCGCCGTCGTGAACCTCGCCGAGCTTGTGGATCTTGCCGGTGAGCTTGAGGATGCGCTCGGTGGTGGTCGTCTTCCCTGCATCCACGTGCGCGAAGATGCCGATGTTTCGATATTTGCTCAGATCCGTCACAGCTACCTGCTCTTGAAGGTTGGGGCGCGATGCCCGCGATGGAGGCGGGTGTTAGTCATTTGTGGGCGATTCGGCAAGTGGACGCCGATCGGTCGCGCGAATTCGTCTGTTTTAGGGGGCTCGGCGCGCGCGCGCCATCCGAGGCGTCGGCGTGTTTCCAGATTGGCGCCCGCGGCCCGGCTGCGCGACACTGCGGCTCCCCCGGAGGCAGAACGTGCATTTCACTTCGAACCCTACCTTTGATCTGGCGCTGACCGTGGCCTTCGCCATCGTGGCCCTCACCGTGGTCGCGGCGCCCTTCATCGCGTCGCCCTACGGGCGCTTCGCCACGGACCGCTATGGCATGGCGCTGGACCCGCGTCTGGGCTGGTTCCTGATGGAGCTGCCCGCGACGCTGGCGTTCTTCACGGTCTACCTGCGCAGTCCCGAGCGGGCCGAGCCCTTCGCCATGTTCTGTGCGTTCGTGTGGGGCGTGCACTACCTGAACCGCGGCTTCCTGATGCCGGCCTTCATGCGCGTGCCCAAGGGCCAGAAGAGCACCTTCGGGCTCATGGTGGTGGTCATTGGGTGGGTGGTGACGTCGCTGCACGGCTACCTCAACGCCACGTGGGTCACCTCGCTCTTCCCGCAGCGAGGGGTCGCGTGGTTCTCGGACCCGCGCTTCATCGTAGGCGTGACGCTGTACTACGGCGGGTTGCTGGTGAACCTGCACTCGGACCACATCCTGCGCACGCTGCGCACCAAGGACGAGGTCGCACGGGGCGAGCGCCACTACCGCATCCCGCAGGGTGGCCTGTTCCGGTACGTCACGAACCCCAGCTACTTCAGCGAGCTGGTGTTCTGGATCGGCTTCGCGATGTTCACGTGGTCCCCGGCCGGCATCTACATCTTCGCCATCAGCGCGGCCAACCTGGTGCCCCGCGCCCGCGACACGCACGCCTGGTACCGCGAGAAGTTCCCGGACTACCCGCCCGAGCGCAAGGCGCTGATCCCCTTCGTGTGGTGAAAACGACGAGGCCCGGGGGTGACCCGGGCCTCTGACTCGCGCGCCGTCCGTCGATGCCGCGGCGGACGTTCTCAGACGGCGTTCAGGCGCCTCACTCGGCGCGGCGCTCCACCACGAACTCCACGCGTCGGTTGCGCTCGTCGCACTCCGGCGTGTTGTCCGTGCAGAGGGGCTCGGACTCGCCGCGGCCGGCGGAGTCGATCTCGAGCGTCAGGCCACGCTCGCGCAGGGCGGCGACGACGGCGGCCGCACGACGCTCGGAGAGGCTCTGGTTGTCCTCTTCGCTGCCGCGCTGGTCGGTGTGACCCGTCACGTGCAGCGTGTCCACGCTGCGCGCGCGGCGGAGCAGGGCGGTGATGCTGTCCAGCAGCGGCCCCGACTCCGGGAGGATCTCGTCGCTGCCCGTCGCGAACTGGATGTGGCGGGGGATCACCAAGCGCGCACCCTCGAAGCGGACGCCGTTCTCCTCGTCCGCCTCGGGCTCGGGCTCGGGGGCCGGCTCCGGCGTGGGCTCGGGCTCGGGCGTGGTGGTCTCGGTCTCGCCCTTCTTGCAGCCGGCGAACGCGGTCAGCGACAGGACGGAAAGGATCAGAATGTACTTGCGAAGCATGTGAGTTCTCCTGAGTTCGAAGGTCAGCCCCAGCGGCTCCCCTCGCGTCGGGCGCTTAGCACCAAATGGGGATGGCGCCAAGGCATGTGCGTAAGCTTACTGCGAGTTCGACGGGCGCAACACCCCCGGGCCTCGCGCGTCGGCAGCTCACCCCTTCACACACATCACCTGGCGCAGCGTGTGGACCACCTCCACCAGGTCCGACTGCTGGGCCATGACCTCGTCGATGTCCTTGTAGGCTTCCGGGATCTCGTCCAGCACGGCGTGGTCCTTGCGACACTCCACACCCTCGGTCTGCGCCGCCAGGTCCGCCAGCGTGAACTGCCGCTTGGCCTGGCCGCGGCTCATGCGGCGGCCCGCGCCGTGGGAGGCGGACTCGAAGCTCTCCGGATTCCCGAGGCCGCGCACGATGTACGAGCGCGTCCCCATGCTGCCCGGGATGATGCCCAGCTGCCCCTGCCGCGCGCTGATGGCCCCCTTGCGGGTCACCAGCACGTCCTCGTCGAAGTGGTGCTCCTCCGAGACGTAGTTGTGGTGGCACTCGATGGGCTCCTCGAAGCGCACCTGCTTGAACAGGCCGCGCAGCACGTCGCGGTAGAGCTCGAGCATCACGCGCCGGTTCTCGAGCGCGTAGGTCTGCGCCCAGAAGAGGTCGCGCCGATAGGCCGCCATCTCGGGGGTGCCTGCCAAGAACGCGGCCAGGTCGGGGTCGGGCAGGGCGCGGTTGTGCGCGAGCTTGCGCGCGATGCCCATGTGGATCTCGGCCAGCGTCTTGCCGATGTTGCGGGAGCCCGAGTGCAGCATGAGCCACACGCGCTGCTCGCCGTCGAGGCACAGCTCGATGAAGTGGTTGCCGCCGCCGAGAGTGCCCATCTGCTTGCGGGCCTTGCCGCGCAGGTCCTGCACCTTGGTGTGCAGCTCGGGGAAGCTCTTCCACAGGCGCGACTTCTCGGCCTGCTTCGGGATGCTGCCGTGCGACGAGAAGCCCACCGGGATGGCCTTCTCCACGCGCATGCGCAGGAGCGCGAGCGAGTCGGGCAGGTCCGACGCGCCGAGGTTGGTGCGCACGGCCGCCATGCCGCAGCCGATGTCCACGCCCACGGCGGCGGGGCACACGGCGTCCTTCATGGCGATGACCGAGCCCACGGTCGCGCCCTTGCCGAAATGCACGTCGGGCATGACCGCGACGTGGTGGAAGACCCACGGCAGGCGCGCGATGTTGCGCAGCTGGTCGAGCGCCGCGGACTCCACGGACTCGAGCTGAGTCCAGAGGTGTACGGGGGCGTTGCCCTCGCCGGTTCGTAGCGCTGAGATGGCCATGGTGGGCCATTAGCTAGGGCGCGGGCCCTGGTCGTCAAGCGTCGGGGAGCGCGGTTCCGCCGAGCGACAGCCGAGGGCCGCCGACCTCACGCAGCCACCAGTCGCGCTCGTCCGGTCGGTGCGTCACGAACAACAGCGTGCTCGCAGTCTGGGTGCACAACGAGCGCACCAGCTCCAGCGCGTGGGCGCGGTTGTCGGCGTCGAGCCCGGCGGTGGGTTCGTCCAGTACGACGAGCGGAGGCACCTTGATGGCCGCGCGCGCGATGAGCACCAGACGCTGGGTCCCGAACGAAAGCTCGCGGAACGCGTCGTCGCCATGGAGCCCGAGGTCCAGCCACCGCAGCCACGCACGCGCGCGGGCCCGGGCGCTGGGGCCAGGGGCGTCGTAGAGCCCGATGCTGTCGTAGAGGCCGCTGAGCAGGACCGTGTCCACGGAGGCCGCGACCCGGTAGTCCCGGTGCAGTCGCCCGCTGACGAGGCCCACGCGCCGCTTGATGTCCCACACGCTCTCGCCGGTGCCGCGCTTGCGCCCGAACAGGGTCAGGTCGTTGGCGTAGGCTTGCGGATGGTCCCCGGTGAACAGCTCGAGCAGGGTGGACTTGCCCGAGCCGTTGGGGCCCTCGAGGAGCGTGTGCTCCCCGGCGCGCAGCGTGAAGTCGAGCCCCTCGAACACGGGCTGCCCGCCGTAGGCGACGCGGCCCGCGCGCAGGGCGATGAGCGGGATGGCTGGGTCGAGTGCCGCGTCCGCCGCGTGCCATGGCCCGTCTTGCACCGGCGGTGCGGGGCGCACCGCGCGCAGCCCGCCGGCGTGGGCACGAAACGCGGCCAGCGACCCGCGGAACACCACGTGACCGGGGGTGGGCGCCCGGTCGAGCGCGGTCACCTCACGCACCAGGTCGGGCGGCACGGCGCTCCCGTCGCCAGGCCCGTCTCCTTCCAGCGCACCAGCGAGCACCACGGGGATGGACGCCGCGACCTGCGCGAGGGCCTGGCCGAGGTCCCCGCAGGCCGCTCGGTCGAGCCCTTCGAACGGCTCGTCCAGCACCAGCAGCGTGGGCCGCTGCACGAGGGCACGCAGGATGAGCGCCTTGCGCGACTCGCCGGTGGACAGCGTGCGGTAGCCGTGGTCGAGCAGCGGCGTCAGGCGGAACGTGCTGCAGAGCGGGTGCGCCGCGCCGTCGGGGCCGAGCAGCTGACGCACGGTGTGCCCAGGGTCCGCGCCGCCGTGGAAGTCGCTGTCGTCGCGCGCGAGCTCGGCCTCGTAGAACGCCTGCTGACTCTCCGGGGAGAGCAGCTGCGCGCCCTCGGTGCGCTCGGCGAGTGTGCGGGCTCGCTGGGACTTGCCGGAGCCGTTGGGGCCGGTGATGAGGTACAGACCGGGCTGCATGGGCGCGAGTGTGCGAGCTGCGCCTTCGGCGTCAACCGCGCTCATCCGTGGTCCTTGCGCGCGGCCAGACGCGTGGCCTCGGCGACGTCCATCAGGTTGCCCAGGCGTGCGCCCGCGCGCCCTCGCAGCGTGGTCACGTCGCGCGCCGGTTGTCGATGCGCCGGCGAGGCCACCGCCAGCTCGTCGCGCGCCACCACGGCGAGGGCGTCGAGGGAGCGCAAGGAGCCGTGCTCGTCCAGCGGGCCATGCTCGCGGAGGACGGGCTTCAGCAGCCGCATGCGGTGCGGGAGGCCCGTCGCGTCGTGCAGCACGCTCGGGGTGCTGCGGTTCCATGCGAGGCCTGTGTCCCCTGGCCGCGTGAACGCCCGCAGCGCGTCCGCGAGCTCGCTCGGCGCGATGGCGTCGTCGAAGTCGCGCGCGTGTAGGCCCAGGGTGGCGAGCTCCGACTCGGGGGGGAGGCCTTCGACGGGGAGGATCATCCGCTCGAACGTCTCGCCCGTGGCGAAGCGGAGCGCGACCAGCTGCAGCAGCGGCCCGGGCTTCCCGGGGCCGGGCTCGGTGGGCGGGAGCGCCTCTGCGTAGAAGCCCACCAGCCGCTCGGCGTCCTCGGCCAGCCAGCGGGGGACGCCGCGGTACGCGCGCTCACGGCGCACGCGCTTCTGACGCTTCGGCCGGCCCTCGGCGCGCGCCCGCTGGTGGTGTTCGATCTGGGTGTCCACCAGCGCGTCGAACGCGCGTAGCAGCCCGTCGAAGCCCTGCGTCTCTGGCTCGAGGATGCGCAGCGCCAGCAGCGTGGACTCGAGCGTCGAGACGAACTCCGGCCGTGGCTCGCGGCGGATGCGGTAGCGGCTGGGCGCGTCCGGCGAGAGCTGGACGTGCGGCAGCCGCAGGAGCCAGGGGTTCGCCCGGTACAGCCCGCGGGCCTGGCTCCACGTCCCGTCCAGCACCAGGAGGTGCCGCGGGCGCTCGGCGGGGGGGAGCTGCTCGAGGTCGCGGGCGTGCGGGCCCGGGTAGAGCAGGGCCGTGCCCTCTGGCAGCGGGAGCGGCTTGTGCAGGTCGCGCTCGCCCGAGAACGCCACCACCACCTCCGAGTTCAGCAGCCCCAGCTCGACGAAGCGCGCGGTGCCCAGCGCGTGCCCGTGCTCGCGCGGGTGCTGCAGCACCGAGACGCCCACGCGATTGTGCACGGGGTCGATCAGCGCGCAGACGCACGTGACCCTTGGCTTCCAGCAGCGGAAGCAGGTCTCGCGGTGGGCTCGCTCACGTGGTGTTTCGCTCTGGGCGCGCGCGGCGCTCTCGACCTGGGCGCGCGCGGCGCTCTCGACGTCGTGTTCGGCGGTGGGGGGCATCGGGCGAAAGGTCTGTACCGGATGAGGCGCTCTTTCGCTACGATCGGGGCCATGATCACCCACGTCGTGCTCTTCAAGCTCAAGGACCGCAGCGAGGCCGCCGTCGAGACCACCCGTGAGGTGCTGCTCGCCATGCGCGGGCGCATCCCCGAGCTGCTGGAGATCGAGGTCGGCGCAGACCAGCTCCACAGCGAGCGCTCCTACGACATCGCGCTCATCACCAAGCACGACTCTTGGGACGCCCTCGACGCCTACCAGGTGCACCCCGTGCACCAGGGGGTGGGCGTTCACATGAAGCAGGTCGTCGAGCGCGCGGTGGCGGTCGACTACGAGAGCTGAGCCGCGCGCGCCGCTCGGCGCTGGTCAGCGCAGTCCGGCCAGCTCGGCGCGCGTGCTCACGTCCAGCTTGCGGTACACGGCCACCAGGTGGTTGCGCACCGTGTTCTCGGAGCTGCCCACGAGGCCCGCGATCTCACGGTTCGTGAGGCCACGCGCGACGAGGCGCGCGACCTCGCGCTGGCGGGCGGTGAGCACGTCGAACGCCGCTGGTTCCGGCTCGTGCGCCTCGCGTCGGGCGCGCCAGGCGAGATCGCCCAGGGACAGCACGGGGGCGAGCGCCTCGGCCACCTGACGCTCCTTGCGACCGAAGGCGCGCGCCGTGGGCGTGGCGCGCACCAGCGTGATGACGGACAGCGGCGTGGCCTGCGCGTGCAGCGAGAACGCGAGCACGAAGCGCTCGCCATAGGGCATGCCGTGCTCGGCGAACACGCGCAGCCACGTGTCCTCTCGCGTCAGCTGCAGCACGTCGCGTGAGCGAGCCGCGCGCGTTCGCAGGACGGGGTAGTCCTCGAGGTACTCGCGGGCGGTGAGGCGCGCGTTCTCGAACCGAGTCGGGTCCACGTGGCGCGAGGCGAGGGTGGACAGCGGGCCGGGCTCGACCGTGTCGTCCAGCACCATTGCGGTGTCGAAGCCCAGGGGCGCCAGCGTGTCCAGCCACGCGTCGTGCAGCTCGCGCCGAGAGCGGGCGGTCAGCGCGCCTTCGCACAGGTCGGCGGTCAGACGCGCGAGGTGGAGGGCGGGCCGAGGCATGACCGAGGGTAGTGCACGATCCAGGATCGGTGGAAGCCCGGGCTCGTTCGGAGGCCCCCAGGCGGCGTTGGTCACCTTGCGGCGCGTGGATAGTGCCGCCGCGCGCCTCGGGAGGTCCGGCTTCTCGGCGTGACCACGACGGGTCGCGCGACCGAACACGGTCTGGTGCGCCGTGGCACCCGCTGGCGTCAAGCGGCCAACGTGAGCAGCGGCCCGCCGATGCCTGCGGCGAACGCCAGCGCGGCGGCTCCGAGGCGCTGCACCGGCGTGAACGCCGTCCACAGCGTCTCCTCGTGGTCCGTCCCGATGCGGCGAAAGCGGCCCGGCTTGAACCCCACGAGCGCGCAGAAGAGCGTCATGCCGGCGCAGAGCCCGGCGATAGGCGTGAGGATGTGGAACGCGCCGTCGAACGCCACGTAGAGCGCCGCGGTGGCGGCTGCACTCCACAGCAGACCGAGCCCGACCATGGCGGCCTGCCAGGCGAGGGGACGTTCGACGGGTTCGGGGAGGGCGCTGTGTGTGTCGGACATGGGCGAGACGTAGCCCGTGTGGACGACCCGTAAATGGTACGAACGCACCATGGTGTGATGTCGGCGCAGGTGGGACAATCCGCCCCGTGTCCGGCGAGACCTGTCCAGCCTGCGGGCGAGAGCGCGAACGCGACGACCTCCCCAGCGTGTTTGCGGCCAACCGGACGGTGCGCGTCGAGCTCCGTGAGACCACGGACGCACACGGACACTGGACGACGTACGAGGACCATGTGGAGGTGCTCTCGCCGCTCGGTCGCAAGCTCGAGCCGCCGCACGCGCCCGTGCTGGCTTCCCACCCCGCCCTGCGCTTCCGCTTTGCGTCCGGGGTCGCGCTGCTGGTCGTCACCGTCCTGGTGGCGACCTGTGCGCCGTTCTTGTTCACGGCGACGCTCTTCTGGCCCGAGGCGTGGCTCCCCAGTGCGTGGCTCGGGCTCTCACCGCGCGTCGTGCTCGCGTTGACGCTGTTGCTCCTCGGTGGGACCTCCGTCGCCGGGGTGCTGGCTGCGCTCGCCATGGTGATGCGGCGTCGCTACCACGCGGCGGCCGCGAGGCACGCCGTCGAGAGCGCCACCCACGAGCGGGCCGTGCGTGCCCACGCTGCCGCGCGTGCGTTCTGGGAGGGGCTGCGTTTCTGCGCTTGTGAGGAGGTCGTTTGGGACCCACGTACGCGGGAGCGCTTCGCCGCGGACATGCTGCAGCGGCGTGTGCGAGACGTAGGCGAGCGCGCCGTGAGCGGGCGGGCCTGACACGCGACGCCCAGGCTCAGACGATGGGCACGTCGAAGCGGATGCGCCGCTTCACGTCCCACAGCAGCAGGTTGTATGGGAACAGCCGCGCCTGGCGCGGGAGGCGCTCGTAGAGGGCGGCCACGCGCCGCATGTGCCGGTCGAAGTACCGCTGGTCTTCCGCGCTGAAGGTCACGCCCAGGTGCTCGCGGAACTCTGGCGGCAGGAAGCCGATGTTCATCCGCCGGAAGTGGGCACCGACGGCCTGGGACACGCGCCCGGACGTGAGCCGCCCGGTCCACAGCACCCGTCGCAGGTAGAGCTTGAGGTCCGGGGCCATGGGCTTGCTGCAGATCTCCTGCACCATGTCCTGCCAGTAGGCTTCGAACGCGGCGCGGTCCGCGGGCCACAGCTCGCGGCGCAGCTGCAGGGTGGTCCCGAAGCACGCGCCGTACTGGTAGAACGCCTCGGCGGTGTCCGCGTCCATCGGGCCGTGCAGGGCGATCTGGATGTCCTCGGAGCCCTTGTACAGGCAGGCCGCGACCCACAGCTGCAGCCGCTGATCGAAGGCGTTGTACTTCACGGGGCTGTTCGTGTCCGAGCGCACCTGCCGATGCTGCCCGTCCACGGCCTTCCGGAAGGCCTCGCGCGTGGCTTCGTCGCCCAGCTGCGCGACGGCCAGGTAGCTGAGCGTGGTGCGCCCGCGCTTGACGGGGTGCTTGAGGATGTTGCCGCTGTCCACCTTGCTCTCGAGCACGCCGCGCCCCACCGGGGGGTAGGACAGCTGCATGCACACGTTGGCGAGCGCGGCGTACACGCTGGGCATGCCGTCGAAGTGCGCGGCGGGGTCGAACGCGCGTGCGGTGAGCTCCGCGGGGGGAGTGGCGCGACGGGGGGACGTTCTGCTGCGGGTGGCGTGCATGCTCGGACGTTGACATTGACAATGGTGGTTGTCAATATTCCCGGATGGTCGCCTCGCGGCATGTCACCACACGCTCCTGGCGGGGCATGAGCGCCGACGAGCGCAAGGCCGAGCGCCGCGCGCTGCTGCTCGAGGCGGGGCTCGAGGTGATCGGCACGCGCGGGTGGAGCCAGACCACGGTGCGCGACGTCTGCCAGCAGGCAGGCCTGACCGAGCGCTACTTCTACGAGGCGTTCGACGACCGTGCCGGGCTGCTGCACGAGGTCTACGGGCAGGTGCGCGCGGAGACCGTGGCGGCCGTCTTGTCGGCCTTCGGAGCCACCCCGGGTGGCCCACGCAGGAAGGCGCGGGCCGCCATCGCCGCCGCGTTCACCGTGCTGGCGGACGACCCCCGCAAGGGTCGCGTGCTCATCCTCGAAGGGCAGAACGACGAGCGCCTGCAGCAGCGCCGCCAGGAGGACATGATCGCCAACGCCGACTTGCTCGCGCGTCTCGCGGTCGACTACCTGGGCGAGACTGCCTTCGACGCGGACGACGCGGCCCTGACGTCGCTCGCGCTCGTGGGCGCGGTCAGCGAGGTGGGCACGGCCTTCCTCGCAGGGCGCCTGCCCGTGTCGCGCGAGCGGGTCATCGACCACCTGACGGACCACTTCCTCTCCGTCCTCCCGAGGCCCCACTCATGATCCCAGCTCTCCGCGAGTCCCCTGCGTCGCGACGCGTGCGCGCCTCTCTCCCGGGGGAGCCTGGCCTCCCCGTCGTGGGCATCGCCCCGTCCATGCTGCGCGATCCGATCGGCACGGCCGCGCGCTTGAACGCCAAGCACGGCGCGGTCTGCTGGACGCGCAGCCTGGGCGTCCTGTGCGTCATGGCCATCGGCCCGGAGGCCAACCAGGCCATCTTCCGCAACACCGATCAGGCCTTCGCCAACTCGGCCTGGAACTACTACATCGGGCCCTTCTTCCACCGTGGCCTGATGCTGCTCGACTTCGACGAGCACCGCGCCCACCGCAGCGTCATGCAGGCAGCGTTCAAGCGACCGCTGATGGAGCGCTACTTCGAGAACATGCAGCCCACCATCGCGCGCGGCGTCACCCAGTGGCCCGTTGGGCGCACCGTGCGCCTCGGTCCGCGGCTGAAGCAGCTGACGCTGGACGTCGCCACGGAGGTGTTCATGGGCGAGCGTCTGAGGCGCGAGGCCGAGCGCGTCAACCGCGCCTTCATCGACGCCGTGCGCGGGGGCAGCGCCCTGGTGCGCTACTCGGTGCCGCTCGGGCGCTGGCGTCGCGGCCTCGAGGGGCGCGCGCTGCTGGAGCGCTTCTTCCGCGCGCGCATCGCCGGGAAGCGCGCGAACCCTGGCGAGGACCTCTTCTCGCGCCTGTGCGAGGCGACGGACGACGAGGGCAACCGCTACACGGACGACGACATCGTCAACCACATGATCTTCCTGATGATGGCCGCGCACGACACGTCCACCATCACGCTCACCTCGCTGCTCTACCACCTGGCCAAGTATCCCACGTGGCAGGACCTGATCCGCGCGGAGCTGCTTGGGGCGGGTGCCGGGCCCGTCGCGCTCAACGACTTCAACCAGATGCCCAACCTCGACCGCGCGATGAAGGAAGCGCTGCGGCTCGTCACCCCTGTCCCGGCCCTGGCGCGCGAGACCGTGAAGGACGTCGAGCTGCTGGGGCACACCATCCCCGCCGGCACGTACGTGATCGTCTGCCCCCAGGCGACGCACCGGCTCGACGGGCTGTGGAAGCGCCCGGCCGTGTTCGACCCCGGCCGCTTCGCGCCGGGGCGCGAGGAGCACCGCCAGCACCCGTTCGCGTTCGTCCCCTTCGGAGGCGGCGCGCACAAGTGCATCGGGATGCACTTCGGCGAGATGGAGATCAAGGCCGTCGTGCACCACCTGCTGACGCGCTATCGCCTGCACGTCGAGCCCGGCTACGAGATGCCCATCGACTGGACCTCGCTGCCCGTCGCGAAGGACGGGCTGCGGGTGCGGCTCGAGCGCCTGAGGTAGCGTCGACCGCGGACGGGCGTCACGCGAGGCGGGCGACGGCGGCGCGCATCTGGTCGCGCTTCTCCGCCAACTCGGCCGCGTCGCGCTTGGTCTGCTCCACCACCTCGGGCGGCGCGTTGCTGACGAACTTGTCGTTGGCCAGCTTCTTCTCGAGGGTGCTCAGCTCCTTGTCCAGCTTGGCGAGCTGGCGGTTCAAGCGCTCCTGCTCCTTCACGGGGTCGATCACGCCCGGGACCACGCCGCGCAGGCCAGGCAGCACGAACGCGGCGGCGAGCTTGAAGTGCTCGTGCGGGTTGTCCACCTTGTCGGCCGGCTCCTGGTGCAGCGTGGCGCCCGCCAGGGCCTCGATGAGCGCGCGCGCGCCCTCGATGGTGGCGGCGCGCGCGGCGTCGTCCGAGCACCAGTGGATGGCGATGCCCTGCTTGCGTGGCAGGTCGTACTCGGCGCGGATGGAGCGCGCCGCCACGACGAACTCCTGCACGATGGCGAGCTCGGTCTCGGCGGCCTCGTCGCGCAGCGCGTCCACGTCGGCCTGCGGGAAGCGGGCCAACATGATGGTCTCGCCGGCCGCGGCCCCGGCGCGCGGGATGCGCTGCCAGATCTCTTCCGTGATGAACGGCATCATTGGGTGCAGCGCGCGCAGCGTGGTCTCGAGCACGTGCAGCAGCACGCCCGCCGTCTCCTCGGCCAGCGCGCGGTCGTCACCGTCCAGCAGCGGCTTGCTGAGCTCCAGGTACCAGTCGCACAGCTCGTCCCACACGAAGTGGTAGAGGGCCTGGCTGCCCTCGTCCAAGCGGTACGCGCTGATGCCCGCGTCGGCGGCCGCGAGGGCCACCTGCAGCCGCGAGAGGACCCACCGGTTGGGCAGGGCCGTGATGGTCGGCCGCTCTCCCAGGGCGCGCGCCTCGGGGTGCGGACCGGCTTCACCGTCTTGTCCCACCAGGCGGCCCAGCACGTAGCGCGCCGCGTTCCACAGCTTGTTCGCGAAGTTGCGGTACCCCTCGATGCGCTTGATGGACAGCGCGATGCGCCGCGACTGGGGCGAGTAGCTCAGCAGGGTCATGCGCAGCGCGTCTGCGCCGTAGGCGTCGAAGCCGTCGGGGTAGGTCGTGCGCAGGTACTCGACGCCGTCGGCGGCGGCCCCGGCCTTCTCGGCCTTCTCGAGCAGGTGCGCGCCCGTGGCCCCGTGGATGACGTCCAGCGGGTCGATGACGTTGCCCTTCACCTTGCTCATCTTCTGGCCGCGCTCGTCGGTCACGAGGCCCGCCAGGAGCACGCGCGAGAAGGGCACCTCACCCATGAAGTGCAGGCCCATCATGATCATGCGCGCCACCCAGAAGAACAGGATGTCGTAGCCGGTCTCCATGTCCTGCGTGGGGTAGAAGCGCGCGAGGTCCGGTGTCTGGTGGGGCCAGCCCAGCGTGGAGAAGGGCCACAGGGCCGAGCTGAACCACGTGTCCAGAACGTCCGGGTCCTGCTCGAGGTTCGCGCTGCCACACTTCTCGCAGGCGGTGACGTCGGTGCGGCTGACGCTCATGTGCTCGCAGTCGCCGCAGTACCAAGCAGGGATGCCGTGCCCCCACCACAGCTGGCGCGAGATGCACCAGTCTTGGATGTTGCGCAGCCAGTGGAAGTAGGTCTTGGTCCAGTCCTCGGGCAGGATCTTCACCCGGCCGTCCTCGACCGCGGCGATGGCCGGCCCGGCCAGCGGCTCCATCTTCACGAACCACTGGGTGGAGATCATGGGCTCCACGATGCTGCCACTGCGCTGCGAGCGCGGCAGCGACATGACGTGCTTGCGCTTGCCCCGCACGAGCCCCAGCTCCTCCAGCTTGGCCTTGACGGCCTTGCGCGCCGCGAAGCGCTCCAGCCCCGCGAACGGTCCGCCGTTCTCGTTGAGCGTTCCGTCCTTGTTCAGGATGCTGATCTCTTCGAGCCCGTGGCGCTTGCCCGTGGCGAAGTCGTTCGGGTCGTGCGCGGGGGTGACCTTGACGACGCCCGTGCCGAACTCGGGGTCCACCAGCTCGGCGTCGCACACGATGGGGATGCGCCTGTCCACGAAGGGATGCGTGACGAAGCGCCCGTGCAGCGCCTTGTAGCGCTCGTCCTCCGGGTGCACGGCCAGCGCCGTGTCGCCCAGCATCGTCTCGGGGCGCGTGGTGGAGACGATGATCTCGGCCACGCCCGTGGCCGCGGCGTCCTCCGCGTCCAGGCGATACGCGAAGTCGAACAGCTCGCAGACGCCGAACTCCTCGGTGTACTTCACGTTCTCCTCGGTCTCGACCTCGAGGTCCGAGAGCACGGTCTGCGAGACCACGTCCCAGTTGACCAGGCGCGTGCCGCGGTAGATCAGCCCCTCTTCGTACAGGCGCACGAAGGCCTCGCGCACGGCGTGCGAGAGGTCCGGGTCCATCGTGAACTTGGTGCGCGACCAGTCGCACGAGGCGCCCATCTTGCGCAGCTGGCCGAGGATGGTGTCGCCCGACTCCTTGCGCCACTCCCACACGCGCTCGATGAACTTCTCCCGGCCGAGGTCGTGCCGGGTGAGGCCCTCGGCCTTGAGCTTGCGCTCCACCACCACTTGCGTGGCGATGCCCGCGTGGTCCGTGCCGGGGACCCACAGCGCGTTCTTGCCCTTCATGCGCTCGTAGCGCACCAGCACGTCCTCGAACGTGGTGCGGCAGGCGTGGCCCATGTGCAGCGTGCCCGTGACGTTGGGGGGCGGGATGGCCACCGTGTACGTCTCGCGGGTGTCCTGCTCTGCGTTGCTGGCGCGGAAGAAGCCCTGCTTCTCCCACCAGGCATACCAGCGGTCCTCCGCGCTCGCGGGGACGTACAGCTTGGGCATCTCGGCGTCACTCATGGCGTGTCTTGTGCGATGGATGCCGCCCCTCGTCAACGGGCTCGAAAACGGAAAAGAGGCCGGTGCGCGCGGCGCCGGCCTCTTGCGGTGGGCTGCCCGGGCGAGCGCCCGCGCGCCCGGGGGGCGGGGTCGTTCAGTCGGCGGTGAGCCGCTGGATCTCTTCCTTGATGAGCGCCTCCGCGAGCTCGGGCACCACCTCCCAGACGACCTGCTCGATGACCTCGCGCGAGAGGGCGAGCACCCCGGCGACCTGGTCCGCGCTGAGGCCGAGGCCAGCCAGCTTGGAGGAGAGTTCTCCGTTCGGGGCGGTGACGCGCGCCGCAGGCGGTGCCGGCATGGCCGCGATGGTGGTGGAGGACGGCGAGCGGGCGGGCGCCGCAGCGGCCGGACCATCGAACGCGGCGGTGCTGCGCGGACCGCGCACGGCGGACGCTGCCGGCGCGGCCGCAGCGGGCTTGGCGGCGGGCGTCGCAGGGGTCGCTGGAGCCGTTGGCTTGGCCGGGGCCGCAGGGGCCGCCGCCGGAGCTGCGACTGGGGTCGGCGGAGCGACGCGGGCGGCCGCCGGAGCCACGGGGGCTGATGCGGCGACAGGGGCTGGCGCGGCGACAGGGGCTGGCGCGGCGACAGGGGCGGGGGGCGCGACGGGCGCAGGCGCGGCGACAGGGGCTGGCGCGGAAGCCGCGGACGCGCGGCGACTGGCCGCGACCGTGTTTGCCTTCTCGATGACCACCTTGCTGTCGAACGGCTTCAGGATGTGATCGTCCACGCCGCACGCCTTCGCCTTCGCGTCGTCGTAGGGGTGGTGTTGGCTCGCCATCACGATCACGGCGGTGCCGGCCAGCGACGCCTCCGCGCGAATCGCGCGTGCTACCTCGTAGCCGTCGACGCCGCTCATCGAGGCGTCCGCGAACACGAGGTCGGGGACGGCGGCCTTGGCTTTCGCGATGGCGTCGTCCCCGTTCGTCACGGTGAGCACCTCTGCGTCTTCCCCCGCAAAGGTCATCTTCATGATGGTGCGCATCGTCGCGCTATCGTCGACCGCCAAGATCTTCAGAGCCACTGTTGCTCTCCTAACGCCCCGTATTTCGAGGTGAAATTACGTCCCCCTTGGTATCGCGAGATGCGTGCCGAGGTCAAGAAAGCTGAGGAAACAAATGTCAGCCCCCTCGGAGCCCGGTCTCAGGGCACGGTGATGCCGAGGTCGCGGGCCGCCCGGTCCACCGCACCACGTGCGTCTCGCAAGAGGCGTGTCTCGGCGTGGGCGCGGGCCAGGACGGCTTGGGCGCGGTCCTGCTGGCCGGCCTGGACCAGCAGACGAGCCAGCGACGCCGCGGTCTCCCCGTCGCGGGGGTCGTAGCGCAGCGTGTGCGCGAAGTGGCGCATCGCGAGGCCGAGGTTGAGGCCCTCCTGGGCGTCCCGCGCGAGGCCGCGCTCGTACGCGGCGGCACGCATGCGGCCAGCGACCACGTGCTCCTGCAGCGTGCGGATGCGGGCCTCGGGGACAGCCCCCTGCGCACACAGGAGCGCCCGGAACGCAGCCTCGGGGTCGTCCAGCGCGTGCTCGTCGGCCTCGACCGCCAGCAGGAGGGACGGGCAGCCTCCCTCGACGAATGCGCGGACGGCGGTCTCGAGCGCGTCGTCGTCCACGTCGTCGAGCTGCTCGGCGGCTCGCAGCGGGGCGCGGCACAGCGCGGGGTCGCCCACGGCCAGGCACGCGGACATGGCGTGCGCGGCGTTGTACGGGAGCGCCTGGCGCGTCGCGACGTGTTCCAGCAGGGCGCGGTCGAAGCCCTCCACGTGCCGCAGGTAGTCCAGCCGGTCGGCTGCGTCTCGGCTCTCGCTCGCAGCGTAGGCGCGCAGCGCGTGGCTGAGGTCGCCGCGCAGCTCTGCGAGCGTGCCCTCCAGCATCAAGCGGTCGGAGCGCGGCAGCGCCGTCGCGTCCATGGCCTGCTCGACGCGAGTGAGGGCGCGGCGCCGGTTGCGTACGTGCTCCGCGCGAAAGAGAAACGCGTCGGGTCGCAGGCTGTCGGGGAGGGCGTCCAACGTCGTCCGCGTGAGCCACGGGATGGCCGTCAGCGCCTGGTCCAGCGCCAGCTCGTCCAGGTCGGCGTAGAACTCGAGTTGGGCCAGCGCGAACTCCAGCGTGGGTCGGTCGTCGTGGATGACGGGTGCGTCCCCCGCGAACGCGCGCGCGCCCTCGGTGTCCAGCTCGACCACGCTCACCAGCTCGACCAGCGTGCCCAGCTCCACCGCTTCGAGTGTGCGGCGCAGCGCGTGGTTCGCCTCGAGGCGGTCGATGGTCGCCTCGGAGAACGCGATGGGCGCGTCGCCCGCGACCATGATGAAGCTGGAGTCCTCGGCCACGTAGCACTGCACGTGCGCGAACACGGAGAGCAGCGTCGCCACCACGCTGCGCAGGCTGGGGATGTCCATGCGGAACAGGTTGACCCACTGCACCAGCACGCCGCCGGGGCGCAGGCTGTGCTGCACCTCCCGGAAGAACTCGGCCGTGTAGAGCGCGCTCGATCCCGCGAGCCAGGGGTGGCTGGGCTGTGACACGACCGCGTCGTACGTGGCGGGCGGGGCCAGCAGCAGCTGCGCCCGTGCGTCGTCGAACACCAGGTGCGTGCGCTCGGTGTCGTCGAGCGGGAACGGCTTGTCGAGCGTGTTGTGCATCAGCCGCGCCGCATCGATGACCGCTTCTTCCAGCTCCACCACGTCCACGCGTGTGAACGGCCCCTTCAACAGCATGCTGGTCGTGTGCCCGCCGCCGAAGCCGATGGCCATCGCGCGCTCGGGGGTGGCCGCCAGCAGCGAGGGGAGCGCGCCGAGCAGCGCGAGCTCGCGACCGAAGCCAGGCTCTCCCGGGGAGAAGCCCGACTCGGGGCGTCCGTCGTTGAACAGGCGGTAGCTGGTTCCGTCGCGCGACAGCAGCGTGACGGTGGTGTTGCGTCCTTCGCGGAGGAAGCGGACCGTGTCGTTGCAGCGTCCTTCGATGCATACCGCCGCCCCACCGCAGTCGCCGTCCGACGGGCAGGGGTCGCTGTCCTCGGGGCCACTGATCACCGTGCGGTGCGCGTCGTGCCAAGCGTCCAGCAACCACGCCAAGCGCAGGGATGGGCGCAGCGCCACGATGCACGTGAGCGCAAGGACTGGGAGCAGCACGCCCACCAGCCGACGCGGAGGGCTCGTGCCGGCCAGGGCCCAGGCGAACGCAGCCATGAGCACATGCAGGGTGATTACGCCATACAGAGCCAGCTGGAGGCCCACCGCGGGGACCAGCACGAAGCCCGCGAGGAGGGAGCCGAGCAGCCCGCCGAGCGTGTTGGACGCGAGCACACGTCCGGCCTGTCGCGCGGCGTGCTCGCCGTCGTCGCGCACCATCTGCCATGCGAGCGGGATGCTCGTGCCCAGCACCACCGAGAGCGGCAGCAGGAGCAGCGACGAGACGGCCATGAGCACCCATGGCTCATGCGGGATGGTGGACGCCGTGCCCTGCATCAAGACGATCAGTCGCGGCAGCTGCGGCACGGCGCCGATGGAGAAAGCCGTCATGAGCGCCAAGAGCAACTGGCAGGCGCCGAAGACGCGCAGCGGCGAGCGACCGCGCACGACGCGGTCGGCGAGCAGGGCCCCCAGCCCAATTCCGAGCAGGTAATTCACCAGCATGGCCGCGAAGGCCTGTGTGGTGCCCTGCACGATGGTGCGCAGAACGCGGGTCCACAGCACCTCGCCCGCCAGCGAGGCCGACCCGGCGCCGGCCGCCAGCCCCGCCGCGCACGCGCCCCGCACGCGCAGCGAGAGCGCGAGCGAGCCGTCGGTCACGATCTCTCGCGCCAGCGCCTTTTGGCGTGTGTCGCGTCGCGCGGGGCGCATGGACCACCCCGGCGCAGCGAGTCGTTGGGACACCACGACGATGACGGCGGCCAGCAGGCTGGTCGCCGCAGCCACGATCAGCGAGACGCGCGCGCCCTGCTCTGGGAGCAGGTAGAACCCGCTGACGCCCGCACCGAACACCGCGCCCAGCGTGTTCGTGGCGTAAAGCCACGTAGCCTCCGAGCCCCAGCCGGCGTCGTCGGCGGCGCTCGCCGGCAAAGCGCGACGCCACTCACTGGTGGCCCGCACCAAGACTGGCAACGTCGCGCCCATGGCGATGGTCGGCGGCAGGAGCACCGGGAGGCACAACGCGAAGCGGATGGCGGTCAGCGCGCCGAAGCTGCGCCCCGCGCCGAGTGCCGCGTAGGCACGGTGTAGCTCGGGTAGCGCGACCAGCGATCCCAGCGCCCACAGGGCGATGCCGACCTCCAGCGCGGCGTAGGCCACGGTGGGCGAACGCACGCGCTGGGCCCAGCGCCCGCCGAGCCCGGAGCCGACGCCCAGGCCGAGGAAGAAGCACGCCAATACGGTGGCGACGGCGAGGTCGCCCACCCCGAACACCCGGTGCAGCATGCGGCCCCAGACGGACTCGTACAGGAGCGCGGCGGCGCCGGAGCAGAACAGGGCGGGGTAGAGGGCGAGGCGGACGCTCACGGACCGGGCACGATGGCCGCCGGGCAGCGGCTCTGTCAAACGTCTCGTGTCGGGGTCGCGGCGCCGCGGTGCGCGGGGCGCCGGACTCGTGCCCCGGTTGCTGCTACGACGGCCCGCGATGAGTACCCCGCCCCCTCGCCGCTACGACGACCTCGCGCCGCGCGCCCCCGACGGGGAGTTCGCGCTGGACTCCTTGCTGCCCGGTGCGGGGCCGCTGGAGCTGGACATCGGCTTCGGGCGCGGCGCCAGCGTGTACGAGCGCGCGCAGCTGGCGCCCGGCTCGCGCATCTTGGCCTTCGAGATCAAGTCCAAGTGGTCGTACAAGGTGGCGGAGCGCTGCGCCCAGCGTGGGCACCAGCACGTGCGCGTGCTGTGCGGCGACGTGCGCGCGATCCTTTTGCGCACCACGGACCACGCGGTGGTGCAGCAGGTCTCCGTCCACTTTCCGGATCCGTGGTGGAAGCGTCGCCACACCAAGCGGCGTGTCGTGGGGGACGAGCTGCTGGACGCCCTGGCGCGGCTGATGGTCGACGACGGCGAGTTCTTCGTGCAGACCGACGTGCCCGACCGGGCCGACATCTACACGGACACCCTGCGGGCGCACCCGGCCTTCGCGCTGGTGGGCGAGGACGGGCGCATCGAGCACAACCCGTTCGGCGCGCGCTCGAACCGTGAGCTGCGCGCCGTCGAGGACGGCCTGCCCATCTACCGCGTCATGGCCCGACGCGTGCCGCGCGGCGTCTGAGCGCGGGTCGGCGCCCCACGTGCGCTGGGCGGCGAGGCGCGTGCCGTCCGTCGTACGCGCCCGCGGTCCGTCCTAGAAGGGCGTCGCACCCGCCTGGTCTGTCGTCGAGCGTCACACGGCAGCGCTACGCTCTGGGCATGATCCACACGCTGGCCATCTCCAACTACCGCTCCATCCTCGAGATCGTGGTGGGGCTCGGCCAGCTGAACGTGGTCTCCGGACCAAACGGGGCTGGCAAGTCCAACCTCTATCGCGCGCTGCGGCTCCTCGCGCAGACCGCGCGTGGCGGTGTGGTCGGGGCGCTTGCGCGCGAAGGGGGGCTCGACTCGGCGTTCTGGGCCGGCCCGGAGGTGATCTCGCGCGGGATGACGCGGGGCACCGTCGCCGTGCAGGGCGCGGTCCGTGACGAGCCCCAGCGGCTGCGCCTGGGCTTCGCGTCGGACGACTTCGGCTACAGCATCTCTTTGGGTCAGCCCGTGGCCGGGCTCACGTCGTGGTTCGCGCACGACCCCGAGATCAAGCGTGAGTGCATCTGGGCGGGGCCGTTCTACCGTCGCGCTGCCGCGCTCGTGGATCGGGAGGGGACCGCCGTGCGGCACCGTCGTGGTCGGGCCTGGGAGGCCGCCCCCGTGCCGGTCCCCAGCTCGGAGAGCCTCTTCGCACACCTCGCCGACCCGCGCAGCGCGCCCGAGGTGTTCCACCTGCGGGACCGCATCCAGCGTTTCCGGTTCTACGACCACTTCCGCACGGACCGCGATGCGCCCGCGCGCAGGCCGCAGCTCGGCACCCGCACGCCCGTCATGCACCACGACGGGCGAGACGTGGCCGCCGCCTTGCGTACCATCGAAGAGGTGGGCGACGTCGACGCGTTGCGGGAGACCATCGAGGACGCCTTCCCGGGCGCTTCGTTGCGTGCCGACATGGTCGGGGATGGGTCGTTCGACCTGGCGTTCACGCAGCATGGGCTCCTGCGCCCCTTGGCGGCCGCCGAGCTGAGCGACGGAACGTTGCGCTACATCCTCTGGGTGGTTGCCCTGCTCACCCCGCGCCCGCCCGAGGTGATGGTGCTGAACGAGCCCGAGACCAGCCTGCACCCAGACCTCATCCCGGCCCTGGGGAGGCTCATCCGTCACGCCGCCGAGCACTCCCAGGTGTGGGTCATCACGCACTCCGCGGCCCTCATGCACGCGCTGGACGACGCCGAGGACGTACGCCACATCGGCCTGCAGAAGACGCTGGGGCAGACTGAGGTGCGCGGGCAGGGCTTGCTCGACACCCCGGCTTGGTACTGGCCGGACGCCTAGCCGTCCGTTGAAGAACCCTCCCTTCCTCTCGCTGGCAGCCCGAGGCCCACTTGCCCCCCGCTTCGGTCGCAGAACCATCGAGGTTCTGCTCCCTCAGCGTGCGGCAATTGAGCCTTGGTTGCTGGCGCGATAGAAGGGGCAGTTCTTCAACGGACTGCTAGCTGCGGGCCGACGGGGCGGAGCGCGCGGGAGGCTGCGATCAGCGTCGGCGGTAGGCCCGATTGCGGGCGTCGACCTCCCCCACCAGCTCCCACGCAGGACGCGTGGTGAGCTCTCGGTCCCAGGCGCTCCCCGTCCGAACGACGGCCCAGTCGGCGTGGGCGTCGTCCAGCTGCGGGCCCACGAGCCCGCCAAGCGCGGGGTTCAGGTAGCGCACTCGGTTGCTGAAGGCGTCGTTCCAGAGCGCGGAGGGGAATAGATACGCGCCGTCGTAAGCGAGCACGCTGCCCGCGGTCTGCTCTCGCTCGCGTGCGCGCGCCACGTCGGGCGCCGGCGAGGTCTGATTCATGGGGAACACCGCGCGCTCGTGTGCAGGGAGCGTGGCGAACAGGCGCGCGCGCTCCCACGTGATGTCCCACGCGGGCAGGGACCAGGACAGCGTGATGAGCGAACCGATCAGCAGGGCGCCGAGGACGCCGTCGGCGATGTGACGCCGGCGGACGTCGCCGAGGACCCACCCACCCGCGAGCAGCGCCGCCACCAGCACGTGGAGGTGCAGGCGCGCGCACCACCAGCCCGCTGGGGACAGCGCGAGCGAAGGGACGGCGGCGGCGCACGACACCAGCAGCAGCCCGTGGGCGCTCCCGAGGCGTCGCTGCGCGGCGTCGCGTGCCAGCTCGACGAGGGCCGCGAGCAGGAGCCATGGCCACACGAAGGGGAGCACGTTGCCGTAGCCGTTGTCGCGCGTGTCCCGCAGCTGCGGCGTGCGCGGCGGGCTGAACAGCTCGTCCCACGCCTGGGGGCGCTCGTTGTGGAACTGTTGCGGCCCGTCGAAGTGGAGCCCGAGTTCGGGCACCTCGTGCGCGATGGGCCACACCGGGTTGCCGGTGCGCTGCCAATTGCGTGCGTAGCCCGGGACGCTGAGCCCCACCGCCACCAGCCCGGCCAGCAGCAGCGCGGAGACCACGCGACGCGCGCCCAGCCGACGTCGGCCCCCGAACGCGCGTGCGTACACCACCGCCGCGAGCACGGGCGCCACCACGACGCCCGTGACCTTCATGGACGCCATCAACCCCGTCAGCACGAGGCCGAGCGCCAGGTCCGTCAGGCGTGCCCCAGGCCGCGTGACGAAGTGCGTCGCGAGGACGAACACGGCGGCGAAGCACACGTCGGTCAGGGTGCTGCGCAGCTGCAGCGCGACGGCCGGGGTGAGCACCAGCGCGCACGCCAGGCCCAGCGCGTGGACGCGGCTGGTCATGATGCGGCGTGCGAGCCCGTACATCCCCAGCAGGAGGATCAAGGCCATCCCGCTCTCGACCACCTCGATCAGGCTGCGGCCCGAGAAGATGACGCACCACAAGCTCAGTAGCTCGCTGCTCTTGGGGTAGCCGTTGACGTACTCGAGCCCCCCGGGCACGTCGACCCACGCGAAGCCCCGCTCTTGGATGGCGAACCCGACGATGGACTCGTGGTACCAGACGCCATCCCAGCTGCAGGACGGCGCGAGGTACGCGTACACCGCGGTGAAGGAGCACATCCCGAGCACCGCCACGAGCGCCACGCCGACCAGCGGCGACGCGCGCCACGCGATGACCAGCGCCTGGTGAGGGAAGGTGAGCAGCTCGCGGAAGGCGCGTCGTGCGAACGCCGCCGAGGAGGGCTCGGCGCCTCGCAAGGCGAGCCCGCCCACGAACGACGCGAGCAGTCCGCTGCCGAGCCCGAGGCGCGGCGCGTCGAGCTGCCCCAGCCACCCGAGCGTGTGGATCGGCACGACCACCGACAGCAGCGCGAGCGCCGAGGCCGCCAGCCACGCATCGACGCGGCTCTGCGGGTACATCCGCCGCGCCGCCAGCAGCGAGGCGACGCCGACGAGCCCACTGAGGCAGGCGAGCGTGACGTATCCCATGAACGTTCCCGCCCGCCGCGCCGGCTAGTCGCGGCTGGCCACCGCCTGGCAGCGGCGGCCGGTCTCCTCACGCAAGGCCGCCTGCCGTCGCTCGAGCCACGCGGGGTCGGGCTCGATGGACGGGGTGAACTCCTCCGGGCTCGCGTCGCCGCGGTAGCGGAAGAAGACGCTCGGGTCCGAGACGAAGTCGTAGAGCTCTTCTCCGCTCGCCGCGAGCTCGCAGTTGCGCTGCCGCAGGCCCGCCAGGATGCGCGGCAGCCCGTCCACGCTCCAGCCGTGCGTGTCGTGCATCAGCACGATGCCGCCGTACTCGCCCTTCTCGCGCTCCTGCCGGCGCAGCACGCGCAGGAACGTGCTGGCCACCTCGTCGCCGGTGCGCACCATCGTGTCGCCTGTCGAGAGGTTCCAGAGCATGGGCGTGTAGCCCAGCTGCGCGATGGTGCGCGCCACGCGCGGGGAGAACGCGCCGTAGGGCGGACGCACGAGCACCGGACGCCCACCCGTGATGGCGAAGATGAACTCTTCGTTCTTGTGCAGCTCGTCGCGGATCTGATCGTTGTCGAGGTCCGTCAGCGGCGGGTGGTGGTAGGTGTGGTTGCCCAAGAAGTGTCCGCGCCGGAGGATCTCCTGCAGCAGCTCCCGCTGGGCGCGTTCGCGCGGGTGGTCGCTGTCGAAGCGCGTCGCGTTCACGAAGAAGACGGCCTTGATGCCGTACTCGTCGAGCGTGTCCAGCACCGTCGGGGTGGTGCGGATCTCCGGGCCGTCGTCGAAGGTCAGCAGCAGCAGGCGATGCGGTGTGGCGCCAGTCATCACCATCCCGTCGCGCAGGTGATCGCCGAACGGGTCCGGCCTGGGGGGGAGCACGCCCATGGGGAGCGCGTCCGTGTCCTCGGCGCTGGGGCTCTGGCCGATGGTCGGTCGCGCGGGAGAGGGGGCCCGCGTGCTGCTCAGGAGGGGCGCCACGTGGGTCTGCAGACCACGTCCATGCTGGGCATCGGCATGCGTCAGGTGCGCGAGGCCTGCGCCGCTGCCTACGGCGGTCGCGCAGGCCAGAGCCTGGCCGATTCGACGGACGACGGAACGCTTCGACATGCCGCCCACGCTAGCCCGCGCCGTTTCTCTGTGTAAAGAAAACGACTACATGTAGGACAAGGTGGTCAGTGGGGCGTGATGGCCAGGCGCATCTGGGTCTGCACGGGGAGGCTGCCTCCGGGCCGTGGGAAGACCCAGGCCCGCGCCTTGGCCGTGAGGCACGCGCGCAGCGGCAGGCTCGCGCCCGGACCGCTGAGGACGACGTCGCTGACCGACCCCTCGGGCGTGATGGTGAGCCGCAGGGTGGCCTCGTCAAGGGGGCGACCCGCCATGCGGACGGCTCGCGACACGCAGAAGTCGAGGTCGCCTCGGTGCTGGCGCACGACGGACGACAGCACGCTCGCTGGGAGGTGCCCGCGGACCAGGCGCGAGGGAACCGGGACCTCCACCGTGGACCCCTCGGCTACGGGGCGCGTATGGACCTCGGTCGCGCGGCCTCGGGCGTCGTAGAAGGTCAGGTGCAGCGACGCGCCCTCGCGCACGGTCAGCACGACATCGGCGGTGGCGTCCCAGATGACGCTGTCGGCCTCGAAGCTGACGAACGGAGAGCGCTCTGGCGAGGGGACGTGCAGCGCGACGCCACCTTCGGGGCTCCACACGCGTGGCTCGGGGGCGAACGCCTCGCCGCTGGCGGAGCTCCAGCTGTCGCCCGGGCCGAGGATGACCAGCAGCTCGTCGCCGCGCATGACCGCGACCGAGCCTTCCACCACGCGCGCGGAGACGGCGCCGTCGTCGCGGCGAGCCACCGAGAAGCGCGTGCCGCGGACCTCGAACGCGAAGGGGGGCGCGAGCACGCGATAGGGCGTGCCCGTGGCCACCAACGAGCTGAGCGCGCCTCTCTCTACGGAGAGCACGATGCCGTCCTCTCGGGCGCGCTCCACGGTCGCTCGCCCTTCTTCGCTGAGCGCGAACCCCGAGCCCTCGCCCACGCTGAAGTGGGCGCTGTCGTGAGCGCCGGTCTCGCAGTGCTGCCCCTCCTCGACGCGCGTCCCCAGGCGCAACGGCTCGTCGTCGCTGCGTGGGGTGCCGCTCATCGCGCGGACGTGTACGTCCAAGGCGGCGGCCTCCGGGGCTGGCGGCGGCGGCTCCGCCTGCGCCGCGGGGCTCGGTGCTCGGTGTGCGACCGAGTTCGTGGGGGCGGCGCCACCAAACAGCTGGGTCGCGAGGGCGAAGCAGGCCGCCGCCGCGAGCGCTGACGCGAGCACCCAACCCTGGTCGGCGCGCTCTCGGGCGCGACGGGCGAGCACCCGGTCGGCGAGCTCGAGGGGTATGGGCGGGGCAGGGGTCAGGCGGATCTCGGTGCTGATGCGCTCGTAGGCCGTGGCCACGTCCTCCGCGACCTCGTCACCACGTGAGCCGTCCGCTGCGCCGTGGCCGTGGGCTTCGGCTGCGCCGTGGGCGTCCTGTGCGATGGCCTGTGACAGCCGCGTCCACGCGTCCCCCGCCAGCGCGGGGGCTGGGGCAGCGGCCTCACGCCGCACCCCGTCGTACACCCGCAACGCGGCCTCCGCGCGCCGGCACACGTCGCACGCGAGCAAGTGCGCACGGATGCGTCGCTGTCCGTCGCTCGAGAGCGCGCCCTGCGCCAGCGCGTGCAGCGCGTTCCACTTCGGATGGTGCGCGCTCATGGCTCACCCCCCGCTTCGCCATTGCCTTGTCCACGGAGCGCCCCGCCGAGCTCGCCCAGCAGCACCGCGAGCGTAGGCTCCTCCTCGAACATCGCGTACAGGTCGCGGCGCGCGTAGAAGAGGCGTGTGCGGACGGTCATGATGGGCGCCTCGACCACCTCGGCGATCTCGGCGGCGGCCATGCCCTCCAGGTCGTGCAGCACGAGCACCATGCGCTTCTTTTCGGACAGGCGCTCCAGCAGGCGATACAGGGCGCGGATGCGCAGCTGCCGCGCGAGCGCGTCGTCCGGTGCCTCTGGGGGCTCGGCGTTGCGCGGGAGGTCGGGGACCTCCACGTCCACCACCCTCGGCCGCGACGCCTTGCGGCGCAGGTGCATCTTCGTGATGTTGGCCGTGAGGCGGTAGAGCCAGGTGGTGAAGCGCGCGTCGCCCCGGAAGCGCGGAAGGCTGCGGTGCACGTGCAGGAACACCTCCTGCACCACGTCGTCCACTTCGGAGCTGTGGCCCAGGAAGCGAAACACGATGGAGGCCACGCGGTCCTTGTGCTGCGCGAAGAGCTCACGGAACGCGGCGGCGTCGCCCTCTTGGGCGCGTTGCACCAGCGGGTCCACACCGACCGGTCGTTCGGTGGCGCGGAACTCCACCGAGGGCACGGTGGGCGCGAGCTCCGGGTATGTGGGCGTGATGCGCATGACGTCGCGGCTTCGTTGCATCACAGGGTGCCCCAGTTCAGGGCGCGAGGAAACGGTCGAGGCCGGTCCGGCGCGTACATCACCTCACACATGCACGGTGCGGCGGCGCGTATCCCGCGGACGAGTGCCTGGGTATACGCCTACATGACTCCCAATACCCCGCTCTCTGTCGTCGTCTCCACGCTGTTGTTCGCGGGTATCGTCCTCTCTGGCTGCAAGAGTTCAGGGGAACGAGCATGTGACGTGTCGGACCCGCAGTGCGGGAACGGGCTCGTCTGCCTGGCGCTCGACGGCGCCGATGCCACGTGCACCGAGACCTGCGACCCATCGGACGAGGACGCGTGTGCAGACGGCGCGGTCTGCGACCCGCTGGCGTCGGGCGAGCACGCATGCTTCGCCCCTGTCTTCATCGACGGCACGATCACGCGCGCGGAGGACGGTGCGCCGCTCCCGGGGGCGCGGGTGCTCGCCGCGGACGACGCGGGCTCGGTCGTCACGCAGGTGGCCGTGACCGACGCGGCCGGACGGTATCGGCTGGCCGTCCCCGTGGTGCGTGACGCGATGGGGGTCCCCGTCGCGGGGACCTTCACCCTGCGCGTGTCCGCGCAAGACTACCTGCCGTTCCCGAGCGGGTTCAGGCCCGCGTTGCCCATCGACGCGACCGACGCCGCCGCGGTAGTCGACGTCGGCTACGTGGCCGAGAACGGCAGCACGAGCGTGGTGTTGATCGGCGTGCCCGATGATCAGGTCGGGCTCCCCAGCATCCAGGGTGTCGTGGGAGGCACCGAGCCCGCGGGCACGCTGGTGGTGGCCGAGTGCAGCGCGCCGCCGTGTCCCTTCGGGTACGCCGACGCGGACGGCAGCTACGTGATCTACGGCGTCGCCGATGGGAGCTACAGCGTGCGTGGTTATCGCGCCGACAGCGCGCTCGTCGGCATGGACGTGACCGTCGAGGGCGTCGCGCTGGCTGGGGTGGACCTCGCCGCGAGCACCGACGCGCTGGCGACCATCTCGGGCCAGGTCCAGATCGTCAACGCCCCGGGTGGCAGCAGGACGAGCGTGGTGCTGATCCCCGCGTCGACCTTCCAACAGATCACCGATACGTTCGTACGCGGTGAGGTCGCGCCCGGGCTACGGGCGCCCGAGCCTGGCGCCGCCCCGAGCATCTCGGGCGGGTACACCATCCCTGGTGTCCCGCCTGGGCGCTACGCGGTGCTGGCAGCCTTCGAGAACGACCTCTTGGTGAGGGATCCCGACCCAGGGATCGCGGGGACGCAGATCGTCTTCGTGGACGTCGCTGGGGCCGACCTGACAGTGAGCGAGAGCTTCAAGGTGACCGAGGCGCTTCGCGTCATCGAGCCCGGTGCCGATCGACCCACCGAGGTGGCCAGCGATGCGACCGTGACGCTGGCGTGGGACGACGACTCCGGTGAGCAGTCGTACGACGTGCGGGTCTACGACGTGTTCGGTACCGAGGTGTGGCAGAGCACCGAGCCGGCCTTCATGGGCTCGGGTCACCCGAGCGTCACGTACGGCGGGCCGCTCGAACCGGGGATGTACTACCAGTGGCGCGTCGAGGCGCGCGACGGCTCCGACGATCCGCAGGCCGTGAGCGAGGATCTGCTGGGCGTGTTCTACGTTGCGCCGCTCGTCGTCGCACCCTGACCTCTGCGCGTTGCGCTGGGCCGGCGGAGTCGACGAGCCGGTCGTGCGTCGCGAAGGAGTCTCCGGCGTGCTGTCGCGGTGGAGCGTCGGGGGCGCCGTCTCGGTCCGGGGGCCTTGATGTCGTAGGGCGTCTGGAGTAGACGCCCGTCTGCTGCTGGAATCAGCGCGCGCGAGAGCTGTTCCTGTCGCGGATGGCACTTCGGGGTGCTCACCCGGTGAGCCCCCCAGTGGAGACCTACGACACGTGATCGAAGTCCAAGAACTAACGAAACGGTACGGCTCGACCACCGCGGTCGACGCCATCAGTTTCAACGTGCCGAGCGGCGAGATCGTCGGCTTCCTGGGGCCCAACGGCGCGGGCAAGAGCACCACGCTGCGCATGATCACGGGCTACCTGGCCCCGACCTCCGGGCGCGTGCGCGTCGGAGGCATCGACGTGCACGACAACCCGCGCGAGGCGCGGCGCCTGATCGGGTACATGCCCGAGGGGGTCCCGATGTACCGCGACATGCGCGTGCTCGAGTACCTCCGCTTCCGGGCGGAGCTGAAAGAGATGGGGCGGCGCGAGGTGAGCGGTGCGGTGGAGCGGGCCCTCGCCCAGGCGGACGTCACCGACGCGGCCGACAAGGTCATCGGTCGGCTGTCGAAGGGCTACCGCCAGCGCGTGGGTCTGGCGGACGCGCTGCTGACGGACCCGCCGCTGCTCATCCTGGACGAGCCCAGCAGCGGCCTCGACCCCAACCAGAACCGGCACGTGCGCGAGCTGCTGCGCGGCTTCGAGGGGCACAAGACGGTCTTCCTCTCGACGCACATCCTGCCGCAGGTGGAGAACACCTGCGGGCGCGTCATCATCATCCGCAAGGGCAAGCTCATGGCGCAGGGCAAGGCCAGTGAGCTGCGCGCCAACCCGGCAGGCACGCGCGCGGTCACCCTCGGTGGTCCGGCTTCCGCCGAGGCCTACGAGCGGGCGCTCGCGGGGGTGACGGGCGTGCGCAGCGTCGAGCGTCTTGGCGCGACGGACGGTGGACACGCCGTGCGGCTGACCGCGGTTCCCGGCGACGAGGTGCTCGAGGCGGTCTTCCAGGCGGTCGTGGCCGCGGGTCTCAGCCTGCACCGCTTGGTGCCGGAGTCTGCGTCGCTCGAGTCCGTGTTCGCGGACCTCACGACCACCGACCCGGCGGGACCTACGGACGACGCGACCGGCGAAGCGCCCGCCGACGAAGGTGTCGACGAAGCCGATGGTGCGGGCGGCGCCGACGACGAGCCCACCGACCGCGGTGCGGACGAGGGAGACAGCGCGTCATGAAGAGCATGTGGGCCATCGCGAAGCGCGACGTGCGCTCGTTCTTCGTCTCCCCGCTGGCGTGGGTGGTGCTCACCATCTGGATGCTGGTGTGCGGCGGGCAGTTCTACATCATGTGCGGCTGGTTCGCGCAGAACCCCTCGGGCGGCGGCAGCGACAACCCCGTGGCGTTCTTCTACGGCGGCACTGTGCTGTTCTTCATCGCGCTGCTGGTGTTCGTGCCCGTCCTCACCATGCGCCTCCTGGCGGAAGAGCGGCAGTCCGGCATCGACGAAGCCATGCTCACCACACCGGTCACCCCGCTGGCCATGGTCATGGGCAAGTACCTCGCGGCCATGACCTACTGGGCGGCGATGTGGGTGCCCACGCTCATGTACGTGTGGATCTGCAAGAACTTCGGCTACGCGGACTGGGGGGCCACGGGAGCCATCTTCGTCGGCGTGTTCGGCATCGGCCTGCACTACATGGCCATCGGCCTGCTCTCGAGCGCCATCGCGTCCAGTCAGCTGGTGGCCGCCGTCATCGCGTTCTTCGTGCTCAGCACGCTCTTCGTGCTCGGCATCGCCAGCAGCGTCCTGCCCGACTGGGCCGAGGTCCTCAACTACATCAGCGTCATGGAGCACATGCGGGCCTACTCGCGCGGCATCGTGGACAGCCGCTACCTGGCGTTCGACGTGCTGACCGCGGCGCTCGCCTTGTTCCTCAGCGTGCGCGTCGTGGACGCCCGGAGGTACCAGTGACCGCCCCTTCGAACGAGCCCGCCGCGTCCAGCGTGGCCGAGGCCGTGCCCAGCGAGGACCGCTTCCTCGCACACCGTACACGCGGCGTCGTCGGCAGCATCCTCACCGTGTGGATCCTGCTCATGCTCGCGTACCTCTCGTTCCGCCACTTCGAGCGCTGGGACTGGACCAGCGAGGCGCGCTACACGCTCTCGGGCGAGAGCCTGCGCGTGCTGGCCGAGCTCGATCAAGACGTGGAGATCTACCTGTTCGTGCCCGAGGGGCAGCACGATCTCGAGGACTTCGAGGAGCTGGTCGCGAACTATCAGGCCGCGTCGCCGCGCATCACCGTGCGGCGCATCAGCCCAGACCGTCAGGCAGGCGAGTTCCGGCTGCTGGCGCAGCGCTTCCAGCTCAACCAGGGCAGCGTCAACGGCTCGACCATCGCGGACGTCGCGGCCGTGGTGGTGGCGGGCCAGCGGCACTGGAAGGTGGACTACGAGGACCTGCGCGCCCCCGACATGTCGAGCTTCGACGACGAGGACGGCCCCAAGATCGATGTGCGCGCGGAGGAGAGCTTCACCGGAGCCATCGTGGAGGTCACGTCGGGGACACCGACGCGTGTGTGCGTCCTCTCGGGGCACGGGGAGCTGGGCGTGGCCAACGGGCCGCGCTCCATCTCCGGTCTTCGCGACCGTCTCGACCGCATGAACGTCGATGTGGAGCAGCTGGCCCCGCGGGCCGACATCCCCGACCACTGCGCGGCCCTGTTCGTGCTCGGCCCCGAGACGCCGGTGCCGGCCGAGGACGTGCGGCGCGTCCAGGAGTACCTCGAGCGCGGCGGAAACGTGTTCTTGGCGCTCGACCCGGTCCTCAGCCAGGGCGAGCGGCTGCTGCCGACCGGCTTCGAGGCCTTCGCACGCAGCCACGGCATCCTCATCGGCAACGACCTGGTGCTGGAGCTGGACCCGCAGCGCCTCGGCGCGGGCGACCCGCTCAACGCGTTCTTCGTGTTCGACCAGGCGCAGCACGAGCTGCTCGAGCCCATCATCGGGTTACCCATCGCCATGATGCAGGCCCGCAGCGTGCGCGCCGTGGAGGGTAGCGGGGCGCAAGAGCTGCTCTACACGTCCGACACCAGCTACGCCGAGCAGGACCTGAGCGGCTTGCGCACCCTCGAGCCCAACGGCGACGACCTCCGCGGACCCGTGCCCCTGGCCGCGCTGGTCACGGTCGAGACGACGGCGGCGCCGCGGGCTGCGGGAGAGCCGACCGAGCCCGAGGTCGACGAAGGTGCGCCGAACGGCGGGCGCCTGGTGGTGGTGGGGGACGCGGACTTCATGGTCCCCGAGCTCATGGGGCGGCCCGAGTTCGCCAACGCCACCTTCGCGTCCGCCGTCACCGGCTGGCTCACGCAGCGCAGCGCCCTCATCGCCGTGCCGCCACGGCAGGCCAACGCTCGCCCCATGTCCATCACGGAGGGTGACATGAGCGGCATCGGCTTCCGTGTGTTGTTCTTGCTCCCCGCCGCCATGGGCTTCCTGGGCCTGTCCGTGTGGTGGTCGAGGCGTCCATGAAGACATCCACCGTCTCAGTCCTCGCGGCCATCGCGGTCGCCCTGTTCGCCTACATCATCCTGGTCGAACGACATCAGCTCACCGACATCGAGCTGGCGGGGCGTGGCTCCCGGCTCATCGAGCGGTTCTCGCAGCGGCGCGTCGAGAGCGTCGTCATCGAGCGTGAGGGCGAGCGCATCGAGCTCGTGGCGCGCAACCGTCCGGGTGACGACGACGCCGAAGAGGAGCGCGCTTGGGATCTGCGCTCGCCGCTCGAGGCCCGCGCCGACACCGAGGCCGTCGCGGCGCTGCTGGGGGCGCTCGAGTGGGCCGAGCCTCGGCGCCGGGTCGAGGGCATCGAGCCCGGGGAGCTCGCGGGCTATGGTCTCGTGGACCCGGCGGTGCGCGTGACCCTGCGCATCGCTGGCGAGACCGTGACGCTCTCCATCGGTCAGCCGGACGCCACCGAGGCGGGTCGCTACGCCATGCTGGACGACCAGAGCGTGCTGTACGTGGTGGGCGACGACGTGTTCGAGGCCGCCGACCACGACGCGGTGCACTTCCGCAACAGGGAGCTGTTCCCCGACCTGATGCTGGAGATGAACGAGATCACGCTGCGGGCTGGCGACGCCGTCACGCGTGTCGAGAAGGACGCCGAGGCCTCCGACGAGACCTGGTACCTACGCGAGCCCATCGCCATGATGGCGTCGGCCCAGCGTGTGCGGGACATCAAGCGTGCCATCAGCAGCCTGCGGGCCACGCGCTTCGCGGACGCTGGGGAGCAGTTGGGCGACGCCTACCTGCGCTTCGAGTCCCAGGCCAAGGTGAGCGACGACGCGCCCTACGCGCCCGTGACGTTGGTGGTCGGGGCCGCGTGCGGGGAGCACGAGGGGCAGCGCTATGCCCGCGCCGGGGAGGACGGACCGCTCGTGTGCGTGAACGAGCGCGACCTCGCGCCCTTGTTGCGGTCCGCGTCCGAGCTGCGCGAGCTGCGACCCATCACGCTGCCCGACACCGACATCGAGGCCATCGACCTGGTGGCGGGTGCCGACTCGCTGCACATCGAGGACGAAGACGGAGAGTGGAGCTACCGCCTGGTGCGCGGTGGCGCGGCTCCCGTCACGGGCGAGGTCGACCCCGACGCGTTCAGCGAGTGGCTCAGCGGCATTCGCTCGCTCGAGACCATCGAGGCCGAGAGCGTGGACGAGGCCGAGCTGGGTCGGCGGGGGCTGAGCGCGCCGCGCGTGACGCTCACCATGCACGGTCGCGGTTCGGCGCCGGACCACACGCTCGCCATGGGCGGGAGCGACATGCGCGGCGTGTTCCTGCGCCGCGACGAGGAGCTGGTGGCGCTGGTGGTGCCGACGGACGTCGAGCAGCAGCTCGCCGTCAGCGTGGTGCACTTCTTGCCGCGGCGGCTGCTGCGTGAGCGCGCCGAGGCGCTCGTGCAGGTGGCGACCACGGGCGCCATCGCGCAGACCCTCGAGCGCGACGGAGACGGTGACTTCGAGCTGAGCGCCCCCGTGGTGGCGCCCGCCGACGGTGCCGCCGCCCGAGACCTGGCACGTCGCCTGGCCACCCTGGAGGCCGCGCGCTTCGTGGCCGAGGCGCCCGCGCCCGAGCACGGCCTCGCGACGCCGCGGCTGACGGCACGCTTCCGCTTCGAGGGGGCGCTCGAGGACGACCAAGACGACGCGGACGAAGACGCCCATGGGGAGCACGACGGACACGACCACGGCGAGACGCCGAGCGGTCCGAGCGCGCCCCCGCGCACCCACGTGCTGAAGCTGGGCGCCGACACGGAGGGCGGCGCGTTCGCGCAGCTGGACGAGCGGCGCGAGGTGTTCGTGCTGCCCGGCGCCGTCGTCGAGCTGCTGCTCCGGGCGCTGGTGTCGAACGATCTCCTACGGACCTCGCGCGTCGACCTCGAGGGCGTGCGCCTCGAGCAGGAGGGCGTGACCATCGACGTCACGCACGACGGCGCGTTCTTCGTGGCCCGCGGCCAGCGCATCCCGGAGGAGCGCTTCGAGCCCGTGCTCATGGCGCTGGAGCGGATGCGGGCCGAGAGCGGCCGTTACGGTGTCAGCTTCGACCCCGCGCTCACCGTGGGCGTCACGCGAGACGAAAGGGCCAACGCACCTCAGCGCTACACGCTGCGGGTGGGTCCAGCGGGCGCCACGCACACGGACGTCCAGCGGGCCGACCTGAACGTCACCTTCCGGGTACCCAACGATCAGGTGGCGCCGCTGCGCGACTTCCAGCCCTGAGGTGCCGCGACCCCCGTTGCGCGCGACGCGAGGGCGCGCGCCTGGTGGACTACCGACGACCAGCGCACGTGCGTCTCGCGCGGGGTAGTCTTGCGTTCGTTGCGGCGCTCGCGTAGCACGAAGGAGGGTCTATGGAGAAGCAACACGCGACGTCGCTCACCAGAGAGCAGCGGGGCTGGCTGTGGGGGCTGGTGGTGGGTGCGTTGCTCGTGGTGCTCCCCATCGGGTATCTCGCGGTGCGCGGGCTCCACAACGAGCGGCGTCTCTCCCATGAAGCGGCACGCGCGTGTGCCCAGGTGACCGACCAGCGCATGATGGCCAGCGCGCGCCGACGGGTGTTCGAGCTGCAGTACGTCTTCTCGGTGGCCAACACGCGCTACACGCACTCGGACGAGACGGGGCGCAGCGGGCTGTGGGCGGACGTGCCCCAGCGCGAGTGGGAGCAGGCGCAGGGCGGCGAGTGTATCGAGGTGATCTACCTACCGGACGACCCCGCGGTGAACCGGCCGGCGCGTGCGACGCTCGTGAACGACCCGGTGGGCAACAAGGTGGCTGCGCTGCTGCTCTGCGCGCTGACCCTCGGGCTCTGCGGCGCTGGTGTGGTCGGGACGCTGCGCGTGGCGCGGGCGGAGCTGCACGGCTTCGAGCTCGTGGGCCCCGACGAGTGGATCCTGCGCAGCGTGCGTGGGGAGCGTCGCGTGCCGACCAGCAGCATCAAGCGGGCGGTGCTCATCATGCTGCCGCCTGCACGCGCGCACCCTCCGTGGCGCTTCGACACGGACGTGCTGAAGCTCAAGCTCGATGGGGGCGAAGAGGTGCTCATCGAGGCCCCGCCGGGGCCCATCACGAGCGCGGCGACGAGCGCGCTCGAGGCTACCGGCGACCTCTCGTGGCGCGGGCGGCGCCGCAGACGCCGCTGAGGGCGCGAAAGTTTTTTTGAGCCGCTTTCGCACGCGTCGGCATCAAGAGGGGGTCAGGCCGGTCTCGGGGACCGGCGCCTCTCCGCGCACGTCGCCGTCGTGGCCTGCGTGCGCCTTCCACCCGACGAAAGTAGGCAGAGCATGGATGACGGACGCAGCTTCTTCTATGTGGGACTCATTCGCGTGCTGGCCGCGAAGCGCGGCGGCATCCTGGCGCGGGCGATGACGTACCTCCTAGGTCAGGACACGGACGACCGGAGCGTGTGACGCGCCGACGACGGGGCACCGTCGACGCAGGCGAGGAGCCGTGTGGTGAGCAGGTACGCACGAGCGATCGCGGGTGATGTCCTGGATGCGCTCAGAGGTCGACGTGGAGCGCGAGGTCGGGAGAGCGCAGCAGATCCAGCAGGGGGTGGCTCCCTGCCCAGCGTGCGAGCTGGGTGGGGAGGGCACCCTCGCTCGCCTGCAACGTCACAGTGCCTGCCTCGGGCTGGAAGGCGAGGTCGATGACGTAGCGCTCGTGGATGGGCAGGCCCTCGTGTGGCTCCTCGTCGTCTTCGCCACCGGCCTCCATCACCTCGCGGGTGTAGTCGTGCTCGCGCGGTAGGCGCACGCAGCGCGGCGCGCCGTCCACGGCGCCACACAGCACGGTGGACGTGTCGGACGTGAACTCGGCCTCGTTGATGCCAATGTCCGCGTCGCTGCGGTTGTGGCTGATGTCCACACGCAGGGCCGAGGGGCCGCCCGGGACGAGCGCGGTGAACTCGAGCTCGCCGACCTCCCCCTCTTCGGAGATGCCGAACGCGCCGGGGTTGTAGACGTAGAGGACGGTGCCCGCGGCGTGCCATCCGTCGCGGCCACGCAGCGCGAGCTCGAGGTAGGTCTCGGAGCCCAAGTCTCCCGTGACGACGCGGACGAGCGCCGCTTCGCTGAGCTCGGCGGAGCCCCCAGACACCTGCTGCTCGACCTCGACGTCGCACGTCCCGCCTTCCTCGTCCGCGTCCGAGGCTCCACAGCGGACCTCGCGCAGTCGCGCGACCAGCGCATCCAGGGAGGCCGTCCCCGAGGCGCGTGCGGCGGGAGCAGCGGCGGCCGCGCCGAGGCCCTCGAGACGCTCCCGCACGATCCGGTTCTCGCGCAGCATGAGGGACGTGCGGTAGCGCTCGCGCGCTTCGTCGGCGTGGGCGCGATCCTCGGCCACGCGCCCAGCGTTGTACAGGCACATGGCGAACGGCACGCGCATCGCCTCCGCCACTTGCTGAGGGTTGCCGAAGCGCTCCAGCGCCTTTCCGACCAAGAGCGCGGCCCGGTCCAGGTCGCCAGCGCGATACGCCACGAAGCCCGTCTCGCACAGCAGGCGCTCGTCGGAGGGGGCCAGCGCGAGGGCCTGCTCGAAGTGGGGGAGCGCTGCTTGGTGCTGCCCTGCCTGCGCGGCCGCGCGGCCGGCGCGGAGGGCGGTGCGCACCTGACGGCTGCGTTCGCGAGCCTCCGGGTGCTGGCGCGCCGCGGCCGCTGCGGCGCGGTCGACGGCAGCCCCGACGCGCGTGCTGCTGGGAGCGCCGGAGCTGGGCGGCTGGCCGCTCGGCTCGGCCGGAGCCGTTGGGGCCGTCGCCGTCGGCGCGGCGGGCGCACTCGGCGTCGGTGCTGCGGGGGCAGCAGCGTCACCCGAGCCGCAGGCTGCGAGCAGGGCGAACATGGAAAGGGACCAGGGCTTGGACACGCTTCTCATGGCCGCGATGCTACGCGCGGCGCGGCGGGTGGTCGAGGCCGTGCCGCCACGCGCGCCCGCCCGGTGGTCGACGCCGTGCCGCTACGCGAACGCGGTGGGTGTTCGAGGCCGTGCCGCTACCCCAACGCGTCGGTGGGGGTGCGACGCCGTGCCGCTGCCCCAACGCGTCGGTGGGGGTGCGACGCCGTGCCGCTACCCCAACGCGTCGGTGGGGGTGCGACGCTGGATGGCGGTCCACCAGGCGAACCCGTTGCCGGCCAAGACGAGGGCGGCGCCGGCCCACTGGCCGAGGGCGGGCGGGTTGTTCAGCACGAAGGTGTCCAGCACCATCGTGACGGGGATGGCGAGGTAGTAGAGCACGCCCGAGGTGGCGGGGCGCACGGCGGTGGTGACCTCGATCCACAGGTTGTGCGCGACGAAGGTGCACAGCACGCCCAGCACGGTGAGGGCCACCCACGAGCGGGTATCGAGGGCCCACGGCTGCGCGCTGGCGACGGGCACGAACACGAGCCACGCGAAGAAGAACTGCGCCGTGCTGCGGGTGGGCAGCGAGAGCCCCTGTGCGCGCTGGTGCAGCAAGGGCAGCGCTGCGTAGAACACGGCGCTGAGCATCCCCAGCACGAAGCCCAGGAACGCGTGGCCGCTGGGGTCGTAGGGAGGGGCCGCCACCCAGGCGCCCGCTGCGGAGCACAGCACGGCGACCCAGTCGCGCCCGGTGGTGGGCCGCGACGAGAACACCGCGCCCATCCACGTCACGTGCACGCCGTAGGTGCTGAGCGCGAGGATCCCCAAGCTGGCGCTGCTGAGCTGGATGGACTCGAAGTACAGGAACCAGTGCGCCCCGAAGAACAGCCCGATGATGGGCAGCACGTAGGCGGGCACGTTCGCGTCCTTGCTGCCGCGCACGATGGCGCGGAAGTCGATGCGCCGGCGCATGAAGAGCAGGGTCAGCGCGAGGCCCCACGTCAGGCGCACGGCCCCGATCTCGGCCGGGCTGCCCTGCACCATGCGGATCCACATGGGGATGGAGCCCATGAGCACGATGGTCACCAAGATCTTGGCCGGCAGCATGGGGCGCACTGTGCGGCACCGCCGAGCCGCGGTCGAACGCCGTCGGCGCCGTCGAGTGCGCGTCGCGCCCGCTCGCGAGCGTGTTGCGCGGCTGCTCGGATTGGTTGATGGTCCGCCGATGCCGAACGCTCAGTCACACACCCCCCGCAACGTCCTCGTCACCGGGGGCGCGGGGTTCATCGGGTCGCACGTGGTGCGCGTGGCGCTCTCGGAGGGCGCGAAGGTGCGCGTCCTGATCGAGCCGGGGTCTCCCGTGCAGAACCTCGAGGGGCTGGACGTGGAGCGCGTCTACGGGGACCTGATGGACCCGCCGTCCCTCGCGCGCGCCGTCGCCGGCTGCGACACGGTCTTTCACCTGGCGGCCATCTTCGACTACTGGCTGCCGCGCGCCGAGCGCATGTTCGAGGTGAACGTGGAGGGCACCGTCCACCTCATGGAGGCCGCCAAGGGTGCCGGTGTGCAGCGCGTGATCAAGACCAGCTCCATCGCCGCCGTGGGCGTGCGCCCGGGAGAGGAGCCCGCCGACGAGACCACGCAGTACAACAGCTGGGCCACCGCCGACGACTACATCCACAGCAAGTACATCGCCGAGCTGGAGGCGATGCGCTTCAACATGGAGGGCCTGCCCGTGGTGGCGTGCCTGCCCACGTTCCCCATCGGTGACGCCGACATCCGGCCCACGCCCACGGGCGAGATGGTGCGCGTGTGGGTGGACGAGGAGAACCCGGCGTACTTTGGCGGCGGGGCCAACTTCGTGAACGTGAAGGACCTGGCCCGCGGTCACTGGCTGGCCGCGCTCCACGGGCGCCCCGGTCAGCGCTACATCCTGGGCGGCCCCGAGAACATCACGTTCCAGGACCTGTCCGCGCGCATCGCCCGCGCCACGGGTGGCACCCCGGCCAAGCACGCCATCACCGGCCGCACCAAGGGGGTCATGGCGACGATGGGCCGGCTCAACGAGGCCCTCTCGAGCGTCACCAAGCAGAAGCCCGTCTTCGTCGAGCGGGGCATCAAGTTCATGGTCGACAACTACATCTACTTCGACATCACCAAGGCGCGTGAGGAGCTGGGCTACGCGCCGACCTCCATCGACGATGGCATCGCCGACGCGGTGGCGTGGTTCCAGGCCGGGCGCTCGCTCGCGAAGCGCAAGAAACGCTGACCGGCGCCCTCCGCGGGTCGACCCAGGTCTGCCGCGATGGCTGCCCGTCCGGCCCGCCGAGCACGGGAGACCACGACGAAGGGCGTGACGCCTCGAGGGTCCCGGGTGTAGCGTCGAGCGCATGACGCACAAGAGCTGCTGGGGTTCGTCGAGGTGGGCGTGGGGGTGGCTGCTGCTCGGCGCGGCGGGCGTGGGGTGCGGAGGCTCCGCTGCGTCCGGGTCCACGCCACCCATCGCCGCGGAGGTCAGCGAGGGGGCCGGTGGAGACACTGTGGCGGCCCCGGGGCGCATCGCCTGGGTGCATCAGGCGTCGGCGACGTCCTACCCCGAGAGCCTCGCGGGCTTCCGGCTGGAGCGCACCCACTGCTACGACGGAGAGCAGCTGGACTGCAGCGCGAACTACGTCGACGCGACGGGCTCCAACATCACGATGTACGTGTATCCGGTCGCGGGTCGGCACCCTGGGGCGGTCGACTCGCTACGCGCGGAGTTCGACGACGCGGCGCGCGCCATCGACCTGAGCGCCGCACCCACGACGGGGCAGGGCACGTGGCGAACCACCGCCGGCGAGTTCCCGAGCCTCGTGCTGGAGGGAGAGACGCTGCTCCAGGTGGGCGAGGCGTCCAGCATGACGGAGGCCATGTTCATGCTCAGCAGCGGCCCGGGTGAAGCCGGCGACGCGCGCATCTTGGCGATGGGGCCCGACCGCTTCGTGGTGGCGGTGGCGCGCTCGACGTACCTGGTCGTCACGCAGGTGGGCCCCTGGTACGTGAAGTGGCGCTACACCCGGCGCGGCCAAGTCGGCCCGGACCAGGGCGAGCTGGGCGCGTTCATCCGCGGCGCGCCCGTGCCCGGCGTGCGTTGAGCGCGTGCGGCCGCGCCTCTCGGACGGCGAGGCGCGCACCAGGGCGTCAGTCCGCGCCCGCCGTGGGGGCCGAAGCCAGCGGCACGTCGGGGCGCGGTGCTGGCAAGCTGCGATACGCGAACACGCAGTAGGCCGCGCCGAGCAGGGCGCCTGGCACCCACCAATACAGCGCGGTGACCAGCGCGTCCGCGTGGTTCGCGGCCGCGTGCACGGTCAGCCCCCGCGCCGCCTCGCGGGCCGGGAGCACATACGGGAAGATGGCGTAGGCCGCGCTCGCCAGGAGGGCCGTGATGAACGCCGCCGACGCGCGGAACGCTCGCCGGAAGCGCCCTTTGCGAATCGCCGCGGCGAGCATGCCCAGGGCGCCCAGTCCACCCAGCGGCGCGACGAGCCCGATGGGGCGCGCGCTCAGGTTGTGCAGCAGGTTGGGCTGCACATACAGCGTCGCTCCCGTCAGCAGCGTGACCAGCAGGCCCGCGGCGCGCAGCAGCTTGGGGGCGTCGGCCCGCGCTCGCTCCCCAACGACCCCGTCCACGCGGTGCGCGAGCCACAGCGCCCCGTGCAGCGCGAGCACCGCCACCGCGCTCAGTCCGCACAGCGCCGTGTACGCGTCGACCACGCCCACCTGCCCTTCGGTGCCAGGCGCCGGCCACCACACGCTCGTCCACAACGGGGCGAAGAACTGACCCTCCGAGTCCAGCGAGACCCCTCGCACCACGTTGCCCAGGGCTGCCCCCAGCGCGAAGGTCAGGAGCCCGCTCGCGCCCGCGAACGACGCGTCCCAGAGCGCGCTGAAGAGCGGATGGGGCAGCAAGTGCCGCAGCTCGATGCCGAGGGCGCGGAAGGTGAGCAGCCACAGCACCAAGGTGAGCGGCAGGTAGAAGCCGCTGAAGGCGACGCCGAACACCACGGGGAACGCGAGGTACAGCGTGGCCCCGGCGACCACCAGCCAGACCTCGTTGCCGTCCCACACCGGCCCGATGGAGCGCAGCACGGCGCGTCGCTCGTCGTCCGTGCGTGCGACGCGGTGGTGCAGCATGCCCACGCCCAGGTCGAAGCCATCCAGGACCGTGTAGGCGATCAGCGGGAGCGCAGTCAGCGCGAACCAGGTGAGCTCCAGCATCAGTGCGCCTCCTCCGTGGGCGACGGGCCCTGCTGCACGATGCGCTGCAGCGTGAGGACGAACACCAGCGACAGCAGCGCGTAGAGCCCCATGAAGCCCAGCAGCGTGAAGAGCACGTTGCCCTCCGAGACCGCGAGCGAGGTTCCGTCGCGCGTGTGCATGAGCCCATGCAGCAGCCACGGCTGCCGACCCAGCTCGGCGGTCATCCAGCCCGCGGTGTTCGCGATGAAGGGGAAGGGGGTCGCCAGCATCAGCGCGGTCAGCACGGGCCGCGTCTCGCTCAGCCGGCGGCGCCAGAGGAGGAACGCCGCGCCGCCCATGAGCGCCATGAACAGCGTCCCCAGCCCCACCATCACGTGGTACGCGTAGTAGAGCAGGGGGACGTTGTCGGGCCACTCCTCGCGCGGGTACTCGCGCAGGCCCTCGATGCGCGCGCTCCACCGCTGATGCGTCATGATGGACAGCACGCGGGGCAGCACGATGGGGTTGTCGAGGTGCAGCGTGTCCATGTTGGGCTGCCCGACCAGCACCAGCCCCGCGCCATCCTCGGTCTCGAAGTGCCCCTCCATGGCCGCAAAGCTGATGGGCTTGTGCTCGGCCACCAGCCGCGCCTGCAGGTCGCCCGTCGGCATGGCGCTCGCCACGGAAGCGACGACCCCGGCGATGACGCCCACGCGGAGGAAGAGCGCCGCGTGCTCGCGGTGCTGGTCCATGAGGGTGTAGTAGGCGCCCACGCCGCTCATCACGAAGGCCGCGGTGATGACCGACCCGACCATGGTGTGGGCGTACTGGACGAAGGCCCACGGGTTGGTCAGGTACGCGGTCAGGCTCGCGAGGCGCAGCGACCCGTCGGGGAGCAGCTCGTAGCCCACCGGGTGCTGCATGAACGCGTTGGTCACGACGATGAACCAGCCGCTCAGCCACGTACCCACGCACACCATCAGCGCGGCGACGAAGTGACCGCGCGGGCCCAGGCGCTGCTCCCCGTACACCAGGAGGCCCAGGAAGGCGGACTCCAGCACGAACGCGAAGATGCCCTCCATGGCCAGCGTCTGCGAGATGACCCCGCCGGCCGCCGTGCTGAAGCGCGCCCAGTTGGTGCCGAACTGGAACTCGAGGGGGATGCCCGTGACCACACCCATCACGAAGGTGAGCGCGAAGACCCGGATCCAGAAGCGCGCGGCCTCGTTGGCCAAGGTCGCGCGGGGGCCCGCCCCGCTGCGCAGCCCGATGGCCTTCAGCACCACCACCAGCAGCGCAAGGCCCATGGTGAGCTGCGGGAACAGGTAGTGGTACGTGACGGTGAACGCGAACTGGAAGCGGTGGGCGGCGAGCGCGTCCATGCCGAGAGCTTGGGGGCGGCTGGTCTCGAAAGCCAGCCCGACGATGTCAGTTGCAGGCGTCGTCGTGCGCGGTGGACTCGGCGTCGCAGGCGTCGAGGTCCTCGGGCACGGCGTACGTGGTCCCGTCGAACGTCGTGCACTCGTAGGACTGGTTCTCGACGCATGCCTGCCAGGCGAGGAAGGCCGTCTCACATGCCGTGCCCGCGTCGACCGTGATGCCGTAGGCGCTGCACAGGGTGCGGCAGGTCTCGTCGTCGGCCGCAGGGCAGGCCGCAACGCTCGCGTCGCAGGCCGCCTCGCAGGCGCTCTCGGCGGCCTGGTTCACGCCGCGCAGGTCCTCGTCGCCGCATCCAGGGACAGCGGCCAGGACGGCGAGCGCCGTGAGCGCCGCCGCGGCGGTGGCGAAGGCTCGACGAAGGAGAGAGGGGAGGGTGTCGTTTGTGTTCATGCGGAGCACGCTAGCGGCGGCGCCCCCCCGCGGAAATGGACCTCAACATTTGTTGAGGGGGCGCCGAGGCCCACGATCAGCCGCCGAACAGGAGGCCCGCGTGGCAAGGGCGCTCAGCGGGGCTCGGCCTCGATCAGCCCCGCGCCGTAGGCGTAGCGCACGAGGTCCGCGATGCTCTGCACGCCGAGCTTGCCGCGGATCTTCGCGAAGTGGTTGCTCACCGTGCAGGAGTGCACGTTCAGCTCCGCCGCGATCTCGGCGACGGTCGCCCCGGCCAGCAGCCGCATGAACACCTGGTGCTCGCGCGGGGTCAGCTCGTCGTGTGGCGCGCTCCCGCGTGCCACGTCGCTCGCGGCGTGCTGCATGAGCTCGTAGCGTGGCGTCGACACCGCGCGGCGGATGGCCTCCACCAGCGCCTCGGGCGGCTTCTCCTTGCTGACGTAGGCCACGGCCCCAGCCGCGATGCTTCGCTTCCCGAGCTGCTCCTCGGGGTACATGGAGTGGACCACGATGGGGAGCTGCGGCCGCCGTGCGTGCAGGCGCCGCAGGACCTCCGTGCCCGTCACGCGCGGCAGCGAGAGGTCCAGCACCACCACGTCGCACGTGTCCACGAGCGGGCTGTTGAGCACCTCGCGTCCGTTGCTGGCCTCGCCGACCACCTCGAAGCCGCCCAGCTCGTGCAGCACTTGGCGCATACCCATGCGCACCATGGCGTGATCGTCGGCGATGAAGACACGGATCATGACATAGCCTCGCTCTCGTACGGGACGCGCACCAGCACCTTCAGCCCACCGCCCGGCTCCGCGTCCAGGCGCAGCTCGCCGTTCAGCTCGTGGACCCGCTCCCGCAGACCCTTGATGCCGAACCCGAGCGTGTCCGCCTGCGCGTCGTAGCCGCGCCCGTCGTCCGTGACGGCCAGAGTCACGTCGTCACTCGTGAGCGCGAGCGCGACGTGGATGGACGTGGCGCCGCTGTGCTTGAGCGCGTTGTTGGTGGTCTCCTGGAGCGCGCGGAACATGGTGAGCGCGACCTGCGGGGCCAGGCTCTCGAAGCTGTGCCCCGCCGCGGCGCGCGACTCCAGCACGCAGGGCACCCCCGTGTTCTCCGTGACGCGCTCACACAGCCACTCGGCGGCGGCCTCGAGCCCGTGGTCTTCCAGGATGCGCGGGCTCAGGCTGGCCACCACGGTGCGCAGCGACTGCGTCGACCCGTCCAAGAGCGCTGCCAGGTCCGCCAGCAAGAGGTCGAGGGGCTCGCCGCTGTTGCGCTGCGCACGAGCCGAGAGGCGTGAGAGCGCGTAGCGCATGGCCGTCATGCTCTGCCCCAGGTCGTCGTGCAGGTCGCGCGCGATGCGCCGCAGCGTGGACTCCTGCACGGACGAGAGGTGCTGCGCCAGGGCCTGCAGTTCGCTCGTACGCTCGCGCACCAGGTCGCTCAGGGAGTCCGTCATGGCGGCCAGCTCGGCGTTCGCGCGCTGCGTCGCCAGCTGCTGGAAGAACGCGTGACGCGTGACGCGTAGCCACAGCTCTCCCACGGCGATGGACAGCAGCACGGCGAACACCTGGAAGCTCACCTGGCTCGCGAAACCCGGGGTCGAGAGGGTATCCGCGTTGGACAGGACGTACCCGCCCACGAGCGTGCCGCTGACCAGGCTCGACGCGACGACCCGGGCCCGCAGGCGCAGCGGGATGAACGCGACAGGGATGATCGCGATGGCAGCGTTGGCGAACCACTGGAGCCCCTCGGGCCCGGCCGCTCCGAGGGAGTAGCCGATGGCGCCCGAGAAGGCCGCGTACGTCACGGTCGCCGCCAGCAGCGCGGCGTCTCCGGCGGGCTTCGCGACGCCGAAGACGAGCACCCCGGTGAGGACGACGAAGAGCGCGCGCCAGCGCAGCGCGGCGAACACAGGTACGTGCTCGGCCCTCGGAATGACCACCAGATCCAGCGGCCACCAGGCCAGCGTGAAGAAGACCATCACGGCGCAGGCCATGAGCCCCAGCTGGCGCGCCAGTGTCGCGGCGTAGTCGTCGAAGGTGGCCTCGTCCTGCGCGGACTGCGGCGGGACGGGGCGAAACAGCGGCGGGACGAGGGAATCGAGGCGCGAGCTCACAGTGGCCCGGCGAGCGTACCGCGGATTGCGCGGTTCGTTGATCAGCTGTCGCACCAGAGGTCGTAGACCGTGGCAGCTGAGCCGAAGAGCGAGCGCGGGATGCTGCAGAACAACAGCTTCGCGGTGGCGTACGCGGGGTTCCCACCTGCGCCGCTCTGTTCGACGAGCTCGTTGATGATGATCGACATCTGCTGCACCACCGCGTCGCGGTCGTAGTCGTCGAGGCCGTACTCGTCGAGGGCGTTCTCCGCGCAGTGCGAGTCCTGGAAGTCCTCGTGGTCGCCCTCCCAGCAGATCAGCAGGGCCGCGCCCCCCACCAGCTGGAGCCCGTCCACGTAGTTGCTCTCACACAGGCGCCCCTCGAACGAGCGCAGCGAGAACACGCCGTCCGCCAGATCCCCGCGGCGGCACAGGTACATCTCGAGCGCGGAGGTGTCGGCGCTGATCGCGTCGATCTCCCCCACGAGCTCGTCTTGGATGTGGTGCTGGATGTCGGACGCCTCCTGTTCGGGGTCCTCCTCGGCCTCACAGGCCGCGAGGGGGTAGAGCGCGAAGAGGGCGAGGAGGGGCAGCAGGCGGTGGTCCATGGGGGCAGCCTGACAGGCGCGTCAGGCCTTCCTCAATGGCTCCAAACCAATGTTTGGGTCCGACTCGTGAGGTCAGGGGGAGCGGGTCTGCCCCAGCCAGCGGAGCGCGCTGGACCAGAAGCGTCGCAGGTCGTCCGCCAGCATGTTCCACTGGCTGTCGAACATCACCCACTCGTCGGCGAACAGGTACACGCGCCCAAGGTCGACTTCGTTCACGCCGATCAGCGCGCGGTTGGCGGTGTCACTCCCCACGATCAGCGCCGTCGGGGAGGTCGTGACCACGGGGAAACCCCCGATCACGGGCACGGTGCGCACGCGCTCGACCGCTGGGTGGTCTTCGAAGCGCGTGGCGTCGCTGTTGATGACCGGCAGCTGGAACACGAACGCGAGGCCGAGGTTGGTCAGCAAGGAGTTGGCGCGGTCCACCGTCGGCGGCTGGTTGTAGTGCCCGGTGACGGCCATCAAGCCTCCACCCGCGCGCACCCACGCCTCCAGCACCGCCGCCTCGTCCGCGCCGTAGGTGCGCTGCAGCTGGTCCAGGATGATGATGTCTGCGTCAGCGATCACCTCCGCGGTGAGCACCTGCGCCGCGTCCGTCAGCACGCGACGGCTGCTCGCGCCGTTCGTGCGGATCCACTGCTCGAACGTGCCCGACACCTGCGAGCCCGAGCGCCCCAGCAAGACGATGTTCAGGCAGTCCGGGACGCCGTCTGCGCCCCGGTCGATCACGTCGATGGTTCCGTCGCAGTCGTCGTCGAGCCCATTGCACACCTCCTCCTGGGGGGGCAATGGGGTGCACTCGGCGGGTAGGGCGACGTCGCAGCTCTCGCCCTGGGCGACGCACAGGCCAACGCCGCACGTCACCTGCTCGACCACCTCGTCGATGGTTCCATCGCAGTCTTCGTCGACGCCGGTGCCGCATCGCTCGAGCCCAGCAGGGAGAGGGACGCACTGCGCGGGGGTGCTCTCGTCGCAGCTCTCCGCGCTCCGTACGCACTGGCCGAGCCCGCAGGCGATCCGTTCGACCACCTCGTCGACAGAGCCATCACAGTCCTCGTCGACGAGGGTCCCGCACACCTCGGGAGATGGCATGCACGCGGGGCCGGTGTCGACGTCGGCGCCCATGTCGGTGCCAACGTCTCGCGTGCCCATGTCCTGCGTGCCCACGTCCTGCGCGCCCACGTCCGCCGCGGCAGCGTCCCGGGGGCCAGCGTCTGGCACGTCGGCGTCACGCACCTGGGCGTCCAGGGGTACGTCGGCGTCTTCGGTCGACGCATCTGGCGCGCTCGCGTCGGCGTCGGGCGTGGCCCCGTCGCTGGGGCCCTCCGTCCCGTGGTCGTCGAGGACGGACGCATCGCTCTCGGCCTCGACGACGTGGTGTTGGTAGCAGCCCACCGACAGAGCACCGAGGTGGAACGTCACCCACGTCACGGCGAGGGCATCGAGGACACGGGGGGGACGCGGCATGGCGCGCATTGTACGTGGTGCACGGGTGATTGCCGAATCAGTGACGAGCTCGGCCCGCGGGCGAGCAGCAGAGCGCGCGCGACCGACCCGCTCGAGGGCGCTTGCGCCGTGGGATCACCGGCCAGGTACGGGCACCCGCACCGGCACACGCGGCGGGACCTCGACGCGCGCGGGTGTGGGGGGAGGCGACGGGTCGAGCGTGATCACGGGGAGGTCCACGGACTCCACCCTCACGGGCGGCTCGTCGACGGGCGGCGGTGTGTAGGATCCGATGCCTCCCTGGACGACCTCCATCGGCATGGTCCCCATCACCTCGCACGGCTCACCCATCGTGGCGGTCGAGTAGGCGCCCACACCAGCCGCGGCGCTGACGGTCAGGGTGGCGGCCACCGCGAGCCGCTTCAACCGCCGCTTCCCGCTCCCCGTCGGGCAGTCCGAGGTCATGACCGTTCCGTCGGCGCGCCGGTAGAAGCGGACGCACAGCTCGCCCTCCCGCTCGCGCAAGAGAGCCTCTGCCTGGTGGGGCTCCAGCGCCGAGAGGTTGTACACGTTCTTGTCGCACTTGCCGCAGTGCCGGACGCGGTCGTCCCCCTGCATCCCCTCCCACGACTCGCGGCACGGGCTGGCCACGCGCAGCTGGCTCAGCAGCGGCAACGCACGACGCACGCGCGCGTGATCCAGCTGCGGCCCCAGCGCCTCGAGCTCGCGACGGATGCGGGCGGAGCGCGCGACGTGTGCGTCGTGGGCGGCCAGCTGGGCGTCGAGCGTCTCGAGTTCACGTTGCAGCGCGCGTTCGCGGGCGGCCAGGACGGGGAGGGCGTCGCGGTAGGACATGGCGCACAGACCCGGGTCCTTCCGCGTTCCTTGGCTGGTGGCGCAGCCCCGTGCATTCCACGTGACTTCTTGCGTGAGAGGTGCCTCCTTTGCTGCGCCCGTGTGGTACAGAGGGGCGGCGTCGGGCGGTGGTCCCGCGTCGTGGAGGTGCCCATGGAAGAGCGAATGATCACTGCCCTGCTCGTGGCCAAGGTCCTGGTGGCGGACGGCATCATGGCGGACACCGAGAAGGCGCGACTGCTCCAGATCATGGAGGAGCTGCGGCTCGACGTCGCCGAGAGCGAGCAGGTGCTGCTGCTGGACGGAATGGACGCTGCCGTCGAGGCGGCGCGAGGGCTCCCCGCGGAGACGCGCGCCGCGCTGATGGACAGGCTGGCGGAGGTTGCGCTGGTGGACGGAAGGCTGAGCCCGCACGAGCTGCGTGAGATCCAGGAGCTCGCGGCCGCGCTCGACGTCTGAGGTCCACGACGTCCCGAGCGGCCCGGCGCCGCTCGGGAGGGTGCCCGTGTCGGCCACGTGTAGGGGCTGCGCAGCTCAGCGCAACACGAAGGCCTCGACCGCGTCGACCTCGATCCCCGCCGTGATCCCCGTGCAGCGCATCGTCTCGGCGTCGAGGTGGGTGTCGGCGACGCCCCGTAGGGCCCGCTCCAAGATCGGCAGCAGCGACGCGTCGCCCGTGCCGCCCCCGTCCGCGATGGCCTGCACCACCAGGGCCTGGATGTCCTCCACGGGCACCACGCCGCCCAGCATGCCCGTCGCGCTGCCATCCTCGCGCAGCGTGAAGCGCCCCTGCACTTCGGTGAGTCGCACGTCACCGCGGGTCATCGCGAAGCGCAGCGGGAGGGTCAAGCTGGGCAGCGGACCGAAGCGCAGCACGCCGCGCTCGATGGCTCCCGAACCCACCGACACGTCCGTGTCGCTGCGCACGTCGAACGACTGCCCCGGCTCGGCGAAGCCGTCGGTGCCGATGGCCACGGGGCCGTCGCCCCGGAAGGCGCGCACCGTGACGCGCGGGTCGTCGTCGAGGCTGTGGAGGTCGTCCAGCTCGACCAGGACGCTCAAGCCCCCGTCGTTGATGGTCTGCTGCAGCGTCGCGTTGATGTCTCCGAAGCCGAACAGCTGGATCACGCCGCCGAGCACGACGAGCTGCGCGTCCACACCGGTCTCGCCCATGGTCCCGACGACGTCCGTGTGCGCACACCCCGAGCCATCCGCTGGCGCCGTGCCGTCGGAGTCGATTCCGTCCAGGTCGAGCCCGGCCGTGCCCATGGGACCTGCTTCGAGGGCGATGGTGGCCCGTGTCACCAGCCACGCGCGCGGCGGGAGCGGGGCTTCTGCGGCGTCACATGAGAGCAGCGCACCGCAGAGCGCGCCCCAAGTCAGCGCGCTGCGACGTACGCGCCCTGCGGCGCACGCTCGCGGTGCGCCCGCCGGGGGCGTCACGGGGCCGCCGCCGCTGCGCTGCACGCCTCGGCGATGCTCTCGATGACCTCGCGTCCCCGCGCCGTCTCCGTGCCCGAGAGCAGATTCTCGCGGTAGAAGGCTGCCGCCGTCGCTGGGGTCGGATACGCGGAGGCGCGCCGTGGCGCAGTCGCAGTGCGTCGCACGTACAGGGGACACGCCCGCAGCGTCGGTGCAGCCCTGGATGCAGTGATGCCGAAAGCCCGCGTAGAGCATGGCTCCGCCACCGCAGGCCAGGTCCGCGCGCTCGATCATCCGCTGCAGCTCGGGGGACAGCGCGCAGAGGAGGGCGTGGGGGCGAGCGGTCGAGGTCATGTCGAGGACTCCCTGCCGAGGCGGTGTGCCCGCGGTCCGAGCCACAGCGTATCTCGGATCGTGGCGACGCGGTCCACGGTGAAGACCGACGCTGCGCCGCTTCGCGCTCAGCGGCCGCGGGCGGCGCGTCGAGGCGGAGGTGCGATGGCGCGTTGGATGTCCACGTTCAGGCGGCGCAGCTGCTCGTGCGCCGCCTGCAGGGCGAGCAACGCCGGCTGCAGCGCGGCCTGCGTGGCGGGGTCGCTCGCGTCGCGGGTGGCGGAGAACTCGCCGAGGCGCTGGGCGAACGTATCGAGCGTGGCGGGCAACGCTTCCAAGGCGCCCATCTGCCGGTCCTCGTACTGACCCAGGAGGAAGTAGTAGTCCCGACCCTCCTCTTCGTCCGACAAGCGGCGCAGCTCCCTGCGCCCCTCGCGGATGTCGTCTTCCTGCTGAATGGCCTGCCACAGGTGCTCCGTGGCCCGCGAGCAGGACGCCGCTGCGGCACGACCGGGCGTCCGCACGGCGTCGGGGCACGTGGCCCACGACGTGCGCGCCGCCTCGCACAGGGCGTCGATGCTGACCAGCATGTTCTCGGCGCGCGTCCAAGGGCGCGGGGTGCGCTGGCGCGCGAGCCGCGCGGTGTTCAGGCGCAGGGCCGCGAGGGCGTCCTCGCTCGGGCTGCAGGCGCTCGGGGGCGGCTCGGCCGGCAGCGCGGGGCCCGCGTTACGTCGCTGGGCTCCGTCCGTCCCCGGCTCCATGGGATTCACGGGGCGCTCGCCGAGGGCGTGGGGCACCCCCGTGACGATCGCCAGAGCCAGCGAGAGCGCCATGACGGACAGCACGCGAAAAACTGACCGGGGGGTGCGCAAGCGACGCATGGGTCTGCCGAAGATAGCGGCTCCCGAGGCCCCTTGCCCAACGGAGAACGTCACACCGTGAAACGCCCACAGCGCCACACACCGGCCCTGGCCACCCTGGTTCCGTCACAGGCCCGTGCTACCTCTCCACCCATGCTCACGTGCGTGCGTGTTCGGAACTTCGCCATCATCGACGAGCTCGAGGTCGAGCTCGGGTCCGGCCTGAACGTCTTCACCGGCGAGACGGGGGCCGGCAAGTCCATCCTCGTCAGCGCCTTGCAGCTGGTGCTCGGGGGCAAGGCACGGCCGGACGTGGTGCGCACCGGGGCCGAGCAGGCCGAGGTGGAGGCCCTGTTCGACATCTCGCGTGACCCAGCGGCGCGCGCGCGCATGGTGGAGGCGGGCATCGAGGTGGAGGACGACGAGCCCGAGCTGGTCATCCGTCGCGTCATCCAGGCCAACGGCCGCACGCGCGCGTTCGTCAACGGGCAGATGGCCACCGCCAGCCAGCTCGCCCAGGTCACCAGCGGCCTCGCGGACATCTCCTCGCAGCACCAGTACCACACGCTGGTCGACGCGCGGACCCACCTCGGCTACCTCGACGCGTTCGCGGGGCTCGAGGCGGACCTCGAGTCCATCACGGAGGCCCACCGCGCCTTCGCCGACGCGGACGCCCGCGTGCAGGACCTCGTCGCGCGTCATCGCGACCGTGGGCAGCGGGAGGACTTGCTGCGCTTCCAGCTGAAGGAGATCGACGACCTCGCGCCGCGCGCGGACGAAGAGGAGGAGCTGCTGGCCGAGCGCGGCGTGCTGCGTCACGCCGAGAAGCTGTCGGGCGTCGCCGGCGGCGCGGAGCACGTGCTGTACTCGGCGGACAAGGCCGTGTGCGAGAAGGTGGCCCGTGTCGTCTCGGACCTGCGCGGCGGCGCGGTCTACGACGCGCGGCTGAACGCCATCGCCGATCAGGTGGAGGCCGCTCAGACCCAGCTGGAGGACGCTGCCTCCGAGCTGGGTCGCTACGCGCGGGGCATCAACGTCGACCCCGCGCGTCTCGCGCAGGTGGAAGAGCGGGCGGACCGCCTGGCGCGCCTCAAGCGCAAGTACGGGGGCACGTTGGCGGACGTCATCGCCCTGCGCGCCAAGGTCGCGGTGGAGCTGGCCGACCTGGACGACTTCGAGGCCGCGCTCAGCACGGCCGAGCACGCCCGCGAGGTGGCGCGCGAGGCAGCCGCGAAGATCGCGCTGCGCCTGCGCGAGGGCCGGAAAAAGGCCGCCTCCAAGCTCAGCGCGTCCATCAGCGCGGAGCTGGCCTCGCTCGGCATGGGCGACGCGGCGGTCGAGGTGGACGTGCAGCCCCTCGAGGGCCGCGGCGGCGAGCTCGAGATCGAAGGCGCGCGGCTGTCGCCTACGGGCATCGACCGGGCCGAGTTCCTCATCGCACCCAACCGCGGCGAGGCGGCGCGCCCGCTGGCCAAGGTCGCGAGCGGCGGCGAGCTCTCGCGCGCCATGCTCGCCATCAAGCGCGTGCTGGCGGGCGTGGGCCCGGCGGGCCTCTACGTGTTCGACGAGGTGGACTCGGGCGTGGGCGGCGCGGTGGCCGAGGTCATCGGCCAGAAGTTGGGGGACGTGGCCGCGCACAGCCAGGTGCTGTGCATCACGCACCTCGCGCAGATCGCGGTCTATGGCGACACGCACTTCCGCGTGCACAAGGAGGTGGTCGGCGAGCGCACCCACAGCCGCGTGTCCAAGCTGGCCGAGGGCGAGCGCCTGGAAGAGGTGGCCCGCATGCTCGGCGGGCTCACCGTCACGGCCGCCACGCGCGCGGCGGCCGAGGACATGATGCGTGGCGCGGTCCGGCCGGGCGCAGGTGGCGAAGGCGCGCCCACCGACAAGCCCGAGAAGAGCCCCAAGGCTGGCAAGTCGTCCGCCAAGAGCGGCAAGGGTAAGTCCGCCGCCTGAGGCCGGCGCGCTCCGTGTCGTGACGAGGCGTTCGATGGCTCCGGAGTCGTTCTCGCCGAACGGCGGGTGCGTTCGGCGGGGCCTCCGTCCGTCGTGGGTCCCCGTCGAGCGCCTCGCGGCACGGGGTCAGAAGTCGACGACGTTGGTCGCGTGGTCTGGATCGTTCACCAGCAGGTCCAGCCACTCGTAGCCGTTCATCGTCGCGCCTGCGTCGTTCGGGCCCGACTCGCGCATCCCCCCCAGGATGAAGCGCGAGATGTCGCTCGAGGTGACGTCCGGGCCGGTGAAGATGAGCGGGCCGAACACGTAGAGCACGGGCTCTTGCAGCCAAGCGGGGGCGTAGTCCACGTCAAGCAGGTACGTGTGCTCCGTGCCCGCGGTGATGAAGCGGTAGGCGCGGCCAGGCCACGCGTCGACGAGCTCGCCGGTCTCACGCAGCACGGCGGCTTGGTGCTGGTCTGCGGTGCCGCCCATGAAGAACTCGCCGATGACGAAGTCGCGGCTGTGCCCCATGTAGGCCACGGTGAGGCGTGGGTCGCGCTCGAGGGCCCAGTGCACCACCCCGGTCACGTGGCCGTCGTCGATGCAGCCCGGACATGACGCAGGGATGTACTGGCGCGCGTTCACCTCCCGCAGGATGCGGTCCACGAAGCCGGGGTCGCGGTCCGTCAGCACGGGCGCGCCCGAGTCCACCACCGCCAGCAGGTCCGTGCCTGGGTAGTAGTGACGCGCCAGCGCGATGGCCGCCACGCTGCCGTAGGAGCCGCCGCTCGAGCCAGCCACCACGACGCGGCTGGGGTTGGGGAAGCGCGCCTTGGCGGCCTCGAGCGCTGCGGTCAGGTTCAGCAGGCCGCGCTGGTACGCCATGTCGCGTGGGCCGTTGCGGTCGTCCCCGTCGCTAAGCACGCGGTCGACGTCGCCCATGAAGATGGACCCGTCGCAGTAGGGCACGTGCACCAGGTCCCAGTCCGCCAGCGGGTTGCGACGGTCCGACTTGTCGAGGATGCCGCCGAGGCCGATCAGGTCGCCCGTGGTGAGCAGCCGCAGGTTCAGCGCTGGCGAGACGGTCGCGGCGCACACCTCGGTGGTGCACACGCCGCCCGCCTGCAGGTAGATGACCAGCGCGTCGGAGTCCCCCTCGCGGGTCTCCACGAAGAACTCGTCCCCGCGCATGCACAGCGGACCGCCGACGGCGGGGTCCGTGCTGTAGCGGTTGACCTCGACGCCCGCGTAGAGCCACGCGTTGTCCACCTGCGCGGGCTGCACGGCGCGGGTCCCGACGTACTGGGTGAGGCCTGCGTCGTACACCTCCTGGTAGGGCGAGGGGGTCGTGCTGCCGCCGCCATCGTCGGGGTTCAGGCAGCTCGCCGACTCGAGCAGCGGGCAGCCGCCGAGCAGCAGCGCGAAGGTGCCGAGAGGCGCGAGGAGGCTTCGAAAGGTCATGGTTCGCTCCTGACCGCGTACGCAGACGCGTCGTGTGGTGTGGCGCGAACCTACAGAGGTGTTCCTTGGACTACATTGACCCACGACGGCCATTGATTGACCGTTCGGACCATCACCGACCGGGAGCCCGCTGGGGCGGACTGCCTAACGAGGCCGCTCGTGGGCACCTTCAGCGGGTCACGACGGGCTCACTCGCAGACGAGGATGTCCGGGTTCGCGGCGGCGCCCACGTCGGGGTCGTCGCAGCCGGCTGGCGTGGAGGTGTCGTGCGTGTAGCAGCTGCCGGGGTTCTCGTCGCAGTACGCCTCGCAGCGCTCCGCGTTGCAGCCGCCCCAGTTCAGCGTGTGGAAGCCCGTGTCGAGGTCGCGGCCCCAGCTGAAGCTCTGGCAACCGTGACGCAGGATGGGCCCGCAGTGCCCCTGGCAGCGCATCACGCCGTCTTCCGCGATGGCGCGCTCCGACACGAACGCGTCGATCACGTCGGCGCATGTCTGTCCGCCGCCTTCGCCCTGGGCGTTCTCTCCGCAGCGCTGGAACGAGTCGTGGGCGCCGTGCTCCTGGTCGTGGTCGGCCTCGGAGTTGGCGCACTCGTGGCAGGCGGTGCACTCGACCATGGGCGGCAGGCCAGCGGGCGGGCACTCCACCCAGCCCTCTTCACAGGCGCGCCTGCGCCAGTAGTTGATGCGCGCCAGGCAGCTGGTGCCCTCGGTCTTCCACACGGCGCGGGTGGTGTTGTAGGGCCCGCACTCCCACGTGCACGCTTGGTCGAGGGGTTGCACCACGCATGGACACACGCTGGCGTAGCGCTCCCCGAAGCAGTTCGCGTTGCCCGGGTCGACGTTGCAGCTGACCTGAGTTTCGTCGGGGAAGTAGCACGACCGCGTGCCGTCTTCGTCGGTCGCGATGGACACCAGGTACATCCCCTCGCCGGGCGCGACGCTGTCCCAGCAGCCCCCCGGACGACACGCGAAGCCGAGTGACTCGGCCACGGGGGCAAAGGCCTGTTGGTCCGGGAACTCGACTGTGCGCCCCTCGTCGCAGGTGTTGTAGGCGCAGTTGGACCCCAGCGCGTCGCGGCAGACCGCGGTGCAGGAGGGGCCGTTGACGTTGCCGGCCTCACGCATGACCCACACCACGTCTGGATCTTCGCCGCGCGCGCAGCGGTAGCCGGGGGCGCACTCCCACCCGCCTTCGATGGTGGTGGGCTGGCCTATGTCCACGCTACCCGTTCCAGCGTCACCTCCCGGCGATCCGCCGTGGCTGCAGGCCGCGAGGAGGACGCTGAGTCCCAGAGGGAGGGGCGTGAGCGCGACACGAGTCATGATGTCATCCAGGGTCGCACGTCCTGTACGTGCGCGTCGACGACCCCAGACGGTGATGTCGCGTCGTGCAAGTTGGGGACAGTTATTGGTTGACGGGTGGTGTCTTTGCGAATATACACCGAAACTGTGTCTGGAGGGGCCCTATGAGGTTCGTCCATGCCATATCTCCCCCGCCTGTCTTCTTGGGCCATCGCCATCTCGCTCGGCCTGCTCCACACCCTCGCGCCAGCTGGCGTCCACGCCCAGTGCGGCGACACGGTGGTGTCGGGGATGGAGACCTGCGACGACGGCAACATGATGTCGGGCGACGGGTGTGACGCGTCCTGCGACCTCGAGGCTGGCTACGCGTGCTTCACCAGCACCACGCCGTACCTGGACGTGAACATGTCGGGCATGTTCGACGCGGGCGACACGGACCTGACGGGGGTATCCACGACGCTTCGCAATCGGACCGTGTTCTTCGACGGTCCCGGGCCGCTCGCCATCTTCATGGACAGCATCGACGACGGCTTGGACCTGACAGTCAACGGGGTGCTCGTGGCGGACACCAGCACGGTGCACGCGGCGCCAGGCAACCCGGCGTTCCTCGAGGGCGACCTCGTGCAGTCCTGGCTGCCCAACACCAACGGGCTGCCGCGCCTGGTGGTCGTCGTCTCCGCGACGGGGCTGCGCTTCTACGGCACGCCGGGCCTGAACGACACCGTGGTCATCGAGCTCACCCCGGACCCGGCCATGGTGGCGCTGATGCCCTTCACGCTGGGGGCCGGGCAGAACAGCGTGCTCTACCAGATCGACAACGACGCGGGCGGACCCACCAGCGTGAACCTCTCGCACGCGAACGCGGGCCAGACCTGCCTTCCGTCGTGCGGCAGCGGGACGCTGGACTCCGGTGAGACCTGCGACGATGGAAACACCATGAGCGGCGACGGCTGCACGGCCAGCTGCGACGTCGAGCCGGGCTACACGTGCCCGACGCCCAACGTGAGCTGCGACGACATCGACGAGTGCATGACCGGCGCCGACAACTGCGACGCGAACGCCACCTGCATGAACACGCCCGGGAGCTTCACCTGCACCTGCAACATGGGCTTCGTGGGCGACGGCGTGACCTGTGTCGAGTGCATGGGGGACGGCGACTGTGGCGGCGGGACGGTCTGCGACACCGTGACCAACACCTGCGTGCTGTGCTTGGACACCGCCATGGGGGCGGGGCAGGACAACGGCTGTCCGGGCGCGGCGCCCATCTGTGATGGCGCGGGCACGTCGTCCGCTGTGTGCACCGCGTGCGTGGACGACACGTCCGGGATGCAGGACACGGGCTGCGGTGTGGCCACGCCAGCGTGTGTCGGCAGCGGCGCGATGCGCATGTGCGTGGAGTGCGCGAGCACGAGCGAGTGCAGCGGTGGCGAGGTGTGCGACACCGGCAGCAACACGTGTGTGCTCTGCTTGGACACGGCGGCGGGCGCGGGGCAGGACAGCGGCTGCGGCGCGGCGACGCCCATCTGCCAGGGCGCGGGCACGGCGGGGGCGACCTGCGTCGCTTGCGTGGACGACACGTCGGGCATGCAGGACACGGGCTGCAACGGGGCCGCGCCGGTGTGTGACCCGTCGCTCGGCGCCGGGACGTGCGTGACCTGCGAGGACAGCGCCATGAGCGGCACGGACAACGGCTGCAGCGCGGCCACTCCGGCTTGCTCGGGCAGCGGCGTCGGCAGCATGTGCGTCGAGTGCGAGGGCACGGGCGACTGCGGCGGCGGCGAGGTGTGCGACACGGGCAGCAACACGTGCGTGGCCTGCTTGGACACGGCGGCGGGCGCGGGCCAAGACAGCGGCTGCGGCGCGGCGACGCCCATCTGCCAGGGCGCCGGGACGGCCGGGGCCTCGTGTGTGGCGTGCGTGGACGACACCGTGGGCATGCAGGACACGGGCTGCAGCGGAGCGGTCCCCGTGTGCGACCCGTCGGTCGGGGCGGGCGTGTGCGTGGTCTGTGAAGACACCACGATGAGCGGCACCGACAACGGCTGCAGCGCCGCGGCACCCGCGTGTGTGGGCAGCGGCGTGGGCAGGATGTGCCTCGAGTGTGCGACCGACACGGACTGCAGCGGCGGCGAGGTCTGCAACACCAGCACGAACCTGTGCGGGACGTGCACGGACACCGCGCCCGGTGCGGGGCAGGACAGCGGCTGCGGCGTGGCCACGCCCATCTGCCTGGGCGCCGGGACCGGCAGCGCGGCGTGCGTCGCGTGCGTGGACGACACCTCGGGCATGTTGGACACGGGCTGCAGCGCGTCGGCGCCAGCGTGTGACCCGTCGGTCGGCGGGGGCACGTGCGTGAGCTGCGAGGACACCGTCGTGACCGGCACCGACAACGGCTGCAGCGCGGGCAGCCCGGCGTGTGTGGGCAGCGGCGTGGGCAGCATGTGCGTCGAGTGCGAGAGCACGAACGACTGCGCCGGCGGGGCTGTGTGCGACACGGGCAGCAACGCGTGCGTCGTGTGCTTGGACACGGCGACGGGCGCGGGGCAGGACAGCGGCTGTGGGAACACCACGCCCATCTGTGAGGGCGCGGGCACCGCGGGCGCGACCTGTGTGGCCTGCGTGGACGACACCACGGGCATGCAGGACACGGGCTGCGCCTCGGCCGCGCCCGTCTGCGACGCGTCGAGCGGCGCGCCGGTGTGCGTGAGCTGTGAGGACAGCGTCATGACCGGGACGGACAATGGCTGCAGCGCGGGTGTGCCCGCGTGCGTGGGCACGGGCGCCGGGAGCATGTGCGTCGAGTGCACGGCGGACACCGACTGCAGCGGCGGCGAGGTCTGCAACACCAGCACGAACCTGTGCGGGACCTGCACCGACACCGAGCCCGGCGTCGGTCAGGACAGTGGCTGCGGGGCCGCGACCCCGATGTGTGTGACGGCCATGGGCGGCGGGCAGCAGTGTGTCGCCTGCATCGACGACACGATGGGCATGCAGGACCTGGGCTGCGGTGCGGCGGCACCCGCGTGTGACGTCAGCGGCGCCGTGCCGGTGTGCGTGCAGTGCGAGCAGGACAGCGAGTGCCCGGGTGGCCTGTGCAACATGACCACCAACACCTGCGTCGAGTGTCAGAGCGACAGCGACTGCTCGGGGGCGACCCCGGGCTGCAACCTGCTGACCGAGACGTGCGTGGAGTGCACCGCGACGAACGTCACGCAGTGTTCCTCGTTCGAGGTGTGCGACACGATCAGCAGCACGTGCACGCTCACCCCGCGTGACAGCGACGGCGACGGCGTGCCGGACAGCGAGGATCCGGACGACGACGACGACGGCGTGCTCGACGTCGACGAGAACGGCGGGGTGGACTACTCCGGCGACAGCAACGGCAACGGCATCCCCGACTACATCGACCCGAGCCTCCCCGGCTACGTGGACGCAGACGCGAACGATGTGCGGGACGACATCGACCCGGACGGCGACGGCGTCCCGAACAGCCTCGACCTGGACAGCGACGCGGACGGCATCACCGACCTGGGCGAGTCGAGCGCGCCCGAGCTGGACGTGGACGGCGATGGACGAGTCGACGGAGCGGACAGCGACATGGACGGTGTGCGCGACGAGGCGGACTCCGCCCCGAGCGACCCTGGCGTGAGCGGCTCCCTGGTGAGCGGCCTCGACACGGACCGCGACCTGCGCCCGGACGCCTACGACGAAGACGCCGACGGCGACGGGGTGCTCGACGCGACGGAAGGTCACGACGCGAACATGGACGGCGTCGCGGATCGCGACCCGCTGGGCGTGGACGCCGACGGTGACGGCCTGGACGACGCGTTCGACCCCGATCAGGGTGGCGTGCGCGCGCCGGTGCAGGACACCGACATGGACACGAAGCCGGACTTCCAGGACGTGGACGACGACGAGGACGGCATCGACACCATCGACGAGGAGCCCAACCCGGACATGGACCCGGACACGGACGACGCCGTGGACAGCGACATGGATGGGACGCCCGACTACCTGGACCCCGACCCCCGACCCTGCACGCAGGACGCGGACTGCGGCGTGCTGGCGTGCGACACGACGGCTGGCGTGTGCGTCGAGTGCACTGCGACCAACGACAGCCTGTGCGACGGCGACGAGGTGTGCGACGTGGTGGCCCACAGCTGCGACCCGACGGACGCCGACGGCGACGGCAGCCCGGACCGCGAGGATCCGGACGACGACAACGACGGCATCCCCGACGTGGACGAGGGCGGCGGCGTGGACTACTCGGCGGACAGCAACGGGAACGGCATCCGCGATCACCTGGACCCGAGCCTGCCCGGCTACACCGACGCGAACATGGACGGCGTGCGCGACGACCTCGACCCGGATGGGGACGGCATCCCGTCGTTCCTGGACCTGGACAGCGACGGCGACGGAATCACGGACATCGCGGAGTCGAGCGATCCGACGCTGGACACCGACGGAGACGGCCGCGTGGACGGCGCCGACAGCGACGGCGACGGCCTACGCGACGCAGCGGACACCGCGCCGAACGACGCGAACGTGTTCAGCTCGACGGTGACGCAGCGCGACACGGACGACGACCAGACCCCCGACGCGCTCGACCTGGACGCGGATGGCGACGGACGCCCCGACGCGACCGAGGGTCACGACGCGAACCACGACGGACGGCCGGACACCGTGCCGAGCGGCGCGGACAGCAACGGCGACGGACTGGACGACGCGTTCGACCCGAGCCTCGGCGGCACCCGCGCGCCGGTGCAGGACACGGACACGGACGGCGAGCCCGACTTCCAGGACGTGGACGACGACGGGGACTTGATCCCCACGCTGCAAGAGGGCGACGAGACGGTGGACGGCGATGGCGACGGAACGCCCGACTACCTGGACCCCGACCAGGGCACGAGCACGTTCGGCACGGGCGGTGTCTCGGGCGGCGCGCTGTGCGCGACGCGGCCCGGGAGCGGCAGCGGTGCCTGGCTGTGGGTCGGCCTCGGGTTGGTGCTGCTCGGCCGGCGTCGGCGCCGCTGAGGGCGATGGGGAGTCGCCGCTGCTGTGTGCCGACGCAGTGGCGGTGATCTCTCTGGGTGGGAGGGCGGGGACGCGTGCTGTCGCGAGGACGTGCACACTCACGAGGACGCGGACGAGGACGTGCACACTCACGATGACGCGCACGCGCACGCGCACGACCACGAGAACGAGAACGAGAACGAGAACGAGAACGAGTGCGGGTGCGGGTGGGACGACGGGTGCGAGTTGGGCCTCTCGTGGGCGCTGATGGGTGTATCATCGGCTGATGATCCCGTGGCTGGACACCACCTACGAACCGCTGTTGGTCCAGCTCTTCCCGGCGTCCTACACGTACGAAGAGATCGACGCCGGGTTCACGCGCTTCGAGCAGTACTGCCTCGAGCGGCGGCGCACGGAGCCGAACCTACGCATCGCGGTCATCTCGGACCTGAGCTTGCTGAAGAAGAGCAACGCGCGGAACCGGAGCCGGCTCACCCAGGCGTACCAGACCCTCGGCGAACCGATGGAGGCGGCCACCATCTGCCAGGCCCTGATCCTGCCGCGTGCCGTGTTGCGCCACGCAGCCACCGCCGTGTTCTGGGTGCGCCGGCCGCGCTGGCCCATCAAGGCGTTTGCGAAACAGGAGGACGCGCTCGCGTGGATCGCGAGTCTGTTCGAGGCCGAGGGCACGACGATGCCCATGCCTGCGCCGTGGTGGCTCGGTCATGACCGCTCCGACTACGAGGAGCCTGGCGAGCTGTGAGCTCCGTGTCCTTCGGGCTCCGGCTGGGCGGCTGCGGCGCTGAGCCAGTGGCTATGCGGCCAGCACCGCGCTGACGCGCGCGATCCACGGGGCCTGCGACTCGACCACCTCGAGGTCCTTCCCGGTGGCCTTGCGCGCGGCGCGAACGGCGAGGACGACGCTCGGGGCGGTGGCGGCGACCATGACCTGCGCCATCTGGTTGCGGACCTCCACCGACCACCGTGTGAGTCGCAGCTGCGCGCCCATGGCGTAGCCTGTGGCAGCGGTCCAGTCGTGGTACGCGCGGGCCTCACCCGGGCGCTGCGCGATGGCCACGTCGACGCCAGCTGCGAGCGCGTCCGCGAGCGTGGCGCTCATGCGTCCGTGCAGGCGGCTGATGGCGAGTCCCTCGCCAGGGAGCCACAGCTCGAGCACCGCGCCTGCGTCTTCGTGGCGCCGGTCCGAGGGGCCGAGCCGGGCGGCGAGCACGTCGAGGACGTCGAGCGCGGGCGTCACGCGGCGGCCTCCTCGGGTGCCCACCCGAGGCGCGCGCGCTGGGTGTGGTCGTCCAGCCGGGCGAGCAGCTCCTCGCGACTGGGGACCACGAGCTCGCTCATCAGCCCCACGCGCTCCAGCCCTCGCGCGATCAGGTAGAGCACGTCGATCTGTCCGGGCAGCAGCCCCGACCGCACGGAGCTCGGGAACGCGTGGTGCCCGTTGTGCCACCCCTCGCCGAACGTCAGGAGCGCCAGCACCGGGTTGTCGCGGCTGGAGTCCCCACTCTTCCAGGTCTGTCGACCGACCAGGTGCAGCAGCGAGTTCACAGCGTCGCCGAGCACGAAGTACGTGAGCTGCTGCAGGTAGAGCAGCGGCAGGGCCCACACGCCGAAGCAGGCGTAGGCGACCAGCCAGCTGAGGAAGACGTGACCGAGCACCAGCACAGCGTATGGGGTCGGTCGGCTCACCGCGGCGTAGAACGGGACGCGCGCGATGTCGCGGGCGAAGCGCACGTGTTCTTGGTTGGAGCGTGGCCGCCAGAACGCGTCGAACACCATGCGCAGCGGGCCCCCGAGACTGTAGAGCGCGCACAGCCACGGCTCGGTTCGGCCGATGTACCAGCCTGCGTGCGCCACCCAGAAGCCGTGCCGCACGGGCGAGTGTGCGTCTGCGTCGGTGTCGGTCGCGGCGTGATGGTGGCGGTGGTTTCCGACCCACTGCACCGGGGTGCCGGCCGGCAGCACGAACGCGACCAGTGGGTAGGCCAGGGCAGGGTGCATCTTGGCGGCGCGGTGTACCAGGACGCGGTGGTAGACGAGCCCCACGCCGACACCGATGCCGAGGTACTGCACCAGCGCCAGCAGCGCGAACCAGCCGCGCGCGACGCCGAAGCCCGCTGCGCTCGAGAAGCCCGGCGCCGCGTGCAACCACCTGAGCGCGAGGAAAGTGGCAACGAGGTAGAGCCCGAACACGAGGAGCGGGCCGCGGAGGGAGGGGCGTGGGTCGCGGGGTGTCATGGTGGTCCTCAAGAGCGCTGCGCGGCGAAGTCCCACCGCAGGTCGAATTGCACGCGGTCGCTGTGTCCGAAGCCGCGCAGCGGGCCGGGCTCGCGGCCCTCGTGGTACAGGAGGTACCCGAGGCGCAGGCGCAGCGCGTCGGTGGGGCGATAGCTCACGAAGGCGCGCCCCAAGAGGCCGCCCTCGCCGCGGTCGCCGAACACCACCAGCGCGAGCTCCAGCTCGACGCGGTCGCGCGCGAGCCGGTGCTGGTAGCGCAGGGCCGTGGCGGAGAGCGTGAAAGGCAAGAGCGGGCGCAGTGCGTCGCCGTTGCTCTCGGCGCGGTCGTTCGGGGCGTAGGTAGCCCGCCGGTGCTCGGCGCTCAGCACCACCCCCGGGAGGCCTTCGTAGCGCAGCCCGAGCACGGCGCCGAACAGGTCACGCCGCTCGGCGAGCACGACCGGGGCGGGGACGCTCGGGTCCGCGACCGCGATGGGCTTGCCGACCTCGGCCAGCGCCTCGAAGGACAGCACCCACGCACCCACCGCGCCCTGCGCCGCCACGCCGAGCTGGTCGTAGAAAGGGTGCGCGAGCGGCAGGTCCACGCGGGGGTTCGCGAGCGCTTCCATCTCGGGGAAGCGCAGGAGGCCCAGGCGGTCGCGCAGCCGCGCGTAGATCACCTCGGCGCTGACGGGGCCGAGCTCGAAGCGCGCGCGGGCGAACGGCTGCTGGGCGCGCCGGCTCACGCCGCGCACGTCGTCCTGGTAGCGGAGGTCGCGCGTGGCGAGCAGGACGTGGAGCTCGGTGCCGGCCACGCCAGGGGCGTTCAGCAGCAGGTCGCGCACGGGGCTGAACTCGCCCAACGGAGCAGGCCGGAGGCCGTAGTGCGCCTCGTGAAGGACGCCCACCTCGAGGCGGTGTGGACCGAAGAACAAGCTGAGTCGCGAGGAGAACGTCGGTAGTCGCGTCGCGGCGGGGTCCGTCAGGCCCGGCTCGCGCAGGTCCCGAGGGGCGACCACGTCGACCACGCCCAGGAGGTCGGCGGTGCCCATGGCGTGCACCAGCGCGCCCGTGGCCAGCTCCGCGTGGGCGCCGCTCAGCGCGAGGTAGCTCTCGTCGATGCGCACGAGCCGCTCGTAGGCGTCGCGGTCTACCGCGGGCTCGTTGTCCAGGTACGCGAGGTCATAGGCTGCGTGTCCCCCAACCTGCGCACGGAACAGCCCGCGCCGATAGCGCAGCGTGAGCGTCGTCCAGGCGCGCGCCTTCGCGAGCACCCCACGGCCCGCGGGGGGGGGACGCAGCGCCAGCTCCGTCGCCAGCGTGCCGCGCAGGGAGAGCGCGTGCCTGTTCGATCCGACACCCTCGGCGTCGTCTCCGCCTGTCGCGGTGACCTCGCCGTGCGCGTCGACGGCACCAAAGCCCACGGCGTCGCCGAACCCCACGACGTCCGCCCCGTCGGTGCCGCTCACGTCGGCGTCGCCCACCTCGGCGTCGCCCGCGTCACCCGACCCACCTCGACCCGATGGGGTCGCGTCCGTGGCGCTCGGGGCCGTCACCGGACCGAAGCCGACGGCGTCCGCCGCGGCCGAGCCCTGTGCCCGCGCTACGCCAGACAGCCCGCCCAGCTGCGCGACCGTCACGCACACGAGGGCCGCCGCGGCGCGCGTGACGGGCCCGTGGCCGGCGCGGAGTCGAAGGACCCTCACGGACGTGCTCCTCAGAGGCCCCGCTCGAGGCGCGCGGGCGTGAACAGTCTCTCGTTCACCGAGCTGTCGCCCACGTTGACGCTGACCTGCTCCAGCACGGTCTCGGACAGCAGTGTCTCACCACGCAGCGTGCGCGCGACCACCTGCTGCGGCATCCACACACCGCTCACCTGGCGGACCCCCGCGACCTGCACGTACTTCACCACGCCGCTGCGGGACGTGTAGGCCTTCGTCCGCAGCGCCAAGAGGCTGCGCTGTCCGATCCACAGCTCCATGCGGGTGTAGCCCGTTTCGCGCTGCGTGCGCGCCTCGCGCGGCGTGAGCTCGATGTGCCACGTTCGCTCGTCGCCCACCTGCTCGCCACTTCGCACGAGGCGCGCGTCGTAGCGTTCCGGGTCAGGCAGGGTGAAGTCCGCGAAGCTGAAGTCGGAGCCCGCGAACGCGCCGGACCGCGAGGCCGTGGAGATGCGCGTCGTGCGGCGCATGGCTGGCATGTAGAGCCACTGCTCGTCGTCGCGGGTGGCGTCGAAGTGGTCCACCGTCAGCAGGCCCATCTCACGAATGTCGGCCGGCGACTCGAACACCGCGAGGGTGCGCACGCCGCCTTCGAAGCGCAGCGCCCATGTCCGCATCGTCCGCACGCGCTCGGCCGCGCCCGCCTCACGGATGGTCATCCGCATCTGCGCCGAGACGCGCTGCCCACTGTCGCGGTCCCGAGCGGCGCGCAGGATGCGCTGAGGGTCCGTAGTGTCGGCTGGGAGCTGGGCGACCGCTGGCGTCAGCGCGATCAAGAGACCGCAGAAGGCGAGGGCGCCGACGAACGGCGTGCGACGTGAGGGCCGCAGCACCGTGGCATGCGCGTGGCGCGAGGTGCGTCGCGCGGCAGGGGACACGGGGCGCGGGCTCGGGGGCGTGTGGGTGGGATGCATGATTCGCTTCAGTCGAGGACGGGGGCCAGGGGTTCAGGCGCGCGTCGCGCCAAGCGGAAAGGAGTCGGACGGGGGGAGCGCGTCGTCCGCGGGCTCGCCGTCGGCCGGCGTAGCCACGGACACGTCTGTCGGGTCGTGGCTCGCGAACTGCGCGTCGGCGTCGAGCGGGACCGGCAGCGGCATGACCGCCAGGAGCGCGGGCGTGAACACCAGGTCGCAGAGCAGCGCCAGCGCGATCAGCGTACCTCCCAGCAAGCCCATCATCTGGTTCATGTTGAAGTCGGAGAGCATCAAGATGAAGAAGCCGCACGCCAGCACCACGCTCGAGCTGACGAGCGCAGAGCGCAGCTCGAGCACCGCCTGGACCACCGCCTCCTGCGCCAAGAGCCCGCGCGCGCGCAGCGTGCGGTAGCCCGCCAAGAGGTGCACCGTGTCGTCCACCGACATGCCGATGCCGATGCAGAACGCGATGCCTGGGAGGGGATCGATGACCGCGCCGCTGAGCGAGTACAGCGCCAGCGTGACGGCGACGGGCAGCGCGTTGGGCAGGATGGACGCGAGCGCGACCCGACCGCTGCGGAACACCACGCCGATGGCCAGGACCACGAAGAACAGCGCCACGGCCACCGACTGCACCAGCTCTTGGCTGAGGCGGTTCATGCCCTGGTATGCGACCGGCGCTTCCCCGGTCATGCGGATCTGCACGCCCGTCCCTTCGAACAGGCGCGCCGCTTCAGCTTCCACGGCGGTCTGCATGGCGACGATGTAGCGGGCGCCGCCGTCGCGTGTGGAGCTGCGCAGGCGCGTGTGGCTCCGGTCGGCGTTCACCAGCTGGTCCACGATGCGGTCTGGGCTCGCCTCGGCCATGAACAGCAGCTGCGACACGGTGGTCTCGTCGTCGGCCACCTCGTCCTCGCCGCCCAGCTCGGTCGAGAGCTGCCGCACGACGGAAGCGAGCGAGATGGGGCGCGCGACCTCGTAGTGCGACTCGATGTAGCGCCCGAGGGCGTCGACGCGTCGCAAGATGGCAGGGTCGTCCATCTGCCCGGGGGCGCCCAGCAGCGACACCTCCACGGGGACGATGCCGGCCATGTGCTCGTCGAGCATGCGGTTGCCCACCGAGATGGGGTGATCCGCGTAGACGTTGTCCGAGATGCGGTAGTCGTAGACGATGCCAGACGCCGCGGCGAGGAGGCCCACGAGCAGCAGCGACCCGAGGACGCTGGTCGCGATGGCCACGGGCCGACGGGTGATCACGCGCAGGAAGCGCTCCAGCGCGCGGCCCGCCGCACCCATCGGAGCCGTCCCCGGGGCGCTCGCGTCGTTCTCCACCACGCGCACCATGCGGTCACCGAGCAGGCTCAGGCACGCAGGGAGCACGCTCGACACGACGACGAAGCTCATCATGACGCCAGCCGCCAGGTAGAGACCGAAGCCGCGCAGCACGTGCATCTCGGCCGCGTACAGGCTCGCGAACCCGATGGCGGTGGTGAGGCTGGTGAGGAACGAGGCGCGCGTGACGTGCAGCGTGGTCTCGTGCACGGCCTCAGCCTGTGCGAGCCCGCCCTCGCGCTCCACGCGGTAGCGCTGCAGGAAGTGCACGGCGTTCGCGACCACCACGACCATGAGGAGGATCGGGTAGATGAACGTGATCTGGTTCAGGTCGTCGCCAGCCAGGCCGATCACGCCGGCGGTCAGCACCGTGCTCACGGTGATGCACAGCAGCGACACCAGCATCCCCAGGAAGCGCCGCAGGAAGACCAGCAACAACACGGCCAGGACGGCGGTGCACAGCGGCGCCAGGAAGAGTAGGTCTCCCTGCATGGTGGAGATGGCCCCGAGGCGCGTGAAGGGGATGCCCGCCCACGACACCGAGACGGGCAGGTCGGCCGCGTCCAGCTCGCGTTGCACCAGCGCCTGGAACTCCTCCGCCGGTCCGACGAGGGTCTCGTACGTGTCGATCTCGGGCCGCAGCTCGGCGGCGACGAGGAACACGCGCCCGTCGGAGCTCACCAGGCGGTTCCCGCCGAGCAGGCTGCGGTCGACGGTGCGCAGGCGCTCTTCGAACGTGCCCTCGAAGGGCGAGCCCTCGCCGAAGGCGGGCGCGATCACGAGCGCGTCGTCGGCGTCGCGCCACTGCACCGAGGTCTCGGTGACGGAGTACACGCGGGTGACGTTCTCGTCCGCCAAGAGCGCCTGGCCGATGCGCTCGACCACGGGCACCAGCCGCGCGTCCATCGCCTGCTCGGACTCGAGCACCGCCACGAGCACTCCGTCGTCGGCGCCGAACTGCTGCCGGTACGTCTCTCGGAAGTCGCTGGCCGCGCCGTCGGTGGCGAAGAGCTGCGCGAAGTTGTTGTCCACGCGCACGTTCCGCGCGAGGAAGCCGGCGAGCAGCATGCTGCCCACGACGAGCAGCAAGGTGGCCCGCGGGCGCAGGGTGACGAACTGAGTGAAGCGCTTGATCATGGCTGGGACTCGGACAGGGCCGCCTGCGCGGCTCGGTGACGGAGGAGCTGGTGATACGCGTACTCGTGCACGAGCATGTGCCAGTGCAGGTCCCGCGCGGGGTCGAAGGTGGGGCTTCCGAGCCAGGTGGGGAACTTCACCGGCGTCCAGCTGCGGAAGGTGTCGTCGCCCGTCAGGTTGGCGAGCGTGGTGAGCAGGGACTCGTCGAACTGGAAGCTGTTGATGGCCCGCTCCAGCACGGGCTCGTCGGCGCAGAAGGCGATCCAGAAGCACGAGACGTAGAGCGTCGTGTACGTGTCCAGCGACAGCAGGCGGCGCGCGTCGGGCAGCGTGTCGATGGGAGGCATGGCGAGCATGCCGAAGTCCAGCTGCGCGAGCGGGACGCGCGCGTGCACGTCCGCCACCTCGGACTCGCCCAAGTCGATGACCAAGTTGAAGACGTTCACGTCGTGGCGGATGGTCGCGTTCATGCCGTCCCAGTGCCCGAGGTGCTCGGGGCGCGTGGGCAGCAGGTCCACCTCCGCGACGTCACCGCGACCCGCGTTGCGCGCGATGAAGTTCACGATCTGCGTCTCGATCACGAAGTGGCGCAGGATGAACTCGGCCGCCTCGGGCGACGCGAACCAGCGCCCGAAGAAGACGCTGCCCCAGCTGAGCAGGCGCTGTGACGACAGCTGCACGGGCAGCACGCGCTTGACGATCAGCACCAGCCGCAGCGCGACCAGCACCAGGACCTTCACCGTGGGGAAGAGGTAGCGGCGCGTCCAGCGCTGGGCATCACGCACTTGAGACGCCACGCTCGCCGGGTCCATCGGCAGGGTGGGGTCGACGGAGAGGGCATGAAAGAGCCCCGGGTTGTCCCGGTCACGAGGCTGCGCCTTGCGCGCGACGGGTGCGAGGTCGGTCGCGGGCAGGGACAGCCCCGGGTAGGATGCGCCGCCACTCGGCATCAGACGTTCCCGAGCTCTTCGAGCTGCAGGCAGTAGAGGCGCCCGACGGTGCGGGCCGTCTTGACGATGCGCTCGGCGACGGGCCCCGTGATGAACGGCGCGCTCAGGATGGTGCGCAGCTTCTCGTAGTGGTCGTCGTCGTTCTCGCCGTGGTAGGCGAGGAAGCTCACCGCGTCGTCGCCGAGCCCGGTGTGCTCCTTGATCTGCTCGGCCCAGCGACCGGCCTTGGCCTGGCCCAGCCCCTCGATGATGAACATCGCGCCGAACATGTTGAGTGGGTTGGGCTGCAGCGCGTTGTGGAACATGTAGGCGGAGAAGGCCTCGGAGCCCACGTTCTTTGGCGCGCTGACGATCTCTTCGAGCTTGCCGCCGGCCGCGACGTAGTTGCGCTCCAGCATCTGGTAGTCGCGGTGCTCCTCCGCCGCGTGGCGGATCATGGTCGAGCGCACCAGGAACAGCTCCTGGCCCATGGAGGCCGCGATGTGCGCGATCCAGCGACCGCCCTCGATGACCTGCTGGCGCAGGTTGAGCAGCAGCTGCCGGTAGTCTTCGACGGTGACCTCGCCGCTCTCGATCGCACGCACGACGGGCACCTGGGCGAGGCGCTCGCAGAACTGCTGCCACACGAAGGCGAGCTCGGTCGCGAGGTAGCGCTGCACCTCGCCCGGATGGTTGGCGAAGGACAGACCGAGCGGCGAGCGCTCGAGCGCGTTCTGCAGGTCGAGCTCGGTGCGGGGGAGGCGAGAGGCGTATGGGGCGACGGTGGTCATCTTCGGTTCCGGGGCTGTGGGTGACTTGGGAGCGGGCGTTGCGAGGACGGACTGCGTGGAAGCGCCAGGCAGCGGTTGGGCGTGGGCGGCGATGGGTGTGCTCGGGGGACGCCACGCGGCGGCCGCGGTCGTCACGCTGCCCGTGGTCCGCGCCGACGCGAGCGAGGCTTCGTTGCCGTCGGCGTCGAGGTCCTCCGGGCCGACCACCGTCAGGTGGCCGTAGCAGGCGGTCATGCGACCCGACTCGGGCACCATGATCAGGATGCGCTGACCGCGCTTCAGCATCCCGGAGCGGACCGCCTCCTCCAGCATGATGAAGATGCTGGCGGAGCCCGTGTTGCCCTTCGTGCGCAGGTTCGTCCACACGGACTCGGGGTTCAGGCCGCTGTCCTTCAGCCAGCCGCGCAGCTTCTCCACCATGAAGTAGGAGCTGACGTGCGGCATGAACCAGTCGATGTGCGCGGGGTCGATGCGGCCCTCGAGGGCCAGGCGCTTGAACTCGCGCGGGACGATGTCGAGGATGCCTTGCTCCAGCAGCTTGGTGTCCTGGCGGATCAAGAACATGCCCTCGCGGTCCGCCGCGGTCGCCGTCTTCTGGCTCAGCCAGGTGCTGCCGACGCGAGGGTTCGACGGGTCGTTCTGTCCCATGTACATGCACGTCGCGTACTCGTTCGCGAACGAGCGCAGCGTCAGCCAGTCGACGCGCAGCGACAGGCCGTCCGGGCGCGGCTTGCCCTCCACCACCACCGCGCCCGCACCGTCGGAGAGCATCCAGCGCAGGAAGTCGGCGTTGAAGTACTGGTAGGAGCCCGCGGGGTCTTCACGCTCGGGCGCCAGCTGGCTCTCTTCGGCGAAGCGGTCCCCACGCAACACAGGCGAGGGGAGCTCGCTGCCGCCCGCGACGGCCACGGCGTGCTCGCCGAGGCGCACGGCGTTCACCGCGTGCCGCAGCGCGGCCAGGCTCGAGGCGCACACGCCGGAGGACGACAGCGTCTCGAGCGGGGCGCCGCCGAGACGACCGTGCACCATCGACGCGAAGCCGGGCATGAGCACGTCCGGGATCGTGGTGCCGAGGCTGAGCATGCCCACGCGCTCGAGCGCGTAGCTGCGGTCTCGGAGGGCATCGCGCACGGCGTGCGCGGCCAGCTCCTCGTTGAGGTGCGTCTGGCGGCCCTCGGGGTCGATGGCGTAGTGTCGCGACGCGATGCCGTTGTTGCGCAGGATGCGCTTGCGGTAGCGGCTGGGCGCGCCAGCCACGAGGCCCAGGCGCTCTTCCATCGTGTCGTTGTCGACTGGCGCACCGGGGAGGTAGGCGCCGACGGCGGTGATATAGGCAGGTGCTGTCATGGTGGAGTCGAGGAGTGGACGCAGCCGTGCCTTCGTCGGCCAGGTGGACTCCGGCCGGACCGGCACGGGGCCGGAGCTGCGGGTGGTAGCGGGGACGTGGGCGCCAAAATGACGCGCCGCGTCGTACACACGCATACCTGGACTCACACCGCGTCGTGGACAAGCGGGGGATCCGCGAATATTCGGAACGTGTGTTCCGAGAATGATCGAACGTGCGGTGAAATGTCTATGAAAGACAAGGGGTTGCCGGCGATGACCTGCTCGGTGATTTTCTGACGCATCGCGTCATTGGTGATTTACATCACACGGGAGATCGCAGAAGCAGACGCGCTCGAGCTTGGAGTACGACGCAACAGGGCTGCTCGCGAAGTCCCGTCCGAGCGACACCGCGCCTGTGAACGAGCGCCCACCCACCGCTGCGGCCACGCCTATCGACAACGGTCCTGCCGCCACCAAGGCTCGCCATGGGAGCGCCAGTCAGCTCGAAGGGCACAGCCGTCGTGCGGAGGGCGGAGCGTGATGCCACGGCGTCGGCGCCGCACATGTCCAGGGGGCTGCGGGCGCGTCTGCGGAGGCCAGGCTCCGCGTCAGGCCGAGAGGGCCGTGCGGACGTCTGAGTCGTGCTCGCGGCTGAGCAATGCTTCGCGCTCGGCATCGTCGAGGCCGACGCTCGCCAGCACGCGCGCCGCAGCGAGACGTACGGGGCGGATGAAGAAGCCGCTGTCGTCGCGGAGCAGCTTGAGCAGACGCGGCGTCGAGATGCGACGCGGCAGCAGCGCGAGGGCCGCGATGGTCGCCAGGCTGACCTCGGCGTCGATGTCACGCAGCGCGTCGTCGACGGGGCCCAGGGTCTCGTCGTCGTCGACCCCGCCGCTCGCCATGCAGCGGATCAGCGCGGCGACCGAGGCTGCGCGCGTGACTGGGCTCCAGTAGCCCTCCGGGTCGGCCAAGACGAACCGCAGGGACTGCTCGATGTCGCCCTTCAGGGCACCTTCGGCGACCTCGCCGAGCGCGCCCAGGCAGTCCGCGGCGGATGCGGCCACCTCGGCGCTGCCATCGCTCAACGCGGCCACCAGGGCAGGGACGGCTGGCGCGCCAGCGTCTTCGCCGAAGCGTTGGATCGCCTCGGCGCGTGCGCTCCACGAGATCGCGGCGAGGCCTTTGCGGAGCGCCAGAAGGCTCGCCGCGGCCTGCTCACCGCGCTTGGCCGGTGGCTCCTCCTGGGCGGTGCTCGCGGACTCCACAGTTGCGGTCCCCGACGCTCGAGCTCCCGCTGACTCGTCCAGTGCGGGCGGCGTGTGCACATCCGGCGTGACATCGTTCCGCACGGGCCCGGACGCCGCCGCAGCTGCAGTGGCCGGGTTCGTCCGCGGCCCCTCAGCAGTGTTGGCCGCTCCCGGCCATGAGAGCCCGAAGCGCTCCAGCAGCGCGGCGGCTGTGCCTTCGCGCAGGGACTTCTCGCCCCGGCTCACCAAGCGCGCCACCGCTGGGTATCGCTGGCTCACGCGCTTCAGCGTCTGGTCGCCGATGCGCTGGACGCGCGCAGGCAGTGGAGACTCGAGCAGGCGGGCGATGAGCTCCGGCAACTTTTGCGAGCGGAGCGAACGAAGGCTGATGGAGCGCGCGGACATGTGCGTCGCTTAGCACGCGAGCGCCCCCGGAGCGCCCCTCGGGCGGGGACCTCGTGGGAGGTTCGGTACGGATTTTTCGCGTTGGAAACGCCTGTGTCGCTGAATCGACATCCACGGGCGCCTCCTCGAGCGGACACGTCGTGTCAGTCGCGGCGGTACATGGTCACCACGCACGCGCCACCCAGCCCCAGGTTGTGCTGGAGCGCCACACGCGCACCCTCCACCTGGCGCTGCTCCGCCTGGCCACGCAGCTGCCACACCAGCTCGGTGCACTGCGCGAGCCCCGTGGCGCCCAGGGGGTGCCCCTTGGACAAGAGGCCCCCCGAGGGGTTCGTCACCACCTTGCCCCCGTAGGTGTTGTCCGCGTCCCAGATGAACTGCTCCGCGCCGCCCTCGGGGCACAGACCGAGCCCCTCGTACGTGAGCAGCTCGTTGGCCGTGAAGCAGTCGTGCAGCTCGACCACGTCCACGTCCTCCGGGCCGACCCCTGCCGCTTCGTAGACCTTCTGCGCCGCCGTCTTGGTCATGTCGTAGCCCACCATCTTGACCATCGAGCGCTCCTCGAAGCTGCTGGCGTAGTCGGTGGTCATGGCCTGGGCCGCGATGTACACGGCGTTGGTGATGCCGTGCTTGGCGGCGAACTCGTCCGAGCACAGGATGGCCGCGCCCGCGCCGCAGGTGGGTGGGCAGCATTGGTAGCGCGTGAGCGGGTCGAACACGTCGGGCGAGGCCATGACCTCTTCGAGCGTGAGCGTGTTGTTGAACAGCGCGTAGGGGTTGCGGCTGGCGTGCTGGCGCGCCTTTACGGCGATCTGCCCGAACGTCTCGCGCTTGGTGCCATGCTGGAAGCGGTACTCGCGCCCCGCGCCGCCGAACATCTGCGCAGCCGGCGGGGCCTGTGTGACGCCCTGCATGCTGACCATGACCTCGGCGTGCAGCCCGAGCGGGTTCTCGCGGTCGTTGAACTTGTTGCCCAGCGCGCCGCGCTCCATCTTCTCGAAGCCCAGCGCCAGCACACACTCGGCCAGGCCGCCCTCGATGGCCTGACGCGCGAGGTAGAGCGCGCTCGAGCCCGTGGAGCAGTTGTTGTTGACGTTGACGACGGGGACGCCGGTGAGCCCCAGCTCGTAGACCGCGCGCTGCCCGCAGGTGGAGTCCCCGAAGACGTAGCCGCAGTAGGCTTGCTCCACCTCCGTGTAGGCGATGCCGGCATCCGCGAGGGCGAGCGCACCCGCCTCCTTGGCCATCTCGTGGTAGTCGGGGCTCGCGCCGGGCTTGGCGAACTTCGTCATCCCGACACCGATTACGTTGATGCGACGCTTCATGTGCTTGCTCCCGTTACTTGGCCTGCTCGAGCTGCCGCGCGAGCATGAGGTCCCCGTCGATGGTGAGGGCGCCCTTCTGGAAGAGCTCCTGCATGTTGGCTTCGCCACGGACCAGCGCGCCCAGCTGCGCGTCGCCCACGGTGATGGTCGCGGCCGCGTCGTCGCGGCTCCCCTCGGACACGCTCGGCGGGTTGGCGCCGAGGTCGATGGACCACGCACCGTCGGGGTCCTTCACGCGTAGCTGCACCACGCCGGTGCGCGCCGGCTGCGTCGTGAGCCGCGCGCCGAGGGCCGCGATGGCGTCGGCCGCTTCGGCCTTGCGGGCTGCGGCCTTGGCGCTGGTCGCGGCCGGTGCCGTCGCCCCGCCACCCGCCAGCCGAGCCTTGCGGGCGTCCTCCACGCGCTGCTTGTCCATGCCTTGCAGCACCGACAGCTTGTTGGACGCCATCACGTTGCCGCTGATCTTCAGCTGACCGCCGAAGAAGAGCTTCTGCACCGCGGCCATGTCGCCCCCGAAGAGGGTGGGGAGGTACTTGGTGTCGAGCGCGATGGTCACGTCGGGACCGCTCAGCTCGCCGGGCCCCGCGCCGCCCGGCGCGCTCTTCAGGTCGATGAAGAAGCTGCACGTCGGGTTCTCGAAGTGGAACTGGAAGCCCGTCTTGGCCTTGTCCACCAGCTCGGGCTTCTGCGCGATCTCGGCCGCCACCGCGCTGAAGAGGTCACCCACGGTCACCTCCTGCGACTCCCCGCCCGCCCCACCAGCGCTGCCCGTGGACACCGCGCCCGAAGCGGCGCTCGCGCCACCACCAGCGGCCACGCGACGCGCGCGGGCCTCCTCCACCAGCTTCTGATCCATGGCCTGCAGCGCCGCGAGCTTGTTGGACGCCATCACGTTGCCGCTGATCTTCAGCGTGCCGCCGAAGTACAGCTTCTGGACGGCCGCCAGGTCTCCGCCGAAGAGCTTCTCGCCGTGCTCCGTGTCGATCTCGAGCGTGACGTCGGGTGCGTCCAGCACACCCGCGCCCGCCGCGCCCGGCGCGTTCTTCAGGTCGATGAAGTAGCTCTGGTCCGGCGCGTGGAAGTGGAACTGGAACGACGTCTTGGTCTGGTTCGCCAGCTGCGGGTTCTGCCCCACGTACGTGGCGACCCCCGCGAAGATGTCCGCCAGGGTGACGCCTTGTTCGACTGCAGGTGCGCCGGCGCCCGAGGCCGCCGACGTGGCCGCGGCTGGCGCTGCCTTCGCCACGGGCTTGGGTAGCTCGGCGAACAGCTCGACCGCGGCGTTCTTGATGACCACCTCGTCGCGCTCCTTCACGCGTGTCTCGAACACCACGCGCGTGTCGCTCTCCTTCCACATGCGCGTCACCAGGGTCTCGCCGGGGAACACGTTCTTCGCGAAGCGCACCTTGATGCTCTTCATGAAGCGCCCGTCGTTCTTGGCGAACGCCTTGATCACGTGGCGCCCGGCGTATCCGTAGGTGCACAGCCCGTGCAGGATGGGGCGCTCGTAGCCAAAGGCCTTGGCGAAGTCCGGGTCCGCGTGCAGCGGGTTCCAGTCGCCCGAGAGGCGGAACAGGAGCGCGTTCTGCGCGTCGGTCTTCTCCTCGATGACGGCGTCCGGCTCACGCGCGGGGGGCACGTTGACGTCCGCGCTCGGCCCGCGCTGCCCGCCCCAGCCGCCGGCTCCCTTCACGAACGAGGTCATCTCGTTGTAGGCCACCTCGTTGCCGTCCTCGTCCAGCGAGGAGATGGCGAACGTGACGACGGCGTTGGGGTCCTTGTCGAAGGCCTCCTTGAACTTGAAGACGTGCTTCAGCTTGGCCTTCTTGGGCATGGGGCCGCGCAGCTCGGTGTACTGCTCGCCGTGCAGCAGCCGGTCGAAGCCGAAGCTCATGCCGGGCAGCGTCAGCGTGCCCTCCTTGGCGGCCTTCAGCATGGCGCTGATCTGCGGCATCACGCCGAACGTGGGCAGCGCCTGGAACTCGCTCCCCAGCTCGTACACGAACTTGAGCTCGCTCTTGTCCAGCGCGTCGCGCGCGGCGCCCACGCCCAGCGCGTACAGCGCCAGGTCGTTCTCGTCGTAGCTGGACTCGAGCTCGACCGTGGTCTTGGTGGCCACGTCCAGGTCGATGAACTCGTTGCCGCCCAGGCTGGGCTGCGTGACGTTGCGCAGCACGGGCGCCATCGACTCGTTGATCGTCGTGGGGTGCTCGCTGTCCTCGAAGTCGGTGATCTTCGACCAGCGCGCGGCCACGTCGTCCACCGTGAAGGCGCGCGAGATGGGGAACAGCGTCCCTGCGGTGCGCTCCCAGCGCAGCTTGGCCACGTACCCCGCGCCCACCTCGAACAGGCCCTTGGTCTCTTCGCAGTCCTCGTGGCACAGCCACGCCACCAGCGGGCTCACCGCTTCGGGCTTGAGGGACTTCAGGATCTCGGCCGGCAGCACCGTCTCCGTCAGGCGCGACGCAGCGATGGGCGCGATGGTGTTCACGTGGACTTTCTTGTTGCGCCCCTCTTCCGCCAGCGTGTTCGCGAGGCCCATCAGGCCCAGCTTGGCGGCGCTGTAGTTGGCCTGACCGAAGTTGCCGTAGATGCCCGCCGCCGAGGTGGTCATCACGATGCGCCCGTAGCCCTGCTCGCGCAGGATGGGCCACGCTGCGTGGCTGACGCTCATCGAGCCCGTCAGGTGCACGGCCAGCACGATGTCCCAGTCCGCCTGGGTCATCTTCGCGAAGCTCACGTCGCGCAGGATGCCGGCGTTGTTGATGACGATGTCCACGCGCCCGAACGCGTCCACGGCCGTCTTCACGATGGCCGCGCCGTCCACGACCGAGTCGTAGTTGGCCACCGCTTGGCCGCCCGCCGTGCGGATCTCGTCCACGACCTTGTCCGCCGCCGACGACGACTTGCCTTCGCCGGTGGCCGCGCCGCCCAGGTCGTTGACCACCACCTTCGCGCCCAGGCTGCCCAGCAGCAGCGCGTGGGAGCGGCCGAGGCCTGCGCCCGCGCCTGTGACAATCGCGACTCGGTCATCGAAACGTAGCTTGCTCATTGGCTTCTTTCCCTGGGCGCGTGCGCCTTGTGTGATGGTCCGGTGAGGGCGAGGTGGAGCGCGCGGCGGTCGCCTAGATGCTGCGCGAGATGAGCTCCTTCATGATCTCGTTGGTGCCGCCGTAGATGCGGTTGGCGCGCGTATCGATGTAGGCCTTCGCGATGGGGTACTCGAGCATGTAGCCGTAGCCGCCGTGCAGCTGGACGCACTCGTCCACCACGCGGCTGAGCAGGTCGCTGACCCAGTACTTGGCCGCGCACGCCGCCTCTGGGCTGAGCTTGCGCTCCAGCACCAGCTCCATGCACTTGTCCACGTAGACGCGCGCGATCTGGATCTCGCTGCGCATCTCGGCCAGCTTGAAGCGCGTGTTCTGGAACGCCGCGACGGGCTTGCCGAAGGCCTTGCGCTGCTTGACGTACTCGACCGTGGTCGCCAGCGCGAACTCGGCGCCCGCCGCGCACATGATGGCGATCATCATGCGCTCCCATGCCAGCTCCTTCATGAGCATGATGAACCCCATGCCCTCCGTGCCCAGCAGGTTGGCCTTGGGCACGCGCACGTTGTCGAAGAAGAGCTCGCAGGTGTCCTGCCCCTTCATGCCCACCTTGTTGAGCGGCTTGCCCTTCGTGAAGCCCGCGCGGTCCGCCTCGACGATCATCAGCGACACGTTGGCCGAGCCCTTCGCGCCCTCGCCGGTCTTCACCGCGACGATGGCCATGTCGCAGAGGAAGCCGTTGGTGATGAAGATCTTGGCGCCGTTGATGACGTACTCGTCTCCCTCGAGCTTGCCCGTGGCCTGAATGCCCTGCAGGTCGGACCCGGTGCCGGGCTCGGTCATGGCGATGGCCGTGACCACCTCGCCGCTCGCCATCTTCGGCAGCCAGTGCTCCTTTTGCGTGGGCGTACCGAAGTTCAGCACGTAGTTCGCGACGATGTCGGAGTGCAGCGAGAAGCCACTGGCCGAGTCGCCCACGCGCGCCTGCTCCTCCATCAGGATCATGGAGTAGAGGCGGTCCACGCCCGCACCGCCGTACTCGGCGGGCAAGGTGCAGCACAGGAGGCCGAGCTCACCCGCGCGGTTCCACAGCGCGCGGTCGATGTGCTGCTGCGCCTCCCACTTGGCCTGGAAGGGGGCCACCTCGGTCTCGAAGAAGCGCCGGGCGGTGCCGCGGAAGGTCTCGTGGTCGGCGTCGAAGAGGGTGCGCGGCATCATCGGCGCGACGGGCTTTGGGACGTGCAGGCTGCTCATGCCGGGCACGCTAACAGTTCCAATACGTACGTACAACTTGTAAAATCGCCCAGGGTCGTTACCCTTGCTTCGGGCTTGAATTCAGGCCATTCCCCTCCGCCGCGTGCCTCCGCAGCCCAGCTGTCGGGACCCGCAGCTCCCCCGCGAGACCCATGAGCGACGCCCCCACCGCCCCCAAGCCCGACCGCCCGAAGAGCGAGCGCCGTCCGCCCCGTCGCCGTCAGGAAGACCGCAGCGAGGCCACCCGCCAGCGCCTGATCGACGCCACGCTCAGCTGCCTGGCTACCGAGGGTTATGCGGGCACGACGGTGAGCAAGATCGTCGAGCGTGGGGCGGTGTCACGCGGCTCGCACGTCTACCACTTCCCGTCCAAGGCCGCGCTGATCGAGGCTGCGGCGCGCCAGCAGGTGAAGCGCTTCTATATCCAGTTGGGTAAGTCCTTCGCGAACCTGGACGAGTCCGAAGACCGGCTGCGCGCCATGGCCCGCAGCGGCTGGCGCACCGTGTTCCAGGCGCCCGAGCACGCGGTGATGCTCGAGCTGCTGGTCGCGAGCCTGCACGACGAGGAGCTGGCCGTGGTGATGCGCCGCCTGTGGGCGTCGGGGTACACGCTGGTGAAGGGCGCGGCCGAGCACTACTTCGAGCCCATCGACCCCTCCGTGAGCGTGTCCTCGTTCATCACGCTGCTGCAGTGGGTGCTGCGCGGCATGGCGCTCGACCGTCATCTGCTGCGCGACGACGCGCTCCTGGAGCAGCACCTCGAGCTGTGGTGCGACCTGCTCAGCACACGCATCCGGGCGCGCCCGGGGGTGACGGGTGGCCCACCGAGGCCGCAGGGCGTGTTCTCGTAGGCGCGTCAATCGGCCGCACGGTCGCCACGCGGCAGAGGGGCGGTCCGGGGGGAGGGGGCTGTCTCGAGGGGCGGGAGTCGTCCGAGAATCGGTGTGCGTCCCTAAGTCGGCTCGTCGGGCAACACGTACGCCTCGGGGTGCTTGCGCGCGTCCTCGATCGCGCGCCACGCCACGCGCAGGTAGCGCCGGTGCTCGGGCACGTGGGGCCACGCTTCGCGCACCGCGGCCCGGAACACCGAGAAGAGCGCCTTGTCCGCCGGCGTCACGCGCAGCCCGAGCTTGGCCTGGGCGCGCTCCGGCAGGGTCATCACCGTGAGCCAGTACGCGAAGAGGCTCACGGGCAGCATCATGGCGCGCCACACGGGGCGTGGGAGCTTGCCTTCGAGCGCGTGGGGCACCGGGTAGGTCGTGTAGTAGGTGGGGTAGAACGTGTCGTCCAGCACCTCGGTCCACTCGAGGCGCTCGTCGATCATGCGGTTGAACTCGGACCAGAACTCCGCCTCGGTGGTGGGCAGGAAGCGCTCGGCGATGCCCAGCATGGACGCTATCTGGCGCCACTCGTCGAAGAGCTCGGCGCGCTGCACGGGCGTGAGCGGGGTCCCGAACAGCTCGTGCATCCGCACGGCCGAGTCGAAGCCCGTCATGTGCACCCAGCCATAGGCCTCCGGGTCCAGCGCGTAGTAGCGCTTGCCCGCCTTGTCCACGCCGCGGATGGTGCGGTGCAGGTCGCGCAGCTTGCGTCCCATCGCGATGGCGTCCGCCGGGCGCGAATAGACCACCGGCCACAGGAGCCGCCGCGAGTCGCGGGCGCGCCCGTAGGGGTCGTGCAGGTACTTCTTGTCCTTGGTGACCGCGGCGGCGATGACCGGGTGCGCGGACTGCAGCAGGAACGCCTCGGGCAGTGTCAGGTGGTACAGCCACGAGCCGAAGTCGCGCCACATGTGCGACCCGGGCAGGAGAGGCTTGGGGGACAGAACGGGCTCTGGTTCGGAGGGCTGCTCCGGGGGCGGCTCGTGCGTGTCGCTCATGGGCGTGGGGCTGGCGCTCATCGGCTGGTGCGTCGCTCTCGTTGGAAACAATGGAACAGGTTTAAGACTAATGTACCACGGGGTGTGACGGCTCACAAGAGCAGGCATACTGGACCGATGGCGAATACACGTGGCGCGGTGGACCACGAGGTGCTGATCGTCGGCGCGGGCTTCTCTGGGCTCGGCGCGGGCATCGCCTTGCGCGACGCCGGCATCACGGACTTTGCGATCCTCGACGCAGCGGACGGGGTGGGCGGGGTCTGGCGCCACAACACCTATCCAGGCGTGGCCGTGGACATTCCGTCGGCCACCTACAGCTACTCGTTCGCGCCCAACCCGCGCTGGTCGCGGGCCTTCGCGCCCGGGCACGAGCTCCTGGCCTACGCCGAGCGCGCCGCGGATGCGTACGCCCTGCGCCCCCACCTTCGCCTGCGGACCTTCGTGGAGCGGGCCGTGTTCGACGAAGCCCGCGACCTGTGGCGCGTGTACACGGACCAAGGCGTGCTCAGCGCGCGCTTCCTGGTGGGCGCGGTCGGGCCGCTGGACCAGCCGCGCCGGCCCGACATCCCGGGCCTCGAGCAGTTCGCGGGCAAGGTCATCCACACAGCCCGGTGGGACCACGCACATGACCTCGCAGGGGAGCGCGTCGCGGTCATCGGCACCGGCGCGTCGGCCCTGCAGCTCATCCCCGAGATCGTGGACCGCGTGCGGCACCTCGACGTCTACCAGCGCACCGCCATCTGGGTGCTGCCCAAGGTGGACTTCGCCATCGCGCGCGAGGTGCAGGCGTTGTTCGAGGCCGTGCCCCCCACGCAGCAGGGCATGCGCCTGGTCACCACGGCCATCACGGAGCTGATCATGGTGCTGGGGGTCATCCAGCACACGCGCCTGCCGTTCCTCGTGCGCGCCATCGAGCAGGTCTGCTTGGCGCACCTGCGGGCTCAGGTGCCGGACCCAGCGCTACGCGCGAAGCTCACCCCGCGCTACTCGTTCGGGTGCAAGCGGCCTTCGTTCTCCAACCGCTACCTGCGCACCTTCACGCGCCCCGACACGGAGCTCGTGACGGCCCCCATCGCGCGCATCGAGCCGCGCAGCATCGTGACCGAGGATGGCCGCGAGCGGCCCATCGACACGCTGATCCTCGCCACGGGCTTCAACGTGCTGCAGCTGGGCGCCATGCCGGCGTTTCCGGTGGTGGGACTCGGTGGGGTCGAGCTGGGCGCGTTCTGGGACGAGCACCGCTACCAGAACTACGAGGGGCTGTCGGTGCCGCTGGCGCCCAACTTCTGGCTGATGAACGGGCCCTACTCGGTCACGGGCGCGTCGTGGTTCAGCATCATCGAGGCCAACGTGCGGCACATCGTGCGCGCCATCGGGGAGACGCAGCGGCGTGGGGCCACGCGTGTGGTCGTGCGCCGCGCGGCCCAGGACGCGTACACGGACGAGATGCGTGACCGCATGCGGCACACCATCTTCACGCAGCCGGGCTGCGCGGGCTCCAACAGCTACTACTTCGACCGCCACGGGGACGCGCCGTTCGTGCGCCCGCACAGCGGGCTCCGCGCGTGGTGGCAGAGCGGCCACTTCGACCTCGACGACTACGCGTACTCGAGCGGGTAGTGGCGCGACGGAAAAGGAAACGCGGGTGCCCGAGGGACCCGCGTCTCGTTGTGGCTCCGCCGCGTGGCGCGCCGTGCCGCGCTCAGCGCGTGATGGTGACCGAGATCATCTGCAGCGGCTTCTGCGTGGCGCCCGAGCGCGAGCCGAAGCCCTCGATGGACTTCACGATGTCCATGCCCTCGGTGACCTTGCCGAACACCGGGTGCTTGGAGTCCGTGCGGCGGTTGAACCAGTCGAGGAAGTCGTTGTGCACGGTGTTGACGAAGAACTGCGACCCGCCGCTGTTGGGGCGGCCCGTGTTCGCCATGGAGAGCGTGCCGGGCTCGTTCGAGAACTTCGCGCTTTCGAGGAACTCGTCCTGGATGGTGCCGTGCGGGGGACCGCCGGTGCCGGCGCGCGGGCTGTTGGGGTCCTTCGAGTGCGGGCAGCCGAACTGCAGCATGAAGCCGGGGATCACGCGGTGGAAGTGCAGACCGTTGTAGAAGCCGCTCTCGGCCAGGCTGATGAAGTTCTGTGCCGTGATGGGCATCTCGGCGAGGAAGATCTCCGCCTTGAAGGTGCCCTCGCTGGTCTCGAAGACTGCGACCGGATTTCCCATGTGATGTACTCCTGAAGGGGTGCCCAGCGAACGTGCTGGGGAAGGGTGTGGCGCGCCGAGCGGCGGGCTGGGCGCAGCATGCGTCAATCCACTCATTGGGGTCAACGCGAGCGGGTCGTGTACGCTCGCGGTCGATGCCTCGTCTCTCGTCGTTGCTGGCTGCGCTGCTTCTGCTGGGCGCGCTCGGCGTGAGCGAGAGGGCCCACGGTGAGGCGGCTGGCGCGCTCCTGGCGGACGCGGCCGACACGAGCGCGCGGGTCGGGCGCACCCAGTTCGTCCTACTCGGTTTCGATGCCACCCCGCCCGAGCAGCGCCCCCTCGACCGGACCGGGTTTCACTACATTTACGAGGCGCTCAACCGAGCGCGGCCCGCCGGCGGGCGCCCCAACGCGTTTACGCTGTTCATCTCCACCGGCAACTTTCAGTTCGCGCCCGGGCAGCGCAACCTGCGCCCCGACGAGCGGCCCTTCGAGGGGCTGCTGCCACGCAACCAGCCCGTCATCCGCTACGCGCGCAACCTGGCCTACATTCGGGCGCGCGCCGCGAACGTGCGCGAGACGGCGCGCCTCGGCGTGGAGATCGGCTCACATGCCGTGCGCCACGCCCACGGGCTGCGCTGGAGCGAGGCCGACTGGGAGACCGAGCTGGCCGACCACGAGCGCATCTCCGACCTGCTCGGCTTTCCGCGTCCGGTCGGCTTCCGGGCCCCCTTCCTCGAGTACAACGACGGCATGTACGCGGCGCTCGCGCGACGCGGGACGCGCTACGACGCCTCGCGTCCAGGCGGACGCGCCTGGCCCACGCGGCACCCGAGCGGGATCTGGCTGTTCAACATCCCCACCGTGCCGGTGCCCGGCGGCGGGCGCGCGCTGTTCTTCGACGACAACCTGCGCACCGTGTTCGGGTCGCTGGCGCGGGCGCGAGGGCTGCAAGGGCGCGCCGCCGAGGACTACATGCACGGGGTCTACGCCGACGCGGCCATGGCCGAGTTCAACGTGCGCTACCACGGTGAGCGCGCGCCGTTCCTGGTGAGCGGGCATGGCAACTTCCGCACGGGCATCCTGCGCTTCATGCGGCGCGTGTGCGAGCTACCCGACGTGCGCTGCGCGACGTTCAGCGAGGCGGTCGAGTACCTGGACGCGCACCCCGAGCTCGCGGGCCTCTGACGCGCGCGCAGGCTGCGCTATGCTCGGGCGGCCCATGGTGCAGCGCTACAAGAACATCCCCGTGACCGACGCCCTCGCGGCCGAGCGCACCCAGCTCGCGGCCGAGCGCACCTTCCTGGCGTACGTGCGCTCGTCGTTCGCGTTCTTCGTGGCGGGCGTGTCGGGCGCGCAGCTGCTCGAGTCGCCGCTGCTCCTCGGCGTCGCACACACGCTCTCGGGTACCAGCATCCTCGTGCTCGCGTTCGGCTTCTACAGGCTGCAGGTGTCACGCACCGTGGTGCGTGACCTCGTCCACCGCATCGAGGCAGAGCGGAACCGCGCCGCCCCGCCGACCTGACGTCTCGCGTCGCAATTGACGTGGTACGTCACTCATCGTCGACGTATCACGTCGAAGGGCGGCGCTCGCGGCACGAAATCCCCGCGAGTTCGGGTTGGCACACCACGTGCTCAGTGTTCGAACCGCGATGGGGACGACCCATCCACCTCAGACACCACACAAGGAAGCGGCATACATGGCACAGAGCGTTCACCTGGAACTCAACGCGGCGGGACAGAAGATCGACGGCGACAGCACCATTCTCAGCCTCGGGCGTGAGAACACCATCGAGTGCATCTACTTCTCCGACGCCGTGCGCACAGCGCGCGAGAAGTCCAGCGGCATGGCCACGGGTGACCGCACGTACGAGCCGCTCAAGATCCTGAAGCGCATCGACAAGAGCAGCCCGCTGCTGGCCAAGGCGCTCTGCAACAACGAGGTCATCGAGGGCGTCTTCCGGTTCTACCGACCCTCTCCCGCCGGCGACGGAACCACCCAGCAGTTCTTCACGGTGGAGATCTCCGAGGGCCGCATCGCAGGCATCGTGCGCGAGTCGCCCAACGTCATCGACCCGGCGTCGGCCACCGCGCCTCCCACCGAAGAGGTGACGTTCGTGTTCGGTCGCATCCGCTGGGTGTACGAGGACGGCGGCATCGAGCACGTCGACCACTGGAGCCAGCGCACCTGATTCGCGGCGCGCGTTAGACGACGGGCTCGGCAGCCAGACGGCGCGCCGGGCCCGTCGCGCTATTGGCGAGCGTGCGGTGCGTACATCACCATGCACGCGTGCGCGTTAGGCAATTCCAAACATATCTCGGACCTTCTCATCCGCCCGTGGCCGCAGCACGGCTCGCGTCCATCTCACCACGGCTTCGTTCAGTAGCGCCGTGGTCCCGGCGATACACGCTGCGGCCAAGGTTGCCTCGAAGCGCATCAGCGTGGCGAACGCTACCAGCGCGATCCCGAACATCTCGGCAAGCATCATGACGACCGCGCCGGCCATCGTGGTGCCGCGCAAGAGCGGATTCCCGAACACCTGACCGAGAGGCAGACCAAGTTCGTTGGCGAAGACCGTGGCCACTGCCGCAGCGACGTCAGCTTTTTGCGTCTGTTCGAGCTCGAAGACGACATCACGACAGACAGCGTACACGGGGTAGGCCGTGACCGTGCCGTAGCTGGTCTCGGATGTGATGGTGCCGAGGAGGACCCTCTGCACGTCACTCGCCGGCATCGCCACCTCGTCGAAGACGACCTCGGCGATGCGTGTGGGCTCGCGATACCCACGAGTCACGTCATCGCGCCATCGGAGCGCCACGCGTTCTCGTACGCGGCGCAGCTTGCCCCCGTACGCTGCAGCGCATGCGCGTACGTAGCCCATGCCCCACGCTATCGCGAGCGTGACGAACGCCGTGGCCGGGATGAAGTCCAGTCTGTGAGCCTCGTAGAGCGCTCCCTGCAGGCACAACAATGCAAGCGTCCCCGCATAGAGGAACTGCTTCGTTTCACGCCTCCAAACGACCCGGTTCACGAGGAAGTGCACCTCGTCACCGGTGTGCTCGACGTCATACGGCCCCACGCGTGAGGCACGCGTGGAAGATTCCTCGCTACGCATCCCGCGAGCTTAGTCCATGCCGCATTCGCAGTGGGACGAACCGTGGCTCGGCGAGCGGCTTCGAGGTCGGTGGGGCGGTGTCCGCTAGCGCGCCGGACATGCGTGCTCGATGCGAAGTCACCGGACGGGTCTAGGGCGATACGCCCGCGGGGAGGGGTCGTTCGATGTTCGCCTCGGTGGGGTCGCCTAGGCGGCGGATCGTCTCACCCGTGTCGGCGTCGAACACCCACAAGACGTGAGGATGCCTATCGTGAATGCCCGGGATGGCAACCGTGAGCTCGGCGACGTACACCGTGAACGACGAAGACTCCGCGAGCTCCTCTTCCAGGTCGAGGCGGTCGATCGAGACACGTGGGTAGCGCTGGTGGATCAGTGCACGTGCCGCTGCGTCGTCGAGCTGAGGGGGAACCGTGCGAGCGAAGTCGCGCCTGCCACTTTGGAAGAACGATACGCAGCGGCAATCGGTCCGAACTCTCACAGAGACCTCCAATGGGAATACCGACACTTCACCGGTCCCACGAACTCGTCTGTACCGAAACGCGACTCGTGTCGGCGATTCTTCGACGACCAGCTCGGTCAACCCACGGTCGATGAGCGTAACGAGATCGGGTCGGTGACGTTCCAGCCAGCGGCGCACTACTTCGTTCGGATGCTGGTTGGGTTCGCCAGGGCGGGGTTCCGGCGCACCGTAGTATCCAGTCGAAAAGCCCAAGAGAACGCGATCGTCGGACAATCGGAACTCCCCCCACGGGCTCCGTACCGTGTTGTCGTAGGCCCATAGACCGGGCAAGAATCTCCGGCTAATCGCGAGGGACGGCTCGATGTCTTCGGGCTCGTAGGGGATGCCCTCGGCCGTCAGGAACTCGGCGATGCGGCCAGGGATCGGTGGGAGCGCCGATGCAGGGGCCACGGTGGTCCCCAGTGACGCGGACGCTCCGGGTGCTGGGGCGGAACTCGGTGACGGAGGCTCGGAGGGAATCGTCCGGGCGCACGACGCTGCAGCGACGCCAAGCGCCAAGAACGTCCGCCGGACGACGCGGTCAGTCCGCGCAGGGCGTGCGGGCGGGCCCCGCTGCGGGACGCGCTCGCCGAATACCGGGCGGCTGCCTGCGGCTACCAGCCGCACCTTCGTGCCATCGGTGACATCTCTCGGTAGGAGCATTGGTGACCGTCTACGACTACTCGGACACACCATCGGGGAGCGGTGGGCGAATGTCGGGTTCGGTGGGGTCGCCCAAGCGCTTGATGGTTTCGCCGGTGTCGGCGTCGAAGACCCACAAGATGTGAGGGTGGGTGTCATGGATGCCTGGCAACGCCACGGTGATTCGGGCCACGTAGGTGGTTCGAGAGCCGGTGGCGGTGAGCGCTTCCTGGAGCTCGAGGTGGTCGATGGCGACACGCCTGTAGCGCTGCTGAATGAGGGCCCGCGCCGCGGCTTCGTCGAGTTGCGGCAACGTCGTTCGAGAAAAGTCGCGCCGACCTGCCTGAAACGTCCGTACGCAGTTGCAGGAACTCAGGATCGTGACGTGTGCTTCCAGCGGATAGACCGACACCTCTCCGTCAACCCGAATCCGGGTGTAGTCGAAATATGTCGCTGCTGGCGATGCGCGAGTGGAGACCTCGACCCGGTGGCTGTCGATGAGCGCAACTAAGTCCGGGCGGTGGCGTTGCAGCCATTCGCGGGCGACTTCTTCGGGTCGCTTGCTTGGGTCGCCAGCCCGAGGCTCCGGAGCGTTGTAGTAGCCGATGGAGAACCCCAACAGCACGAGGTCATCGGAAAAGCGGAACTCGCCCCACGGGGTCCGGGCCTCGTTGTCGTAGCCCGCGAGCCCGCGCATGTACGTCCGTCTGAGGGTCATCGATGGCTCGATGGTGTTGCGCTCGAAGGGGATGCCCTCCGCGGTCAAGAACTCCGCGATGCGGCCAGGGATCGGTGGTAGCAGAGGAGGGGGCGGCGTTGCAGACACGGTGGTTTCGGATCGGGGGGATGGAGGACTGGTGGACGCAGGGGTCGTCGGAGACGGGCGGGAGCATGCCGTCGCGAGGGCGAGCAGAGCGAGCGTGGTGCGTGTCATCGATCCGGAGCACCGTACTGTGGGTGGCGTCGGCGAGGTACGTCTGGAGGGCGGTCCTATGGTGATACACCCGCGGGAAGCGGCCGTTCGATGTTTGCCTCGGTTGGGTCGCCGAACCGTTCAATGGTCTCGCCTGTGTCCGCGTCGAACACCCACAAGACGTGCGGGTGGGTGTCATGGATCCCACGGATGGCGACCGTGAGCCGTGCCACATAGACCGTGCGGGAGCCGGACTCGGTAAGTTGCTCCACGAGATCCAGCCGGTCTATCGAAACCCGTGCGTAGCGTTGCTGGATGAGGTCACGGGCGGCCGCTTCATCCAGCTGAGGTGCAACCGTGCGTGCGAAATCCCGCTCTCCCCCCCAGAAGGACTCGACGCAATGGCACGAGGAGAGGACGGTCACTGAGAACTCCAACGGAAACACGGAGACCTCTGCCGCCGACCGGCGCCGCGTGTAGCGAAGCTCCGCTGCGGAAGGCGTTGTCTCCATTGAGAACTCGGTTAGGCCGCGGTCGATGATCGCCACGAGGTCCGGCCGGTGGCGGTTCAGCCACGTTCGCGCGACATCCGTGGGGCCCAGGGCTGGGTCCCCTGGGCGAGGCTGCGGGCCGCCGTGGTATCCGATTGAGAAGTGCGTGATGACCAGCTCGTCCGACATTCGAAAGCGACCCCAAGGGCTCGCGACGATGTTGGAGTACGCCCACGGACCGCGCATGAACTCGCGAGTGACGGTGATGGAGGTGTCGATGGTGTCGCGCTCGAAGGGTATACCCTCGGCGGTCAAGAACGCGGCGATGCGTCCCGGGATCGGGCGGAGTGTCGATGCAGAGTCAGGAGGTGGGGCCACGGGAGTCTCGAGCGACGGGGAATGGATGGCGGCTGGGGCAGAGTGCGGTGCTGGTGACGGGGTGGGTCGGGTGCACGACGCGGCGACGATGCCCAGCGCCAAGATTGTTCGTGTCATGACTGGGGCGCTCCGTACCGGGCGGGCACCACGCGCATTCGGCTCCAGTCGGGGTCATGGCTGTAGGCGCGGAAGCGCAGCGTCGCTTGCAGCTCGCCGCTTACGGACTGCGTGGCTTCTGCGCGTGCGTCTCCAATAGTGGCCCCCCCGGCGAGGGCGCGCGCGAACGCCGTAAGCCAGGTCTCGGCGGAGCCGAAGAATGTGTATTCAGGGAACCCGAGTGCGAGGTGGCACCCGCGTCGCATGAACTCCTCGGCGATGTTCTCACCGATGACCGGCCGCTCACCCGCCATCCGCAGACGCTCCTTGGTAGCGGCGTCGGCGAGGCCCGTCTGGGGCAGCCACGCCAGCTCCTGGAATCGACGAAACTCCTCGGTGTACGCCTCGGTCCGGTCTGCCTCGGACTCGGTGTGGTCGGTTTCCCAGTTGAACGTGATGTACCGGGACCATTGACGGAGCGCGCGCTGCATGTCGCGCAGCTCGGCGGCGGTTGGCTCGTCGCCCGAGAGCGGCACGCCCAGCCCGTCCGCCGTCGCGGCATCGGGCAGGGCCGTCATAGGAAGCCCGCGTGCGATCTGGAACGCCCGCAGTCCCGTGGTCGTACGCTCGTCGAGCCGACCGTGCTCGGGGACGTTCATCATCTGCCGCAGAGATTGAATGAGACGGTGGACCATCACGACGTTGTCACCGGTGCGACACCCGAAGAGCACAGCGACGAGCATGTCCTTGAAGACATCGCTGGGCCAGTTCGAGAGTGCGTCGGTCCCGGGGGCGAGCGAACCGCTCGAGTGAAGCGCGAGGTAGCTGACGTTGCGCTCGAGTCGGAGCTGTCCTTCCCTTGCGTGGAACTGCATGCCTGCAGGACCACCGTGCCCATCGAAGACAGCGACCGAGCTGTCGGCCCACCGGGCGAGGGCGGATGCGCCCGTGTTCGCGCTGCTCGCATTCCCCGAGTAGCCGCTGCCGTCGACCAGCGAACGGAGGGTTTCTCCCGTCTCACGCATCGCGTCGGCGGTCCGTTGCCACTCGCCCTCGTCAGTGAGCACGTCCATCCCGAATGACCACGAATGTGGTGGCGCGATCTCGAGGGTGGAGCTCGCCCTTCGCACCACGCGGCCAGCTCGCGCCACGAGGCGCAGCGTGTACCGTCCCGCGAGCAGGATCCGGCGCTCGGCGGTGCTGTCCCGGCCGCTCCAATAGAGGCGGTTCAGGCCCATTCGCGCCGGGAGTTCGGTAGCCAGTGTGGCGATCCGCGGGCTCTCTTGCGACTCGTCGTGGCGGGACTCGTAGAAGTCTCGGTGAATCGTGGAGCCGGGGTCGTACTCGATGAAGACGTCGACGAGGGCATCCGACCCGACGAGGCAGAAGTCGATGCGGAGCGCTGCTTCCTCGGGGCGCGGAGACCGTTCATCGAGCTTGTCGGGTTCGTCGTCGCTCCACGACCGATGCGCCACCTTGACGTCCAGTGGGGTCGCCGCATCGGCGTAGTCGGTCCCCGCCCCGTCCACGATATCCGTGAACTGTGCGCCAAGCCCCATCACGAGGGTGTTCGTGATCCCGTACGCAACGGGTCGCTCTGTGGCCGCCATTACTCGTGTCGCTCCTGAACCGCGTGGCGCGCGTCGTCCGACACAGACTCGCCTGTCTGGGGCTGCCCCGCAACGAGCGTGAGCGCCGCGTGGTTGTGTGGGGTACGACAGGGCGATGAGACGGCGACCGGTTGGACGGGACGCGAGCGTGTGGCTGGCGATGCTGCAGATGGCCACCACGCTGTTGATGGGGTGCGGCGGCGCGACACGGGGGTGTGCGGGCGGGAGTGGCTGTCCAGAGGGAATGGTGCCGATTCCCGGCGGGACGTTCTCGATGGGGGAGGGGGACCCGACGCAGCAGTACGGCGGACCGGCGGCGCACGAGGAGACGGCGGCGGCGTTCTGCATCGACCGGACAGAGGTGACGGCGGGGGCGTACCACGGTTGCACAGACGCTGCGTGTGGCGCAGTCGAGATCGGGACGTGTGCCGATGGCGAGGAGCATGCACAGTATCCGCGCAACTGCGTGACGTGGGCGCAGGCGGACGCGTATTGTCGGTGGCGAGGTGGGCGGCTTCCGACAGAGGCGGAGTGGGAGTTCGCGGCGCACGGGGCTGACGGCAGGCTGTACCCATGGGGCAGTGAGCCGCCGGATGACACGCGCGCGCGGTGGGGCGGCGCACTCGGATTGCGGCGTCTGTACACGGCCCCAGTGGGCTCGTACCCAGCGGGTGCGAGCCCGTTTGGGGTGCTGGATATGTCGGGCAACGTGTCGGAGTGGGTGGGCGACACTGTCGGGAGTGGGCACGTGGTTCGCGGGGGGGCTACGACGCGACGCTGCCGCACTACCTGCAGGTGACGGTGCGCCACACCGTCGGCGGCGAGAGCAGTCACGTGCGAGGATTCCGCTGCGCAGCGGACCGCTAGGCGCGGCCCATGCGGTCGTGGAGGGTGGCGAGCTGGACCTTGGTGAGGCACCGCTGGCCAGCGGCGGGTCGGTCTTCGCCAGGGGCCCAGGACTCGAGGCCGACGTCTTGGCGGAACTCGCGGCTGATGGCGGCGTTGACGTCTCGTTCCAGCGTGTGAATGGGCCCTTCCTGCGACTCTACGTAGAGGATGGCGCCGTCGAGGACGAGCACGGTGACGCCGAGCACGATGAGGCCCCAGCCAACAGGACCGCTGACGAACGCCGCGGCGCCGGTGGAGCTGACGAGGCCGAGCTCTGCGGCTGCGGTGGCCGCGAGTCCGGCCGTGGCTGCGGCTGCCGAGCCGAGCTTCAGCACGCCCTTCACCTCGTAGAGCAACCAGTGACCGGCCTGGCCGGCGCGGAGGGCGCTCATGGCGTCCTCGTCGTCGCCGATGAGGACCTTGAACCCTGCGTGCGCGTCGAAGCCGATTCCGAGGATGGTGTTCACCGTCGCCGCGTGTCGCACGAACGTGCCCAGCATCTCTACCCTGCCGGTGACACGCGCTTCGGCGGCGATGCCCTGGCTCATGCGCACGGCTTGGTAGAGGAGCACGAAGCGGCCGCACGCCAGCACACCGACGGCGGGTGCCTGCGTGTGGTGCTGGCGTGGATGTGCGGGCCGCTGTATCAGGAGCGGATGGTACGACGAGTGCACGGGGTGCTGGTGTGCGTGGTGATGGGGATGCTGGGGGCGGGGTGTGGCGCGAACGCGCGCGGGTGCGCGGGGTGTGGACCATGCCCGAGCGGGATGGTGGCGATTCCGGCGGGGCGTTTTCTGATGGGGGCGGGTGCTCCGGAGTACGCGGGGCAGACGGCGCACGAGGAGAGCGTGGGGGCGTTCTGTCTGGACCGTACGGAGGTGACGGCGGGGGCGTACGGAGGGTGCACGAGCGAGGGGTGTGAGGGGGTGGACCAGCAGGGGTGGTGCGCGGACGCGACGGAGCACGCGGAGCACCCACGCAATTGCGTCTCGTGGGAGCAGGCGAACGCGTACTGCACGTGGCGCGGCGCGCGGCTGCCGACGGACGCGGAGTGGGAGTACGCGGCGCGGGGCAGCGATGGGCGGCTGTTCCCGTGGGGCAACGAGCCGCCGGACGAGACGCGCGCGAGGTGGGGCGGCATGCACGGCCTGCAGTTGATGCACTCGAGCCCGGTGGGCTCGTATCCCGCGGGGGCGAGCCCGTTCGGGGTGCTGGACATGGCGGGGAATGTCTCGGAGTGGGTCGGTACGTTCGTCGAGATCCCAGAAGGCACGCGGTACTTCGTGCGTGGGGGAGACTACATGGGGACCACGCCGGAGTCGCTCTACGTGACCGATCGAATTCGGCTTCAGGGACACCCGAGCCACACCGCCGGGTTTCGCTGCGCTCTGACACCCTGAGCGGCGCTCAGCGCTCAGCCGTCGAGCGCGTCGCGCAGGCGCGCGTTGAGCGTCCGTCGCAGAGGAACACAAAGAGGCCGCACGCCAGCACGCCGACGGCGGGTGCCTGCGTGTGGTGCTGGCGTGGATGTGCGGGCCGCTGTATCAGGAGCGGATGGTACGACGAGTGCACGGTGTGCTGGTGTGCGTGGTGATGGGGATGCTGGGGGCGGGGTGTGGCGCGAACGCGCGCGGGTGCGCGGGGTGTGGACCGTGCCCGAGCGGGATGGTGGCGATTCCGGCGGGGCGTTTTCTGATGGGGGCGGGTGCTCCGGAGTACGCGGGGCAGACGGCGCACGAGGAGAGCGTGGGGGCGTTCTGTCTGGACCGTACGGAGGTTACGGCGGGGGCGTACGGAGGGTGCACGAGCGCGGGGTGTGAGGGGGTGGACCAGCAGGGGTGGTGCGCGGACGCGACGGAGCACGCGGAGCACCCACGCAATTGCGTCTCGTGGGAGCAGGCGAACGCGTACTGCGCGTGGCGCGGCGCGCGGCTGCCGACCGACGCGGAGTGGGAGTACGCGGCGCGGGGCACCGATGGGCGGCTGTTCCCGTGGGGCAACGAGCCACCGGACGAGACGCGCGCGAGGTGGGGCGGCATGCACGGCCTGCAGTTGATGCACTCGAGCCCGGTGGGCTCGTATCCCGCGGGGGCGAGCCCGTTCGGGGTGCTGGACATGGCGGGGAACGTGTTCGAGTGGGTGGCACCACCAGTTGGAGATCCCTCGGAGGCGACCTACCACGCACGTGGAGGTTCATACATGGCGTCTCTGCCCGAACTGGTGTCTGTCGTGCGTCGGACCACGGGCCCACCCGATCCGGATCACACTGTGGGTTTCCGCTGCGCTCTGACACCCTGAGCGGCGCTCAGCGCTCAGCGCTCAGGCGTCGAGCGCGTCGCGCAGGCGCGCGTTGAGCGTGGCGATCCGTTGGGCGGTACGGCTCACGCCGGTCTCACCGTCGGCGTTGCCGCCGCGCTCGATGTGCTGCAGCTCGCGCTCGCGAGCGCGGTAGACGCGGTCGACGAACGCGGTGACGGCGGGCTGGTTGGCGTGGTGCACCGCGATCGCACCGTCGCACACGAGCACCAGGACGCCGCACGTCAGCACACCCACGGCGAGCAGGCCCGTGGTGACCCCCGTCGCGAGCATCAGAGCGCCCCCCGTGCCGGACAGCAGCTTGAGGGTGCCTTGGGCTACGTAGAGGCTGTAGAGGACGTCATCCCCGCGCCGGGCGGCGTCGGCGACGTCGCCTTCGGCTTCCCCACGTAGGATGCGATCACGAGAGCTGGTGGTCGCCTCGAACACACGCAGGCCCCCAAGGAGGTCGGCCAAGACCGACACCACGCCTGCGGCACGGCCGGCCTGGGCGGCCCAGCGGTAGAGCTGGTTGGCACGTTCCACGCGCAGGACGCCTCCCTCGAGCGCGGCGAGCGGCGTCAACGTACCGGGCGGCCGGTTCCACGCGTACAGCACGGACCCGATGTGGTCCACCGTGGCCAGGACGCCTTGGCTGAGATCGACGCAGGTGTACACGTCCAGCCGCCGTGTCTCCGCATGCAGCGCTGTCAGGATGAGCCCCATGTTCAGGGTGTTCGCAAACGCTTTCAGGTACGTGGGGGCGTTGTGGTGCCAGCGCGTGGTGTCGGCGGGGACCTCGACCGTGAAGTCGACTACGGCAGGTGCGATAATGGCTGGCTGAAGCCGCCTACCTAGCGGGGTGCTCACGTGTCGCGTGGTGTCCCGTACCACGGCCGCCCGCGTCACGCGTTGCACGAAGCGTACGGCCGGCGCGGTGGCGCCGTGCTCGGTGAGGACGTGTACCCTGCCAGCATCGAAGTCGATTTGGAAGTCTCGCCGGTGCTGGACGATGCGCTTCCACACGGTGTGCGTGGCCTCTGCGGTGCCACGAATGGGCTCTCCCATGCGAGCCCGGTGGTGGCGATAGAGAAAGTTGAGCATCTGGTTTGCGGCGTCCGCGTCCTGGAGGAGCTTCGCATACGCGTGCACCTCCTCTGCGATGAACGCGCTCCACACCGACCCAGCGCGGCTGATGGCGCTGCGCATCCATGCGAGCGCGGGGCGCAGCGCGTCCCAGCGCTCCAGCGAGACGGAGGCTTTCCAGAACGGCACCTCAAGGCCGAGGTGCACCAGCTCGAAGCGGCGGTGGAGTGCTTTGCGTGCGGCGTCATCCGGTACCCGAGTCCAGAGCGCAAGTGCGAACTCGTCGTAGGGCAGGTGGTCGCGCAAGAGGCGCTCGGCTTTGGCGGAGACCCAGCGCACCGCCTCGTCGATGCCCTCGGCGTAGGCGTCGCACTCGGCTCTGAGCCCTGCCTCTTGGAGCGTCTTGCCATACGCGTAGACATCGAAGTAGTCGAGGGTCGCGTCACGGGTGGCTGCAGACAGCTGGGCGTGAGTAGCGAGGCGGGGGCCGAGCGTGACCGCAAGTTGGCGGAGAGCGCCTCGCGTGTTCGGGGGCGACACCAAGGACCCATCGACGCTTGCCGCAATGCTGCCGAGCAGGCTGTTGAAGTCGCGGCGCTCGACTTGAGATTGCGCGCACGTGTGCGCGAACTCCCGCAGCGCCTCGACCCACACGTGAATCTCGTCGGGGTTGTTCACGACCGGCAAGGAACCTCCCCCACCCCCCGGAGCGTGAGCGCTGGGCACGCCACCGTGCTTGGGGACACCGAAGCTCCCAAAGAGCGCCAGCTCCTGTTCGCGGACGGGCTGACAATCCGAGTACGCGCGCGCCACTTCTCCAGCGCGGTGCAGCGTGGCCCAGTCTTCGGCGCTCTGCTTGCGGAGGTGCACCACACACCGCGCCACCCACTCCGCCGCGTAGAGCGCGCGCAGCGCAGGTGGTGTCGCGTCGTAGATGACGCCCGCGTGCGGGTATCCCATCCGATCTCGGACCGTGAACCGGTCGTCGTCGAGGTGACCGAACGCGAGGTGATGCTGCGTGCGCGCGGGTCGCACCAGCAGCAGCTCCTGCACCCGCAGGCGCTCGTCCGCGCCGAGGGTGGGCAGGTCCAGCAAGGGGAGGGGCGGCCGTGGGGTGTGTCCGAACTCGAACAGCCAGTGCAGCGCCACGGCGGCATCGAAGCTCGCGCGCCGCTCGGCGTCGCTGGGCTCGCTCCCGTCCGGATTGGTGGGCAACCACAGCGCCTCCAGAAACGCACGGAACGTCTCCGTGTCGTAGGTCCAGAAGAGGCGCGAGGGCGCGGCGCCCCGAACGCGCGCCTGGTCTGCTGGGTCCGCCCAACTGCTCCCTACCTTCACCACGTTGAGCGCGGTCGGAGGCTCGCAGGCCCAGGAGCACAGCGGGTGTTCGAGCTCCCGAATGGCGACGTTCTCCGGTTCGGCTTCCCAGTCGGGCGAAATGAGGACATGTCCCGCCGCGTTGGCGCGACCGGCCAAGACCGACGTAGTGAGGCCGATCGTCGCAAGAAACTCGGCCGATCCCCTCATCTCGTCGAAGCTGGCGGGGACAAAGCAAACGTAGGCCCCGCTGAGGGGCCGCAGACGAACGCGATAACCGTCCGTCTCGCCTTCCGTGGCGTTGCCGGTGTGGGGCCCCGCCTCGAGCACGCCGAGACGCAGCGGAGTGACGATGTGCAAGAACGGCGCGACTGGAATGGGAAAGCTCACGCGCCACACTCCTCGACGAGCTTGTCCAGCGTTGCTTGGCTCAGCGCGCCGCTGGGTTCGTCCTCACCCATGGCGAGGTGCTGGAAACTGCAGATGGCGTCCAACGTCGTATCGTCGACGGAGCCGTGCGCCGGGCATCCATACCCCAGCGCCCGAAGCCGCTGCTGCACGCCAGCGATTTCGGGTGTGCCCTCCTGCCCTACGGGGTCCAGCTGCCTCAGGTGAAAGGTGCGGATGAGGAACGCCTCGGGAAACACCGCGTGCACCACGGAAACCGAGACCGGTAGCTCGTGGCGGACCCAGCCGTCGCCATCTGTCCGAAGGTCCGGCACGGTGACCTGCTCCTCGCCCAGTTCGTATCGCAGCACGTAGCCCAGGTCGGCTAGGGGATCTCCGTGCGCCCAGCGCAGCTGCACCTCCAGCTTGGAAAGCGGCGGGTCGATGACGACCTCGTGCCGTTGGCTCATCGCGTACGACGACGTGGGTTGGTCGGGCTCGGGGATGAACAGCCGCGTGCCGGGGAGCAGCACCATGGGCGACTTGTGGGCGTCGCGAGCGCTTTTGTTCTGCGCGTCGTCCCAGACGGTGTTCCAGTCGGCGTGCCCGTAGGCCCAAGCGATGCTGACGATGTCTTGGCCCTGGCGCACGGTGTGGAACCCCGGAGGGGCGAGCTGCTTGAGCGCGGGGAGGCCGTTGGGGAGGTACGTGAGGCGCGCTGTGCCGGGAGGGCCGTCGCCGACGCGAAACAGGCCGTTGCGCCCGGTGATGCCGTTCATGACGCGCCCGTCGGCGAGCTCGACCGTCCAGCCGACGTTGGCGACCGGGTCTCCCGCGGGGTCGACGAAGGCGATCTCGAGCCACTCGGTGGGCGTCGGCGCGCTGGTCACCACCGGGGCCACGACGGGGACGTTGACGGCCACTGCGGTGGGGGGCTGCTCGAACAGCACGTGCGTCGGGTTCCACTCGTGGACCAGACAGTCGTCCAGGTAGGCCTCCCATGCGTGCTCGGGGCTGCTGTGGTCCAGCCCCGTGTGGAGGCACAGTGTGCGCATCACGAAGGCCTTGAACCCGACGGGATCGTCGCGGAGCGCTTCGTGCACGATGAAGCGCGTGAGGAACGGAGTCACGCGGCGCCACCCCTCTAGCGCTTCGCGCTGCCGCGGCGTCTCGGCCATGGGCAGCAGGGTGTGTCGGCGGCCCGAGTGGTAGAACGTATACGTGAACATGCAGCCCTTGGCGCGAGACCCTACCGACCGCCCGTGGTCGTCGCAAGGGTCTCTGTGCTCCTCGTCACGGCCTCACGCGCGCTGTGCCCAAGGGTTGACGACGCGGTGAGCGCATGCTCTGGTCCGAACACAAGGAGGACGCGGACATGACGTTTCACCCACGACATTGGTGCCAGCTCGGCGGGGAGCAGGCGAAGCTCATTCACATCGACGACCAGGGGCTGGCCTACGTCGTTCAGTCGCGCCCCATCGTGGCGGACTTGGACGCCAAGCTCACCGCCGGTGGCGACGCCAGCGAGCTGCTCGCCGCGTGGGGGCGCATCCCTTGGTCCAACCTGCAGTGGTTCGAGTGGTCCTCGTCGCTGGCGGTGCGTTTTCGGTACGAAGTGCCTGGGCACGGCAGCCACGAGGCGTCGTTCCTGGTCCGTTCCAGCGCCGAGCGCGAGATCATCGCGTCCGCCATCACCGAGGCGTCGGGGCTCTCACCGTCCGAGCGGGCGCGCTCTGCCTCGGAGCTGGCGAAGGGGCCCTTGGCGGCAGCGGGCATCGCGCTGGGGTTGGGGGCCGTTCTCTTCACTCAGCTCGGCGCCACGGCGGAGGGCAGTGGGCGCACCGCCGCGCGGGCCGCGCTGGTCACGTCGCTTGCGAACCTGCTCGGGCTGGGGGGGATCGCCGCGCTCACCAGCCTGGGGGTGGGCGCCGCTACGCTTGTGCTGCTGCGGCGGCTCCGAACTCCGCCGCGGGTGTGGCGCCTGTCGCAGGGCTCGGTGGCGTAGCCGGCTCCGAATACGGAATCCGGGGCGCCGCGTGTCGGCGCAGGGCGGGCGCGCGCCGTACCCCCCAGCACCGGCGCAGGCGCCCGCGGAGCGCTCGAAAATCATAGTTGTCCCTCGGCTTCCGGGTTTGGTATGGGTACTCACAATCGAACTCGGTCGCTGGGTGAGGCCGTAGTGTCCAGTTGGCGCCGTCCCGCGCCGCCATGGAGGGTCGAATGAGCCAAGAAGACGACAGCGACATCGGGGAAGCGAGCAGAGACGCGGCTGTCGGAGCGGCGACCGAGACCGCCGCCGCGGCCGCTCAGGACCCCAGCGCTATCGGAGACGCGGCGCAAGGCGCAGGGGCGGGTGCCGCTGCGGACATCGGCGCCGCCGGCTTGGCAGAGGCAGGCGTGCCGGGCGAGGTCGCGGGCGCGGCCACGTCGGTGGCGGCCGGCGCTGTGACCGGCGGCGGCGCGGGGGCCGCGAGCGCAGCGACAGGCGCCGCGGGTGGGCTCGCTGGCTCGGCCCTCGGCGCGGCAGGGGCGCCACCCATGGTCGCCGGGGTGGCCGGGGCCGCTGTCAGCGCGGGAGCGAGCGCCGCGGCCGGCGGGATGCAGAGCGCGGGCCCCGGCGTGCAGAGCGGCGGGGGTAGCGGTGGCGGGGGTGGCGGCAGCAGCGCGGGCTCCCGGCCCGGCGACATCGCGGCCGCCGCCGCGGCTCTGTCCGCCAGCGTCCTGAGCAACGTCGACGAGACGGCGCAGGCCGAGTTCCTGTTCGAGTGCGAAGGCAGCGACGTCCCCTGGGTGGTCGCCAGCGCCACGCTCAACGAAGCCATCAACGCCCCCTACAGCCTGCGGCTCGACCTCCGCACCGGCGACATGTCCGCCGAGGGTGGGCAGCTGCTCGGCCAGTCGTGCTCCCTGCTGATGGAGCGCGGCGTCGTCCAGCACCGCGTGTCGGGCATCATCTCCATGGTGACGGCGGGGAGCACCGCGCGCGACCAGGTGGCCGTCGTGGTCGAGGTGGTGCCCGCGCTGTGGGCGCTCACGCAGCGCACGAACAGCCGCATCTTCCAGAACAAGACCGTGCCGGACATCCTCCGTGAGGTCATCGAAGCGGCCCTCGGGCCCTATCAGCGCGAGGTCGCCTTCGAGTTGGAGCGCACCTACGAGCCCTGCGAGTACCGTGTGCAGTACGACGAGACCGACCTGGCCTTCGTCTCCAGGCTCGCGCAGGAGGAGGGCCTCGCCTTCTGGTTCGATCAAGAGGGCGAGACCGAGACGCTGGTGTTCGCCGACGTGCCGGCCAAGTACCGCGAGCTGACCACGCTGCACGACCGCGAGCTGGACTTCGTCACGCGCGACAACGCTGTCGAGGGCAAGGAGAACATCCGCGAGTTCCACATGGTGTCGCGCGTCATGCCGACCGCCATCGCGACGCGGCACTTCGACTGGACGCACCCCACCACGCCCATCGTGGCCACGGTGACGACGGAAGCGCCAGCGGCCGACGAGCCCGTGCACGGCGCCGCCGTGGGGCCCGTGCGAGAGGTCTACGAGCACGACACCAAGCCGCTCACGCTCAGCGACTTCAACCCGACGCAGGGCTTCCAGAAGCAGGACTCCGAGACCCAAGCAGGCCTGCGTCACGAGGTGCGCCGGAACGACGCTCACATCGCGACGGGCAAGTCCACCGCCGTGGGCATGATGCCGGGCACCGTGTTCGAGCTCCTGGGCCACCCGCAGCCGGAACTGGACGGGCGCTACGTGGTCCTGACGGTGACGCACCACGCGCTCGAGCGCTCCACGGAGGAATCCAACGAGGCCTACTACAACACCTTCACGTGCATGCGCGCGGAGCAGATGTACCGTCCCGGCCGCTCCACCGCGCGGCCGCGCATCCCTGGCATCCAGACGGCCACCGTCGTCGGCCCCGCGGACAAGGAGATCTACACGGACGAGCACGGGCGCGTGCTGGTGCAGTTCCACTGGGACAGGCTCGGGGAGCGCAACGAGCACAGCTCCTGCTTCATCCGCGTGATGCAGCCGTGGGCGGGCGCCGGGTGGGGCTTCGTGTTTCTGCCGCGCATCGGCATGGAGGTCACCGTCGCGTTCGTCAACGGCGACCCGGACCAGCCCCTCATCACCGGCACGGTATTCAACACGGAGAACCTCACGCCGTACACGATGCCGGACGAGATGACCAAGAGCACGATCAAGACGCGCTCGAGTCCCGGCGGCGAGGGCTACAACGAGCTCACCTTCGAGGACAAGGCGGGCGAAGAGCAGATCATCGTCCACGCGCAGAAGGACTACGTCGAGACCATCCAAAACGACCACACCACGTCGGTGAAGGGCAACAGCGCCAACAGCGTGGATGGCGGGCACTCGGAGAGCGTGGGCGGCGACGCGTCGCTCAGCGTCAAGGGCGAGCGCACCGTGGCCGTGACGGGGAACCAGACGGTCACCGTGGACGCGGACCACACGCTGGACGTGAAGCACAACATCCTCGTGAAGGCCCCCGACTCCATCAAGCTCGAGTGTGGCGACAGCATCATCGAGATGGTGCCCGGCAAGATCACCATCACGACGGCGGGGTCCAAGGTGGAGCTCACCGCGGACATCATCTCCACCGCGGCCAACGGCGCGTACCAACAGCTCAAGGACTTCGCCAAGATGCAGTCGGCGCAAGGGTCCGAGGTGTACCTGGACGCAAACGGGCTGTACCAGTCGAGCGGCGGCTCCAAGGTGCACCTGACGGGCAACGCCGAGATGGGCGCGTCCGGGGGCGGCACGGTGCTGTTGGACGCCAACGCGGCGATGTCGGGCGCCACGGCATCCGTGGCGGGCGAAAGCGAGGCCACGCTCGGCGCTGGTGGAGCCGTCAGGGCCGACGCCTCGGGCGTCACCGTCAGCGGTGGTACGGTCGACGTCGGTGGAGGCAGCGCGGTGCTGGTTCACGCGATGGCCGTGAAGATCAACTAACCGGACGCGCCGTGGACTCGATCCTAAAGCCGATAGAGCGCCTCGCGGAAGACCTGAAGTGGTTCGTGGCGAACACGGACCTGAAGGCTATTCACGTGGCGGCGAGCGCCGACCTGCGCGCGGTGGTGCTCAATCAAATCGAACAGGCGGAGATGTTCCCGCGGAACAACGCGCTGTTCCTTTCGAGCGACGCTCCGGGTGGTGACGACGCGTCTTGGGACGCTCGACGACAGGCGCTCATGGAGGCGTTCGAAGAGGTGCGCAACGTCGCGGTGGGGCCCGCTGGAGAGCAGCCGGTTCCGTTCGGGTCGCTGCCCGAGCTCGATCCACGCACGGCGCCCCTGACGCGCTTCGGCGTCCAGGTCCGCGACGTGGCACGGGCTGCGGTGGTCCCAGGATCGCCGATGACAGGGGTGGTCATCGTGCTGTGCCCCACTGACTGGGGCGCCGCACCCAAGTGGAGCGAGGGCGTGTCGGCGCTGGCACGTCAGGAGATTGCGCACGTGCGTTGGGTCGTGCTCGAGGGCCCTACGGCGCCGTCCCGCGCTGCGCTGAGCACTGCGCTGGGTGCGGCGCTCCTGACCTCGGATGCCGTGCTCGACCCCGCGGGTCAGCGCGAGGACCTGCGCGCCATGATCGGCGCCCTCGCGGCGGCACCTCCCGGAGTGGTGGGCCCGCAAGCCGTGGGCATGCCGGGGCCACGGTGCGCACCGCCGCGCAGGAAGCGCGAGCCGGCTCCTCCGCAGCCCGGCGAGCTCGAGAAGGTCCTGCGCGACGCAGGCGTGCCCGAGGGCTACGCGGACGACGCGGGGCTGCGCCAGCTCAGGCTCCACATGATGTCGGCGGGGCTCGCGTTTGGAGAGGGAGACCACCTTACGGGCATCCGAGAGCAGCGCGCCGCGCGAGACCAAGCCATCGCGTTGGGTCTGCTCACCGAGAGCGTCGTCCTCGAGCAGATGCTGGGCGCGTTCACGCTGCAAGCGGGTTTCTCGGAGCAGGCCCGCGAGGTGTTCGAGAACGCCTATGGGCGTGCGGAGGAACTCGGCCTCGCTCGTCAGATGGTGCTCGCGCGCATCTCGGTCGCGAGCACCTGGATGCTCCAACGCAAGCCTTCGGTCGCAATCGTGCAGTACACCGAGGCGGGTCGTCTGGCGGCGGAGCACGGCGAGACCATCATGGCCATCGAGGGGTACCGCATCGCGGGCGAGCTGCTGGCGATGGAGCGGCGCGATCACGAGGCCGCCCAGCTCTGGCAACTCGCGCTCCAGGTGGCGGAGGCGGGCGAAGCCCTGCCGGTCTCCATGTCGAGCGCTCCCCATGCCGCGCGGGCGCTGGCGGCGTTGTGCCGCTCGAAGGGGTTGGTGGTTCAGGCCGAGTCGCTCGAAGCTCAGGCCGCGCGGCTCGAGACCCCGCCAGAGCCTCCTGGTGCGGTCGAGCCCGGTCCGGACGATGTCCAAGCGGAGGGGGTCTAGATGGTTTTGGCGTCCAGCTGGCTCGACCCCGTGGTGGGTGTCGACATCCACATCGTCAAGGTTCCGGCGCCACCGACCCCCTTCATCTTGGTGCCCATCCCGCTACCGTTCAGTGGCGCCGTCTACGACCCGCTGGGTGCCGTCATTGGCGCGGGTCTGAGCACGGTACTCACTGGCAGCCCGGGGCTGACGTTCGTCAACTGCATGCCTGCGACGAACTGCGGCACGAACGTGACGAGCTTGACTGCGGGCGGCGTGCCTCACCCACCCATCGTACCGGGCACGGTTGGCTACGGATTGAGCCTCCCCGGAAACGACGCGGAGCTGTTCTTCGGCAGCGACGAGGTGAGCCTTTCGGGGTCGCTCGGGGTGCGGCTCCTGGACGCGGCGCTCAGCTGCTCGGACCCGGTGCGGCTGCCGACATCGTTGGTGATGGCCGTTCCGAAGGGGATGCCGGTGCTGAACATGCCGGCGATGGTGCCAGACTGGACAGTCATTCTGTTCTCGGCGGCGTTCAAGCTCTTGGGACGGTACCTGCGCTGGCGCGGAGGGGCCGCCGCTGCCCGGCGCGCTCAACGACTGCGCGACGCCGCAGGAGATCTAAAGCCCGGGCGTCTACGGAGCATGTGGAACCGGCTGGTGTGCGCGGTCACGGGTCACCCCGTGGATGTGGCGACGGGTCGCATGTTCACCGAGTCCGTCGACTTCGTGCTGCCGGGCCCTCTGCCGCTGCGCTTCGAGCGCGTGTACGACACGTCACTGAGCTGGCGCGAGACCTCGCTGGGCTGGGGGTGGTCGCATTCGCTGGACGAGGCGGTGTGGTACGAGCGCGGCCGCGTCGTGTATCGGGCGGCCGATGGTCGAGAGGTCGAGTTCTCGACGCTGGACCTGCCCCAGCGGGTGATTCGGCCGGGGCAGTCGCTCGAGCACGTGATGCAGGAGTTCACGCTGCGGTGCGTGGAGCCCTACCGCTTCGAGGTGGAGACGCACGCGGGGGTGGTGCACGAGTTCGCGCGCGTCCCGGGGGACCCGAGCGAGCGGATGCGGCTCATGAAGCGCCGGACGCGCGACGGGCACACCAACGAGTTCCATTACGACCGGCACGGGCGCCTCGAGTACGCGGTGGACAGCGGCGGGCGCATCGTGCGCTTCGAGCACAACGACCGCGGTCAGCTCACGGCGGTGAAGCTGCCGCTCAGCAAGGACCACGGCTGGTACCCGTTCCGGCGCTTCGAGTACGACGCGCGCGGCGACCTCACGGCGGTGCTGGACTCGCACAACAAGGCGTGGCGCTTCGAGTACGTGTCGCACCTGATGGTGCAGGAGACCGACCGGGCCGGGCTGTCGTTCTACTTCCAGTACGACGGGCACAGCGCGTACAGCAAGTGCGTGCGGACGTGGGGCGACGGCGGCATCTACGACCACGCGATCATGTACGACGCGGCGAACCGGAAGACCATCGTGGAGGACAGTGTCGGCGCGGTGACCGTGTACGAGATGGACGAGGTCAACGCGGTCATCGCCATCACGGACGCGCACGGTGGGCGCGAGAGCTACGAGCGGTGTCCGGACACGGGCAAGGTGCTGAAGGAGACCAACGCGCTGGGCGAGGTGGTCGAGAAGGCCTACGACGCGCGCGGGAACCTGGTGCGGCTGACGGGGCCGGACGGCGCGACGACGGAGATCGAGTACCACGAGCGCATGAACCTGCCGACGGAGGCGCGGGACGCGCTGGGGCGGCGCTGGCGTTGGCTGTACGATGGCTTCGGGCACCTGACGGCGCGGCAGAACGCGGCGCAGGAGACCACCATGTACGAGTGGTCCGAGGCGGGCTTGCTCGAGAGCATGCAGATGCCCGGCGAACGCGTCACGCGGCTGGCGTACGACGAGCGCAAGAACGTTATCGCGACCACGCTGCCGAACGGTGCGCGCATCGAGCACGAGCACGACGGGCAGGGGCGGGTGGTGCGTGTGCGCGACGCGCTGGGCGCCATCACGCGCGTGGAGCGTTGCTCGGAAGGGTGGACACGCGCCGTGCACTTGCCGATGGGCGCGGAGCAGCAGATGGCGTACGACGACGAAGGGAACCTGCTGGAGGCGCGGGACCCGAACCGGCACGTGCGCTTCGCCTACGGGCACTACCATCGGCTGGTGAGCCGCGAGGAAGCGGGGACCCGCCTGCGCTTCGAGTACGACACCGAGGATCAGCTGACGGCGGTGGTGAACGAAGCCGGCGAGCGCTACGCGTTCGAGCTGGACGCGTGTGGCCGGGTCAAGGCCGAGACCGGGTTCGACGGTTTCACGCGACGGTACCTTCGGGATGCGGCAGGGCGCGTGACGAAGACGCTGCTGCCGAGCGGGCGGCAGACGACGCTGAGCTACGACGCGGCGGGGCGGATAGCCGCGGTGGCGCACTCGGACGGGACACGGACGGAGTTCGGGTACGACGCGGCGGGGCAGCTGCTGCGTGCGGTGAACGAGAGCGCGGACGTGCGCTTCGAGCGCGACGGGATGGGGCGCATCGTCTCGGAGAGCCAAGACGGCGGGCAGACGTGGGTGAGGTCGGGGTACGAAGCGGGCCAGCGGATGCACGTGGAGAGCGACTTCGGTGCGCTGCAGCGGATAGCGCACGACGCGCTGGGGGAGGTGGCGGCGCTCTCGAACGGGGCTGGCGCCGGGGCTTTGCGCTTGGCGTTTGCGCGGAACGCGCTGGGGCTGGAGGTGGAGCGCGAGCTGCCGGGCGGGGTACACGTGGGGTGGACGCGGGACGTGGCGGGGCGGCCGCTGGAGCGGCACACGTGGCGCGCGGACCGCTTCGCCGGAGGGCCCGAAGGCGGGCTGACGGAGGCGCTGGACGCGCGGAGCTACCAGTGGCGTGGCGCGGACCAGATAGCGGCCATCATCAACCCGAGCAGCGGGCCGACGTTCTACGACCACGACGACCGCGGCCGGCTGGTGCGGGAGCGCCGGCCCGGGCAGGGTGCGGTGGTGGAGCGGGCGATGGACGCTGTGGGCAACGTGTACCGCACGGGCGACGGGCGTGACCGGCGCTACGGGCCGGGCGGGCGGCTGCTGGAGGCGGACGGGGTGCGGTACGAGCACGACGAGGACGGCAACCAGACGCGGCGCGAGCTTCCGGACGGGAGCGCGTGGGCGTACGCGTGGAACGGTTCGGGTATGCTGCGCGAGGTGACGCGACCGGACGGCGAGCGCGTGAGGTTCGAGTACGACGCGTTCGCGCGGCGGACGGCGAAGCGCGTGGTGCGCGTGGACGAAGACGGCACGGAGACGGTGCAGGCGGAGCACCGGTTCGTGTGGGACGGGCACACGGTGCTGCACGAGCTGGACTCGGAGGCAGGGCTGACGACGTGGTACTGGGAGCCGCAGACGTTCACGCCGGTGGCGAAGGAGCAGAACGGGCGCAAGTGGAGCGTGGCGAGCGACCACCTGGGGACGCCCACGGAGATGTACGACGAGCTCGGCCAGCTCGCGTGGAAGATGCAGCTGGACGTGTTCGGGGTGCCCAGCGTGGAGGAGGGGGCCGCGCAAGACTGTCCGTGGCGCTGGCCCGGGCAGTACGAGGATGCCGAGACCGGGGACTACTACAACCGGTGGCGGTACTACTCCTCGACGGGCGGCGGCTACACTTCCGTGGATCCACTCGGCCTCGAAGCAGGAACCTCATTTCACTCGTATCCTGCGAACCCCTCCCTATGGACCGACCCGCTTGGGCTCGCTACCTGTGGTCATCGAGGCCAGGGCGCCGACCAAATGGTATCTCGGCTGGTCGACGAACTCGAGTCCGCAGTAATTCACGCGGACAGAATGCTAGCGTCGGGTTTGACCGGAGGCACCGTATGGGGGCGATTGTATCAAAATGTCTTCCGTGGAACGCCGCTGGAGGCAATGGCACGCGGCAACGCCATCCAGCAGATCAGCGAAGGAATTGTTCAGCGTGGATCGGCGGTTCGAGACTTGGTAGACTCCGGTGCGGACGTCATTTTCAATCAGGGTTCACGGAGAGGTGTTCGTTCTTCTTCAGGGCACCTGCTTCGACCCGACGTGCAGGTCATTACCCCCCGCGGTCAGCACCATATCATCGACATCACGACGCCGGGGCAAGCCGCTGCAGGAAAGATCGGAAAGTATGACGACGGTTCAGGTGCAGTGCGTTCCCTGATCGACATACTGACATAGTGCCCAGAGAATTCAGATGAATAGACGAGAGCTCGAGTATGATCTAAATTTGGCTCTACGCCCTTCAAAGAATCCGCTTTCAGGTCCGAGTCGTGACTGGATCGCTGAGCGATTCGGAACTACAGCAGACGGTCTCGTCGACCTAACAAGGCTCACGCTTTGGGATGTGTTTGGCGTGGAGTGGAGTCGGGTGGACCTCAGTCACTCGACACTCGTGTTTGGTGTCGTTGATGGTCAGAAGCGTACCGCATCCGGTCGTCTCGGGAGCCCAAGTGCGAGATTTGAAGACTGCAACATGTCGCGGATATCTGTTCGCGACAGCAATGTCATGGGGATGTACATTCGGTGCAACTTTAGTGCTGCGATTCTAGCGCGGGCCCATTTCTGGGGACGATTCGAGTCTTGTTGCTTCAGAAAGGCGAATATGTCTTCCTGTCGAATGAATGGAACGCCCTCGGATCAGTGGAAGTTTCTTGATTGCGATTTTACGGAGGCAAACTTCAAGCGCTGTAACGTCACTGGCGTGGTGTTCGAACGATGTGACTTTACCGGAGTGAAGTGGCAAAAAGGTGCGTTCACGAGTTGCAGGTTACGTGATTGTAATATCGATCTCGATGCGATGGCGTCTGCGGACGTGTTCCTAGAGTACACGCGCCGAGAGTGAGCGCGGGCCCTAGCGTCCACTGGCCCATGACCTGACATCGTACCTCCAGGACGACAGTGAGCGCCGTCATCACCTGCGCGGAGGTCAGGAGCTTGGGGACCGGCTACGGTGTGCCCGCGTTGACGCGGTCGCGAGGGCGGTGGGGACCGAACACGGGGCGCCCGCGTTGAGGTCGCGTTCGAGACACCGTCATGACGGCCCGGAGGATCAGATGAACAGACAAGAACTCGAGCATGAGCTAAACTTGGCCCTTCGCCCCTCAAAGGACCCGCTATCTGGTCCTAGTCGCGAGTGGATCGCGGAGCGGTTCGGGCTAACGAATGAGGGGTTCGTTGATCTCAGAAAGCTCACGCTATGGGATGTTTTCGGCGTGGAATGGAGTCGAGTTGATTTGAGCGGGGTGACTTTGATCTTCGGAAAGATCGAAGGTCAGATGCGCACGGCGTCAGGCTGCTTGGGAAGCATTCGTTCTAGGTTCTGTGATTGTATAATGTCTCGCATTCGTGTGCGCGATCGCAATGTGGAAGGGAAGTACGAACGGTGTCGTTTCGATCGTGCCATCCTGACCAGTGCTGATTTTTGGGGTCAGTTCGATTCTTGTGTGTTCGAGAATGCAAACATGTCTTCCTGTCGAATGAATGGCACGCCGTCAGACCAGTGGAAGTTTTTGGATTGCGACTTTACGGGAGCGAACTTCAAGCGTTGTAACGTGACTGGGGTGGTGTTCGGGCGATGTGACTTCACTGACGTAAAGTGGCAAAAAGGCGCTTTTGCGGGCTGTAGGTTGCGCGATTGTAAGATCGATTTTGATGCAATGGTAGCCGCGGACGTGTTCCTGGAGCACACGCGCCGAGAGTGAGCGCGGGCCCTTCGCGTCCGGCGGTCAAGTTGGTACCCGGTCATCGGCGTGGACACGCACATCGTGTTGGTGCCCACGCCTGCAGGTCCGGTTCCGACGCCCATGCCCATGCCGTTCGTGGGCATGGTGTTCGACCCAGTCGGAGCCGTGGTGGGCGCGGGGCTGAGCATGGCGCTCAGCGGCAGCCCGGGGCTGGCGATGGTCAACTGCATGCTGGCCACCAACTGCGGGACCGAGGTGACCAACCTCATGACCTGCCCGCACATCCCGGCGCCGGGGCCCTTCGCGGTGCCTCCGGGGAACGACGCGGAGCTCTACTTCGGCAGCCTGAAGGTGAGCATGGCGGGCACGCTCGGGGTGCGCTTGGGGGACACCGCGCTCAGCTGCAGCGACCGGTGCGCCTGCCCACGTCGCTGGTGCTGGCCATCCCGAAGGGCATGCCAGTGCTCAACATGCCGGCGATGGTGCCGGACCTGCTGGCCATCTGCATGGCGGCGTTCTTCAAGTTCCTGGGCGCCGGCTTTCGTCGCTTTCGCGCGTTCCAAGAGACCAGCGAGTTCTGGCAGGCGGCCAGCGCGTGGCTGCGCCGGCACACCAGCGACCTCCTGCCGGAGGGCGTGGCCTCGCGCATCAACCGCCTGGTGTGTGCCGTCACGGGTCACCCGGTGGATGTCGCCACGGGTCGCATGTTCACCGAGGCCACCGACTTCGAGCTGCCCGGTCCGCTGCCGCTGCGCTTCGAGCGCGTGTACGACACCTCGCTGAGCTGGCGCGAGACGTCGCTTGGTTGGGGGTGGTCGCACTCGCTGGACGAGGCGGTGTGGTATGGGCGCGGGCGCGTGTTCTACAAGTCTGCGGACGGTCGGCAGATCGAGTTCCACACGCTGGACCTGCCGGAGCGGGCCATCCGTCCGGGGCAGACGCTGAGCGAGCCCTATCAGGAGTTCACGCTGCGGTGCCTGGAGCCCTACCGCTTCGAGGTGGAGACGCACGCGGGGGTGGTGCACGAGTTCGCGCGCGTCCCGGGGGACCCGAGCGAGCGCATGCGGCTCATGAAGCGCCGCACGCGCGACGGGCACACCAACGAGTTCCACTACGACCGGCTCGGGCGGCTCGAGTACGCGGTGGACAGCGGCGGGCGCATCGTGCGCTTCGAGCACAACGACCGCGGCCAGCTCACGGCGGTGAAGCTGCCGCTCAGCAAGGACCACGGTTGGTACCCGTTCAGGCGCTTCGAGTACGACGCGCGGGGCGACCTCACGGCGGTGCTGGACTCGCACAACAAGGCGTGGCGCTTCGAGTACGTGTCGCACCTGATGGTGCAGGAGACCGACCGGGCCGGGCTGTCGTTCTACTTCCAGTACGACGGGCACAGCGCGTACAGCAAGTGCGTGCGGACGTGGGGCGATGGCGGCATCTACGACCACGAGATCATGTACGACCCCGCGAACCGCAAGACCATCGTGCAGAACAGCACGGGTGCGGTGACGGTGTACGAGATGGACGAGACGAACGCCGTCATCGGCATCACGGACGCGCACGGGGGGCGCGAGAGCTACGAGCGGTGTCCGAGCACGGGCAAGGTGCTGAAGGAGACCAACGCGCTGGGCGAGGTGGTCGAGAAGGCCTACGACGCGCGCGGGAACCTGGTGCGGCTGACGGGGCCGGACGGCGCGACGACGGAGATCGAGTACCACGAGCGGATGAACCTGCCGACGGAGGCGCGCGACGCGCTGGGGCGGCGCTGGAGGTGGGTCTACGACTGGGTGGGGCACCTGACGGCGCGGCAAAACGCGGCGCAGGAGACCACGATGTACGAGTGGTCCGAGGCGGGCCTGCTCGAGAGCATGCAGATGCCCGGCGAGCGGGTGACGCGGCTGACGTACGACGAGCGCAAGAACGTGGTCGCCGTGACCCTGCCGAACGGTGCGCGCATCGAGCACGAGCACGACGGGCAGGGGCGGGTGGTGCGTGTGCGCGACGCGCTGGGCGCCATCACGCGCGTGGAGCGTTGCTCGGAAGGGTGGACGCGCGCCGTACACTTGCCGATGGGCGCGGAGCAGCAGATGGCGTACGACGACGAAGGGAACTTGCTGGAGGCGCGGGACCCGAACCGGCACGTGCGCTTCGCCTACGGGCACAAGCACCGGATGGTGGCGCGCGAGGAGGGGGGCACGCGGCTGCAGTTCGAGTACGACACGGAGGACCGGCTGACCGGGGTGGTGAACGAGGCGGGCGAGCGCTACGCGTTCGAGCTGGACGCGTGTGGCCGGGTGAAGGCCGAGACCGGGTTCGACGGGTACGTGAGGACGTACCAGCGCGATGCGGAGGGGCGCGTGACGAAGACGCTGCTGCCGAGCGGGCGGCAGACGACGCTGAGCTACGACGCGGCAGGGCGCGTGGCCGCGGTAGCGCACTCGGACGGGACGCGGACGGAGTTTGGGTACGACGTGGCGGGGCAGCTGCTGCGTGCGGTGAACGAGAGCGCGGACGTGCGCTTCGAGCGCGACGGGATGGGGCGCATCGTCTCGGAGAGCCAAGACGGCGGGCAGACGTGGGTGAGGTCGGGGTACGAAGCGGGCCAGCGGATGCACGTGGAGAGCGACTTCGGTGCGCTGCAGCGGATAGCGCACGACGCGCTGGGGGAGGTGGCGGCGCTCTCGAACGGGGCTGGCGCCGGGGCTTTGCGCTTGGCGTTTGCGCGGAACGCGCTGGGGCTGGAGGTGGAGCGCGAGCTGCCGGGCGGGGTACACGTGGGGTGGACGCGGGACGTGGCGGGGCGGCCGCTGGAGCGGCACACGTGGCGCGCGGACCGGTTTGCGGGTGGGCCGGAAGGCGGGCTGACGGAAGCGCTGGACGCGCGGAGCTACCAGTGGCGTGGGGCGGACCAGATAGCGGCCATCATCAACCCGAGCAGCGGGCCGACGTTCTACGACCACGACGACCGCGGCCGGCTGGTGCGGGAGCGCCGGCCCGGGCAGGGTGCGGTGGTGGAGCGGGCGATGGACGCTGTGGGCAACGTGTACCGCACGGGCGACGGGCGTGACCGGCGCTACGGGCCGGGCGGGCGGCTGCTGGAGGCGGACGGGGTGCGGTACGAGCACGACGAGGACGGCAACCAGACGCGGCGCGAGCTGCCGGACGGGAGCGCGTGGGCGTACGCGTGGAACGGTTCGGGTATGCTGCGCGAGGTGACCCGACCGGACGGCGAGCGCGTGAGGTTCGAGTACGACGCGTTCGCGCGGCGGACGGCGAAGCGCGTGGTGCGGGTGGGCGAAGACGGCACGGAGACGGTGCAGGCGGAGCACCGGTTCGTGTGGGACGGGCACACGGTGCTGCACGAGCTGGACTCGGAGGCGGGGCTGACGACGTGGTACTGGGAGCCGCAGACGTTCACGCCGGTGGCGAAGGAGCAGAACGGGCGCAAGTGGAGCGTGGCGAGCGACCACCTGGGGACGCCGACGGAGATGTACGACGAGCTCGGCCAGCTCGCGTGGAAGATGCAGCTGGACGTGTTCGGCGTCGCCGAGTTCGATGCCGGTGCCGCACAGGACTGTCCGTGGCGCTGGCCCGGGCAGTACGAGGATGCCGAGATCGGGGACTACTTGCGGTTGTCAACCACCTACCAGGCTGAAACACCGGACGGTTTCCGTGGGGTGTGAGGTGTGAGGCAAGCGCGGGTTGAACGGGCTCGCGCATTCGCCCGCGGCCGCGACCGGCGTGCGCTCAGGACGTGCAGGACGTCGCGGTCCTGATGGGCGAGCCGCGCAGGTGGGTTGCGCCGTGCGTGGTTTTCGGTGCTGACCCCGGCCCTGGGCTTCAGTCGATGGGGACGACCCTTCGGACGAGGATGCGGGTGAGGCGCTCGCGTTCGCGTGGAGGGATGCCGAAGGCGCGGTGGATGCGGCGCGCGACGCGGCGAGTGAGGGGGTTGCGCTGGCCTGCGTCGAGTGGTTCGAGGAGTGCGGCGGCGGTGCGGATCCAGAAGCGGCGGTCGAGCTCGCGGACGGCCGCCGTCATGGCGTCGGCGATGGCGTCGAGCGCGCTCGCGAGGTCAGGGCTGGCAGCGAGGATGTGCTGCTTCCGCTGGATGAGCGGCTCGAGGAAGCGGTCGCGCGCTTCGATGCGCTCGCGCAAGAGCGCGTCGAGGATGGCGTCTGCTTCGTGGGTGTGGTGGAGGTTCCGGACGATGCCGAGGAGGTAGCGGGCATCGGCGCCCTCGGGGAGAGAGCCGCGCTGCCGCTTGGTGTCGTAGGTGGCGATGCCGTCGACGATGGCGTCACGGGGATACCCCGCGATGACATCTCGGACGTAGCGCTTGGGGTCGATGAGCTCGAGGCGCGCGAAGACCTCGTCGAGGTATGCGCAGACGGTCGGGTCGAGCCGTTCGGCGCGCGTGCGTCGCGCGCGCTCGAGCTTCTGGATGCGCTCGTCGAGGGCGCGGCGCGCGTCGGCGACCTGCTCTGCAGTGGCCCCCTGCGCGTAGAGGTCCACGCGACTCATCCCATGACGGTCACGCCGCGGCGCGCGGTTCAAGACGCGGAAGAAGACCTGGGCAACGACGGTCGCGACGCCACGCGCGAGCGCGCCTGGCTCGCGCGTGCTGAGGACGATGGGCGGGACCTGTTGGGCGAAGAGTCCGAAGGCGCCTTCGACGTGGGCCTTGTTCTGGGCACGCCCCGGGGTGGAGCGCATGAGGCGCGTGTCGCCGAGAGCGTTCTCCACGGCATCCGTGTGGTTGGACGGGCGGTTGTCGAGGAGCAGGGCGATGGGTCTCTCCCCGGTGGTCTGTACGCCGTCCTCGAAGGCCGCGCAGACGGCGGCGCTGTCCTCCTCGGGCGTGACCGCCATGCCCACGGAGGCAGCGCTCGCGGCGTCGACGATGAGCTCGAGGTTCATGCGGTAGCGCTGGTCGTCGATCGTCACTTCGAGCGCCTTGCCGTCGCCGACCCACTGCGCGCCGGGGAAGAAGGTCTCGAAGGCGTCGCGGAGCGCGTGCTCGTCGCGTGAGCGCCCACCTCGGCGCAGGGGTATCCGCTCGCGGTGCGCAAAGAGGATGTTCGAGATCACGGTACGACCCAGGTCGAGCCGCAGGTCATGACGTACGTGCCGGCAGAACGAGGTGAAGTCGCCATCCCAACTTCGGTACGCGGCGAGCACGCTCTCGATCTGCGCGAGCGTCCCGTCGTCCTGTCTCTCCTCGGGGGGATCCTCACCGCCCGCGAGCGCGCCGACGTCGGGGCACCGCAGCCAGTCCTCGAGCGTGCCCTCGGGCAACGTGGTCGCCGTGGCGAAGGCGGCGAGAGACAGCCCGGCGTGGCGCTCACGGAGCCCGACGATGAAGCGCCGGAACGTGTCGCTGTAGCGCGCTCGCTGCGGGCCTATATGGGCGCACCCAGGATGGGTCAGCACGAAGCGCAGGACCTCTTCGCGCACGCGTGCGACGACGTCGGGGGGCGCCTCGACCGGGTCAGCCGGTGGTCGTCCCACGGGCCGCGTGAGGCCCACGAGGTGTTCACGGATGCGCTGCGCGAGTTCGTAGGCCTGACTGCGCGTGCCCCCCGTCGCGTCGAGGATCGCGTCGACGGAGGGCATCGTGAGCGGCAGCGGCTTGGCGAGTACGCGAGCAGCGAGGAATAGACCCGCCATCACGTTCGACGGGACGGCGGGCTCGGAAGCAGGTACAACCACGGGGCGGTTTCGCGGTCTTTCGAAGCTGGTTTTTGTGGAAAATCACCTTGGCCTCGGAGTCACGAAACCGCACCTGTTTTCACGTGCCGAGCGGCATGTTCAGGCGCTGCCCGAGGAGCCACACCTCGGGGGTGCCCCCCTTGCTCACCACCTTGAACAGCTCGAGGCAGCGCTCGCGTAGGTCGAGGTCATGGGCGTCACGCGCGGGCACCCCCGCCTCGATACGCGCCAGCACCTCGGCGGTGCGACCGTAGTAGCGGTCCGCCGGGACCAGCAGCCCCCCGAGCGCGTGATGCGTCCGCCCGTGGTTGTGCCACTCGAGATGCGCCGCGAGTCGACGCTTCATCTCCGCGAGGTCGTAGAAGCGCTGAGCGTCGAAGAGCTCCTTGTGCAGGTTGGCGTTGAAGACCTCGACCTTCCCGTTGTGCTCCTTGTGCTGCGCGACGAGGTGGTCGATGCCCATCTCGGTGAGCAGGTCCGTGAAGCGCGAGATGCCCCGCCAGGACCAGAACGCCGAGCCCCGGTCGCTCATCACGGCCTCCGGCTTGCCGTGACGCTCGACCGCATCCTCGAAGGTCCTGATCACCATGTCCGCGCGCTCGGCGTCGTCCACGCCGTGGCCCGGAACGTAGCGCGAGTAGTCGTCGAGCAGGATCAGTGTGAACGTCGACGCCCGGTTGATGTGCCGGTGCACGAAGTCGAGGTGCCACAGGTGGTTCGGGCGCACCGCCTCGTAGCGCTTGTCGTGCGGCTCGCGCTTCACCTTCGGCGGGCGGTACCCCGCGTCCTCCATCACGCGCCGCACCGTGTTGACCGACACCTTGATGCCCGCGCGCCCCAGCTGGTTGCGGATCTGGCTCGGCCCGAGCCCGCGGTGCTTGGACCACTCGTCGAGGATCTCGCGGTCGCGCTGCGCCTCCACGTCCTTCGGCGCTGGCCCACTCGTCGGCGAGTCCCCTTCACCTGCTGCGGCCTTCTCCACCTGGCGCAGCCACGCGTAGAGCGAGAAGCGGCTGACGCCCAACTGCTTCGACGCCGCGCTCACCCCGTGCTCGCGCGCGTACTCCACCGCCTCGGCCTTCTGGCTCGGCGTGTAGCTCTTCGCCACGACCTTGCGCCGGCTCGCTGGCGGTCGTGGTGCTAGCGGAGCTGCCGGGGCTGCCGGTGTCGAGGTGGTCGCCGTCTGCGTCGTCGCGTCACGCTTGCCTCGCCCCGCTCCACCCTTCGCACGGGTCGTGGTCGTCTTGGTCTTGGTGGCCGCGCTGACCGCGGCGCCAACGTCGCCACGGCCTGCCCGCCAGTGGCTCAACGTCGGCTGCGGAACCTTCAGCCGGCGCGCCGCTTCGTTCACGCCCACCTTCGCCGCCAGCTTCACCGCTGCCTCACGCTCGACTGCCGTGTACCTCCGCCTCGTCCCCGTCTTCGATGTGCTCGTCATCCTCGGCCTCCAGGAGTCGAGCACCCATCCTCAGGTCGTCCGGGATTTCAGGCCTCGATCTCCGGGGCCGATGATTGGCAAGCGCAACTACTACAACCGGTGGCGGTACTACGGCGACGGCGGGTATCGGAGCCGCGACCCACTGGGCATGGATGGCGGGCCTCGGCCGCTTGGATACGTTCTCGATCCGACGAACAGCTTAGATCCCCTCGGTCTGACGGCACGACAACTCGGCGCAGCAATGGCGGCCGAGGGGCGTCCTCTGGTCGCGGGCCAGACGCCTCATCACATCGTTCAGGAGAGCGGCGGCGGTCGATTCGCGCAGATGTCTCGAGACCTTCTCGCCCGGCATGGTATCGACGTCAATGGCGGCGCAAACGGAGCCGCGTTGTGGGGTACGGGGAACTCACAGGTCGCCCAGCCAACCCACCCGGGCCGGACCTCCGCCCGCGCAGCCGGAACCTATCATGCAGGAACTCACATCCACACCCACGGTGGGGTCGATGATGCGCAGAGAATGATCTTCCGTGCGCTTCAGGCGGCGGAACGTCGCGGCCAAGATGTGGAGGCGCTCCTACGCGAGATCGGAGCGCGCCAAGAGGCAGGTACCTGGAGAGAGTCATTCCGCTCCGCTGGAGGAAGGTGTTCATGAGGCTCGAAGAGAAGAAGCTGTACTTGGTGGAGCGGGCGAAGTGCCTCTTCGCGCAACCTCACGAGGTCCGCGAGTGGTTGTGGGCAGCTCGCGAGCGGGCGAAGCGGTTCGAGTGTGCAACCGGGCAGTTGTACTCGTTCGATCCCCTCTCCGTGGAACTACAGGCTCATGTGGGGGCAACGCGGGGCCGCCCGGTCAAGTGCGCGACACCGCGCGCGAAGTGGAGGTTCGGGTTCGATGCGGCGGACGAACTCGTGATTGCCGAAGGGGCTCCTACGTCCAACACTTCATTCGTTCACGTTCTCAACGTGAACGATGAGTCGCGCGATTCAGCCGTCATATCTGAAGATGTCCGTGGCCCAGATCATGCCAGAGTGCGCTCCGTGGTGGCTCGCGACCGCGATGACGATCCATGGCTATCGGTAACATTCGGTGAGGGTTCTCGGTGGTATGTGGAGGAGTACATTGGGGGCTTTCGGCCGACAAGGATTAACTCCACATGGTCGAACGGAAACTCGCAATCTGTCTCCGTCGAGTGGTTCGAAGATGGCTTTCCTAAGCGCATGTTTCACTTCCCAAGCGGTCCGAATCTGTGGGTGTCCAAGGATGTTGCGCGCGCGTTGACTGTCGATTCATACGCGCATCGTCTGGTCGATGAACTGCTTCGTTTGCTGTCCGCGGCTAGGCATGCAATTGAATTTAACTGCGTGGCGTTGTGCGTGGACGACGTCGCGCCTCTGCCACCGACGGTCGGCGTAGCTCACGTTGAGGACTTCTCCGGGTTCGCATGGGCGGACCCCTACACGATGGCTGGTGCCGTATCTGGTCGCGACGAGCCGTGCCTCGTCGCATACGACGGAAAAACCGTATCCGACGGGAACGACCTCAACCTAAAACTGTCTGACCGCCGAGCGCGTGTGGTGAACATTCTGGTCGAAGTAGCGCGCGAACTCACCGTGAGGCTCTGGGAAAGCGACAGGACGATTGTATATGCCGCGGACATGACGAAGAGCGAGTGGGCCCACGACGTCGAGAGGTCGGTTCCAAGCCGAATCCTCCAAGCGGCCAACATCCGCGCGTAGTGATAACCAATACTCTAGAGTTCACGGGGCCCACGAAGTCCCATCCGTGACTGCACTACGGGATGCGGCGAAGGCGGCCAGAACTAGGACGAGGAGGTGCGGGACCCGAACCAGCACATGCGCTTCGCCTACGGGCACAAGCACCGGATGGTGGCGCGCGAGGAAGGGGGGGCACGCGGCTGCAGTTCGTGTGCGACACGGAGGACCGGCTGACCGAGGTGGTGAACGAGGCGGGCGAGCGCTACGCGTTCGAGCTGGACGCGTGCGGCCGGGTGAGGGCGGAGACGGGGTTCGACGGTCTCCCGCTCGCGCCTGGGCAACGAGGAGTGTCGCCAACTACTGCCCCCGCGGGGTCTCACCTGGCACCACCACCCAGAAGTGCCCGGGTTGATGCAACTTGTAGACACCGCAGACCACAGAACGCGGTTCCCAGACTATCACCCCGATGGCGAAGGCGGGCGTGCGCGCTGGGGAGGCGGCAGCGGCTGTCGGTAGTCAGTGTCTTGGAGCGAAGGAAGTCATGAAGCATACCTTTACCAACGTGCAAGAACTCTTTGAGGCGATGGAAGGCGGGTTGGACATATACGACCTCGTCGGGGCGTTCGTTGATCGTGATAAATGGACAGAGCAGCCGTCGGATGCCGAGCTCGTTTTCTGGGACGAGGACGACCTTTATGTAAATGACGATGCTGGTCTTCCTCCGGAGGAAGAAGTTGACGGTGTGCCCTCCATTGCGGCCAACGAGGGTCTTCGTTACCTGCTGTTGAGTCCCCAGTTGATTGATGTTTTTGAGGTTTTGAAGGGGCAGTCAAAATCGACGGATGTCGCGGGCCTTGTTCGAGTTATTAACCACTATCGAACGCGCGACTCTTTTGAGCCATAGAAGCTCGGAGCGTGACGAAGACGCTGCTGCCGAGCGGGCGGCAGACGACGCTGAACTACGACGCGGCTGGGCGGATCGCCGCAGTGGCGCACTCGGACGGGACACGGACGGAGTTCGGGTACGACGCGGCGGGGCAGCTGCTGCGTGCGGTGAACGAGAGCGCGGACGTGCGCTTCGAGCGCGATGGGATGGGGCGCATCGTCTCGGAGAGCCAAGACGGCGGGCAGACGTGGGTGAGGTCGGGGTACGAAGCGGGCCAGCGGATGCACGTGGAGAGCGACTTCGGTGCGCTGCAGCGGATAGCGCACGACGCGCTGGGGGAGGTGGCGGCGCTCTCGAACGGGGCTGGCGCCGGGGCTTTGCGCTTGGCGTTTGCGCGGAACGCGCTGGGGCTGGAGGTGGAGCGCGAGCTGCCGGGCGGGGTACACGTGGGGTGGACGCGGGACGTGGCGGGGCGGCCGCTGGAGCGGCACACGTGGCGCGCGGACCGGTTTGCGGGTGGGCCGGAAGGCGGGCTGACGGAAGCGCTGGACGCGCGGAGCTACCAGTGGCGTGGGGCGGACCAGATAGCGGCCATCATCAACCCGAGCAGCGGGCCGACGTTCTACGACCACGACGACCGCGGCCGGCTGGTGCGGGAGCGCCGGCCCGGGCAGGGTGCGGTGGTGGAGCGGGCGATGGACGCTGTGGGCAACGTGTACCGCACGGGCGACGGGCGTGACCGGCGCTACGGGCCGGGCGGGCGGCTGCTGGAGGCGGACGGGGTGCGGTACGAGCACGACGAGGACGGCAACCAGACGCGGCGCGAGCTGCCGGACGGGAGCGCGTGGGCGTACGCGTGGAACGGTTCGGGTATGCTGCGCGAGGTGACCCGACCGGACGGCGAGCGCGTGAGGTTCGAGTACGACGCGTTCGCGCGGCGGACGGCGAAGCGCGTGGTGCGGGTGGGCGAAGACGGCACGGAGACGGTGCAGGCGGAGCACCGGTTCGTGTGGGACGGGCACACGGTGCTGCACGAGCTGGACTCGGAGGCGGGGCTGACGACGTGGTACTGGGAGCCGCAGACGTTCACGCCGGTGGCGAAGGAGCAGAACGGGCGCAAGTGGAGCGTGGCGAGCGACCACCTGGGGACGCCCACGGAGATGTACGACGAGCTCGGCCAGCTCGCGTGGAAGATGCAGCTGGACGTGTTCGGGGTGCCCAGCGTGGAGGAAGGGGCCGCGCAAGATTGTCCGTGGCGCTGGCCCGGTCAGTACGAGGATGCCGAGACCGGGGACTACTACAACCGGTGGCGGTACTATTCGACCCACGAGGCGCGGTACGGGCAAACTGACCCAATTCGACTGACCGGCGGGCTGAACCTGACCGCCTACGTTGACGATCCGGCCGTTCTAAGTGACCCATTGGGCCTCGAGGACCGCATGCCGACCTGGATGCCAACCCGGCAAGGATACCAAAGGCAGCACCTCATTCCGTACTCGTTGAGAAATCATCCAGTATTCGCAGCCTCGGGACGGGACATCAACTCGGCAACAAACATGATGTATCTCCCCGTTGCTCCTGGGATTCATCCGAATCCAAATATCGGTCTTCACAGAGGGTGGACGGTCCAGCATGCGGCGTACAACGCAGATGTGGGAACTATGCTCGACAACCTGAAGGTGGCACTCGATGCGGGGCACATATCCCCATCGCAACTCGACGAAGCGATACGAGATTTGCAGCACGAGTTGCGGAGCGATCTCAACGCTGGCCGTAGAACATGTGCCTAGTATATCGTTGTTAGACTGAGAGGTGTGGAGTGACGTGTTATCAGCTTGTGTGTACCTACTCGCATCCTGAAGGTTACGTGGATATCGTCAATTACGATTCGGTGTTTGGTGGAATGAAGTCGACGGCTCGCTCGTCTGGCAAGCCTGCTCGCCCCATCGGAGTCGCCCAGCGCGGATATGCGTTGGATGTTCTTCGTGGCCTGGACTATGTGCAGACAGTTCCAGGGATACATCCGATGTTTTCGAGCAGGGCGGTTGAGTGTCTCGGGGAGGAGTTGTTGCGCGATGTTGATGTGGTCCCCGTAGAACTGGAGGTTTCCGGTGTGTCACTCGACTTTGCTCTGGCGATTGTCAAATCGAGGCGGGCGTTAGTTGACGATTATTCGTCAGAATTCATGACTCTCGCGGGTGTTCGGATCATCAAGAATGCGAAGTTCAATGTCGCTATTGATGAAGACTTCATGATCGCCAGGGATGTCACGCATGTCCATGTCTTGGTCTCCGATGTGTTTCGTGAGGTCTCCGTGAGATGCGGACTTAGCATCGGATTCTCGCCAATTTGAACGATGAATGATCGAGTGGCTCAAGGGAAGCAGTGGTCGTAGTGGCACTTGGTGCGGAGGACGTCTCCTTGGGCGTGTGGTGTCGCGCGTTGCAGCCAGGACGGCGGACAGACGTGGGTGCGGTCGGGGTACGAAGCGGGGCAGCGGATGCACGTGGAGAGCGACTTCGGCGCGCTGCAGCGGATTGCGCACGACGCGCTGGGGGAGGTGTCGCGGCTCGCGAACGGTGCAGGCGCGGGGGCAGCGCCCATGGCGTTCGCGCGGAACGCGCTGGGGCTGGAGGTGGAGCGCGAGCTGCCGGGCGGGGTG